>JBGPBS010000001.1:0-78496 GCA_041481365.1 Bathyarchaeia archaeon
ATTCTTACAGACCGTTTCTGAGCCAGTTTTCGCCACGCATCCATGTATCTGTTTGACTCGAGAAACCAGATGTTGGCAAGTTCCTGTTTCTCCGAAGGTATCTTGCTCCAATCTACTGGAGTCTTTGGACCTAACAAGAAAATGAATGCGTCAGTCTGTCTTAATGTGGCAGTTTCAATTGGCGAAAGAGTCTCCAGCAATTCCCTTGGGACTTCCTGCAATGAACGCGTCCAATAGTTCTCTGTGGTAAGAGTGATCGACGGTCTGGCTCCTTTTTGCCTGCATAGCATAGCTATTTCAGAAGCTACGTTAATCGTATGGTCCCAGCTACTAATCCATACATTTTCACCTTCTCTTATGTTCAAGCAGGACGTTACGATTTGACGTGCAAGCTTCTCATTATTCATCATACCCTCGACCACTCACTAGCCGATTTGGAGAACAACTGGTTATTCCTTCTAGGAATGAGTTCTCTTCTGGTCTAGGCTATTACTCTTCCGTGCTTCTATCTGTCCGGAATATGCCATTTAGAGGTTCTGGTTGGTTGGCGCAAAGTTTTATCCCTCACGCAGAGGACACGGAAAAGAACTTGAATTGGGTGGCTGTTATTCTTAAATCAAAATGGAGAAAACAATTCGCAGGGCGCGCGCAACACACGAGATATGAATCAAACTCTCCAAACGCGTAGAAACACCCTGCACACTCAGTGTAGCTCTTATTCACGAGAAGACTACTAGACCGTTGATCAGGGCCTTGCAAGGAGGTGATTCGATGCCAAAATGTGGGCTTTGCGGTGCTGAAGTGAAGGAGCAGCCGAAAATCACTGCCGAGGGTAAATGCTCAGTTTGCGGAACAAAACTGGCCACGGTAAAATCGTTCCATCGAACAGGATCTCAAAGATAGCCATCGACATTTACGTGGAAGACCCTCTTTGCGAGCAAGCACGCGCACTTCGATTTGTAGCAAACCCATGGACTTCTGATGAATGCTGTTGCGTTTCGACAAAGCCGAAATTGATACGGCTGATCTAGAGAAAAACCTTGCTTCCGCGGTTTACATTAAACTCTGCTGAGAAACAAGACACAAGCAAGCTGACTTGGGTTAATTCAAGCTCCTCTCGGATGCTTATTCATCCAGTCTAGGGCAAATGCTTCCGCCTTTGATCTGGTTGCAAATTCGGGTGAAACCTTCCTTTCTTCCTCGTCGTTTCTTATCCTAGCTACCAGCAGTACCGAGTAGTGTTCCCCAAACTGGTTCTTCGCAACAGAAATATTCTGTCCAGTCGTCGCATTCATGAACCCCCTTTGATTATCTATTCTTTTCCAGCCCTCCAACATTTTCATGAATCATCCCTCACGCCCTAATCTCAAACCACCATTCACGTTCGCTATTCTGCAATCCCCCTTCTGTTCCACGCCTCTCAACGTTGAATCAACATTGGTACAGAAATACAGGGATCGAGCAGCAGAGCCATCCTACTATACAGTTCCAGATAATCTTGGCCAGCCTCTGTTTTCTCGTAGGTTACTTTCCCCGCGATCGCGTCTGTCCGAACAAGATCAATCGATTCCATAAAATCTAAGTATTGACCTGATGATGCGGAGCTCATATTGCAATGAGACATAATATTCGTCTTACCAACTGGTTCGCGCAACCTCTTCAAGATTTCCGCTATTATCTCAAATTTGCTCCGGTTTCGATCCGGCACGTTTCTAATTCCTAACATAACATACTTACCTCCAAGGCAAAAACAGGCCAGTTCCAAGCAAAAGCAAACCATTTCTAAAGCGAGATACTGCAATACCCTGCCGGCATGCCTTTCTTACAATATACCCCCTCAGCGAAGCTTATAAGGGTGACCGAGCGGAGATGCTTTTCTACCTTCGCTTCTGCTTCTTTTCCCCCACGAGCCCTTCTCGTCTGATGACCCTTCTGCCTATCGATCATTTTCCCCTCAGGCTTGCTTCTCTTGCTCACGTTCTATCGCCTCCACCTCAATTGTGCCTATTTGACTATTAGATCCTCTAACTCTCTGGGATAATATGTCATCTGATCTTTCCCATCATCGGTTATCAGGATAGTGTCTGAGTGCCGAAATCCTCCGAATCCAATTTCATAGAATCCGGGCTCGCAGCTCACAACCATCCCTGCACTCAGGGGCTTCGGGTTTCCAACGTCTAACCATGGAGGCTCATGATCTTCCAAACCCAAACCATGTCCGGTGTGATGCGGCACAAAATGAATTAATCCAGCCCTTTTAAACACGTTGATCGTTGCCTTGTCGATTTCGCTGCACTTGACTCCCGGCTTGAAGGCTTTGAAGGCTGCTTCTTGAGCCGAGGTCATCACTTCAAAGTACCGTTTCTGCTTCGCCGAGGGCTCCCCGACAATCATCGTTCGCTCCAGTTCACAAGTGTAGCCGCCAACGTCAACCCCTGCTTCCGCTATGATTACATCACCTTTTCTGATCATCCGTTTCGTCGACATCGAATGCGGTATAGCGGTCATCTCGCCTATCTGACCCCTGAACCCAGCGGAAATGGGATAAACCCTCCGCTTCGGCTGATAGCCTGGTCCAAGCGTCCTCTTCATAATCATCGTCGCCTCAGCCATGGCCTCCAACGCTACAGCTGCATCCCACAGCCCTTCACCCGCATACTCCTGGAGCAGCGAGAAAGACAGATTTGCCCACTTGCAGCTTTCTCTGATAAGCTCAATTTCCTCAGCCGACTTTACAACCCGCATGCTAGGAACCAAGTCAGATGCGTCCACGAATTTCGCATCAGGCAGCTTCTTCCCGATCGGCGGACCCTCGTAACCCCACATTGCAGAAGTCCCAGACATGTTGTCGATGCCAATTCGTTTCTTGGCAAGACCCATTTCCTTAAGAAAACCAGCGAAATGCTCAATAGGATGCTTTTCTCCCGGGTAATCCAAGTAAGTCTTGACCTCATCAATGAGCTTTGTCTCAAGGGGCACATGAGCTTTCTCCAAGCAAGGGCCCAGAAAAGCGATCTTCTCATCCAATGGAATAATCAAGGCTGCAGGCCGCTCCGTCGAAATAAATGAATAGCCAGTGAGGTAGAACATGCTCGTGCCATTCGTCAAATATAATGCATCCAGCTTTCGCTTTGTCAATGTTTTTCTAACTCGTTCTATGCGACGCATATACTCGGCATTACTGATAGAAAACAAAATCTAATCACTCGTCCGAAGTGTGTAGGTTTATCCTTATGCTTTTGATCAAATAAATGCTTTTCACGAGGACGAGGGTGGAACGGGCGCTTTCAAGGCGCATGTGCTTCGTTGCTTGTTTTCAGCTTTGTTAGACAGTCAGATACTGTACGAGAATAATCAAAGCCGTGACGAAGAGACCTAGTATGACAAGGAAAGTGTTCAGCAGCATTCCATCTCCTATTTCCCAGGGGGTCAAAGCGGTTCTCATCCCCATCAAAATGTGAACAAGCAACAATATGGGAGCATACGTGCGCACGCGTGCAAGAATGACAATCTAGGAAAGCAGCAAAAGGCGAAACTAAGCTTTGAGTTTCCCTATCTTCTGTTCGAAGACCTTGCGGACCATGGACAGAGGCAGGTACCCGTTGGCTGTTATCGTGTCGTGGAAGAATTTCTCGTCGAATTTGTCTCCCATTTTCTGTCTTACTTCCTTCTTAAGCTGAAGGATCAGATGCTTCCCAAGCAGGTAGGACAAAGGGTAACCCGGGGTCTGAGTGTAACGCTTGACCTCAGCCGTCGCGGCTTCCTTCGACATTCCTGTTTCCTCGACTAGCATCTGCACGCCTTCTTCAAAGGACATCTCTCCTCTTGAGAATTTCACGTCCACTATTATTCTGACAGCACGCCAAATCATGTCGTTAACCTGTATCAGCCGCGTTTCCATATCAGAGTTGAAACCCTTCTCCGCCATCATCTCTTCACAGTAATGGGCCCAACCTTCAACCGTTTCCGTTCCGTCAAGAAGAATACGGACGATGCTGCCTCGGTTAGAGACGGTCCCCTGGAGAAAATGCCCAGGAAAAGCTTCATGCACGGCAGTGTTCCTGATCGACGAAAAGTTGAGGTGTTTCCCAAGGTTCGACGGGTCTCGCGGTCTGGTCACAATGTATATGCCGATTTGAGGCTTGTCATATTTTGCGGGCATATTCAGCGCGGCGAAAGGAAGAAGCGGAGCCAGAAAAGCTGGGGTCTCTCTTACCAGCAACTTGTCTTCCGGATACACCGTCGCCAGATTCTTGCTCTGTACGAAACGTCTGGCTTCCTCCATAGTCTGCTCAGTGAACTTCAACGCTTCTTCGAAGGTCTTGGGCGCTTGGCTCTCAATCTTCTGCATAACCTCCTCTTCCGATTTTCCTGGAGCCATCTGCTGCGCCAGCTTCTTTCGCTCAACCTTCAACTCTCTCAAATATTTCTCGCCGAGCTCCAGTATTTCATCTGAGGTCAAACCGAGGTCGCGCAGTCTGATAAGCTTATCAAACTTCTCCCTACCTAGAGCCCACTCTTCAGAAGACCTGACCAGCAAGCCGTTGAGCCATTCTAGATGAACTCTCAGCGCAGGTTGAAGCTTCTCTATCGCCTTAGCCAGCCTCTCGTAGACCATGTCCGAAACCTTGCCTTTCGCCATGTTCATTACGAACTGAAAAAGGCCGCTCATACTCTGAGCGGTTTCCAAGGCAATTTGAGTCCAAAGCTTGACGGGCTTCGATTTCTCAAACCTAGAGCGAAATTCCTCCAAATACTTGGGCATCTTTTCGATTCGCGCGGCAATGGCGTCCATTCTGTTTTCAAAAGGCGCGTAATCTTTCGTGAGCATGATAAAAGTCAACCCGCCCAGTGTCTCGAATGCGTCCGGGTTTAGCTCATGCACTCGCAGATCGTGGAACGTGAAAAGGGACATTTCATGTAATTCTTCCACGATTTTCCAGTCCAGCTTATGGTCTTCGCTAAGCTCTTCATATTTGACCCTGTCTTTGAGCTGCCTGATCCACTCTTCCTCTAAGCCAAGATTCGCAAGAAGATTCTGTGTGGACCCATTTGGCAACAGGTAATCATAAGGGTCATGCAATCCTAGAGAAGTAGCAGAATGGGGGTTTTTCTCCAAGAATTTCGTGATCCCTTCCTTAGTGATATTCTCGAACTTCTCGTCAGCATTCAAAGGCATCGCCCATTTTGTAAGAGGAATATTGATGCTAGGATAGTTAAGCTTTGAGAGAAAACATGAACAGCATAGCCTGATGAAGGCTAGGGTCTATTCCAATTGTCTTGCTTAAGAGTCTGGATTCGCGGCCGCGCACCTATTGACGTCACTCCTATCTAGGATAATTAGGCTGTTCCGTATCCAGATTTTGGAATGTTTTCCACTGCCATCTCAAAATCCTTTAAGGGCATTGCCACTATAAGCTCGTCTGGGGACCACTTACCGCCCCGCCGTTCAAATGCTGAGATGAGGTTTATTTCAGGTCTTCCCTTTGCAAGAACGTTCGTTATCGTTGAACATATGCTGCTTGCAGGATAGTACATGAAAGGTTCAGCACCACCGAAGGAAACGAGCCCAAGAATCCTGTCAGCCTGAGCAGGGTTAACGAAAAGAAAGACGATGTCAGGGTCTGCCTCAAACTTCTCGAGAGGACCCAAGATGAAAAAGTCACCTCGCTTGATAGGCTGCGGTTGCTTGCTTACCGAAGTCACGGCGGCATCCATCGATTCATAAACACGATGCCCCTTCTTCGTCAAAACGCCGGCGATGGTCTCAATCGGAAGAAACTCTAATCCTGCGAAGTGCCTGCCGCCTGCGCAAACGCAATTCACCTTCGACAGGTTCAGAACGAGGTTCTCACGTTTCACTGCATCAAGGGCTTCGCAAATACTGAGCTTCCTCGAAGAATCCCCGTTCTTTTCGGGGGCATCCGAGAACTTTCCCGCAACGGGCACCCATTTCAGACTCAAGACTTCAACCATCTTTTTGACTTTGGCTTCAAACCTTGACGTCCCTATCCCCTCAACATTACCATTGTCTAGAGCTTATTATCGGACACTCGCACGTAGTTTTTCACCCTTAGGCATCACTATCGCCTGCTCTGGAGTTCCGTATAACGCTTCTTCCCTCCAAGAGGATTTTCCCCACTAGGGCACACGTGACAGCATCCAGTTCATGATAGCTCAATCCGCCAGTTAGCTGCTTCACACTGAGATTCTCCAAGCTTGCACTCAATCTATCGAGCCCCTCCTGCTTTCTAGGAATTCCAAGAATATCCTGGGCGCCTCTTGGATAGACCTCTATCACTCGCGCGCGGAGAAGGAAGGATGGAGCGGAAAGGGCAGATGTGAAAAGGAAAGATGTCTCTATCCCCAAGTCTTTTAATAGAGTCTCCGACGATTTTTCGTTTGACGCTTGGCTTCCGTGGCAAATTGATTACCCGATCAGCGCTTCTCTTCGTTGCTTTTGTAACGCTTTTGGATTTTTTCCGCAAGCTTGCCGTCTTCTACCATGAAGACACCTTCATACCCGCAATCGAGGCATCTCCAAATGGAAGGGCGGTAGAAAACAAGAAAATTGATGTTTGTTGAACCGCATTTTGGACAGAACTTTCTCCTTTCCAAGATTCTCTCTTGTTTCTTTGCCCTCATGATGGATTTCTGGAGGTCCCACTTCTCTTTCAGTATATTCCCAAACTCGCTGAAGCTGAACCCCTGAGCTTCTTCCCCGCATAATGGACAATGCTGCCCAGCCTCGAGTTGCTTATCACAAGTGCATTTTGTATTCGGGCAAGTCCACGAGGGCATGCTGACGCACCACCAAGAATAAATCAATCACCTACCTTTCTTCATTTCGGTAATCAGGCTGGGCGACAGAGTATTTCGCACGTCTTTTCCCAATTCACTCTCGCAGTGTTTTCGCAAGCGTGTGCCAAGAATCTTTAATTCAGTTCTACAATTCCACTATCTTTTCAAGCGCGCCCATGTTGAACAACAAAAAACCGACCGGGAAGGTGTGTTTTGACCTATTCAAACTGCCCAAACCGCAAATCGACCATGTTGACTTCAGCAAAAGCGTGTGCCTAATTGCAAAAACGACGGGGGGTAGGTCATCTATTCGCGCTTTTCACAGCCAATAGATTCAGTCTGCCCGACGAGATTCTAGCTACGTGCACGAAAAGAGCGTGCTACTTTGGCTTCATGGCTTCTTGGAACAGTTTCTTCACGGCGGTGATCCTAGCCTTCTGCGCGAGCACGTCGCTTGTCACCAGGTCCAAAGCCTCTTCTGGACACCATTTGATGCATTGTGGTTCACCTTTGTCTTTGCACAGGTCACAGACGTAGACTACTTTGTTCTCAGGATGCAGCATTATCGCCCCGTAGTCGCAGGCTTCGATGCACCAGCCACAACCGTTGCACTTGTCCTTGTCAACGCTTATGAGTCCAGTATCCTCAGACTGCATCAACACGTCTCTTGGGCAGGCAGCCACGCATGGCGGATCCTCACAGAGCCGACAAGTAACGGGCAGATTCACAAGCTGATTGATCCTGACCACTCTTATGCGAGACTTCAACGGGTTATACGCTTTGTCCTTCGTGTACGAGCATATATACTCACACACTTGACAGCCTACGCACTTGTCAGGGTCTGCAGAAACAAACTTCCTCTCATGAATCTTCACCATAGTCTTCAAGCCTCCCTCGACTTCTCAGCTATCCCGATAAGATCGTCCATGCCGAGCTCCTTGAGCTTCTCCACTGTCGGCACACCTTGCTTCGTCCAACCCCTCGAGTCGTAATAATCATCCAACATCAGATCAAGCTCCGCCTGCGTCACCAAAGCGCCCTTTGCTGGACCCTCATCAGGAATCGGCTCATGCATAACCTTCCATGGCAAAGTGTCATCCTTCCTGCCTAGGCCTTCCCTGATGTTGAAAAGTCTGGCCGCATTCTGAATCCTCTCACCGCACCGCTTAAGCTCCTCAGGAGTTATGTCAATCCCGGTTACCAGAGTGTAGAGCTTCGCCATGTCCGGCAACTCCTTGTAGTACGTGCCCCTTGAAAACTTGCACACGACGAACGAGTCGATGAGATTATACGTGTCCTCCATATCCCTGACAAGCTTTCCTCTACCCTTCTCCGCAACAAGACGATTAACCTTGCCCTTCACGTCAAAAGCGTAAGCCCCATGCCGATTATGATCCGCACCGCGGAACGAAACCGCGAAACCCAAAGCGGCCGTCTTCAAACACCGAAGATCATACCCAGTAGTCTCAACACCCTTGATGTGTGCAGCCAACTTTTCAGCCCCCTTGCCTATTTTCTCACTAGCCACTTTCACACCGTCAGCAAGAAGCTCACCGACGCCCTCACGTTTACCGATTTTCTCAACGAGCTGAACCATGGCTTCAGCGTTGCCAAACTTTGCATCAATACCATCAAGCTGATCTTGCCTCAGCAAGCCTCTCTCGTAACAGTCCATAGCAAAACCTACAGTAACACCGGCACTGATAGAGTCCAATCCATAATAGTTCGTCAATTCCATGCCCTTAATAATCGCGTCAAGCCTGTCTACGCCACAGTATGGGCCCAAAGCCCAGAGAGTCTCATACTCCATCCGCGTCATAGTATTCTTGTACGGGCCCTCCGCAACCACGCACATGTGCTCACACCGCATCGCGCATGAGCTGCAGCCGATGATCTTGGCCACGTACTTGTCGTTAAGAACCTCACCACTCACCTTCTCGGCGCCTTCAAAACGAGAGTTATTGAAGTTCCGCGTTGGCATGCAAGACAGTGAATTGTGCACCAAAACGTTCTCAGGCGTCCCGAGCGTCCTGTACTTCTGCGTAGCGGGCCCCTTCATTCTCTCATGAAATTCCTTCACATACTCCATGAACTCGTCTGGCTTCGCAACCGTAATATCACGGGTTCCACGCACGGCAATCGCCTTAACATTCTTCGACCCCATGACCGCGCCCATTCCCGTTCTTCCGCAAGCCCTAGTCTTATCATTGATGACGCAGGCCATCCTGGAAAGCTTCTCACCAGCGACTCCGATCGAAGCAACACGAATGTAATAGTCGCCCAGCTCCTCCCTGATCGCGTCCTCAGTTTCAGCCGGAGACTTGCCCATCAAGCGAGAAGCATCCAGAAGCTGGACCGCATCATCATCAATCCAAACATAAACAGGCTTCTCAGCCTTGCCCTTGAAAACAACAGCGTCATACCCGGCTCTCTTCAACTCGGTCCCAAAAGAACCATGCGCCTTCGCCTCACCAACCCCGAAACTCTCAGGAGACTTCGAAACAAAAGCATGACCGTTCCCGCCAGTCGGCCACATGGTTCCCGCAATCGGACCTATGACCAAAATCAACGGGTTCTCAGGACTGAAGGGATCTACTCCTGCCTTCGAATTATCCAGCCACATCCTGATGCCTAAGCCGATACCGCCGATGTATTTCTTCGCGTAATCCTCATTCAAAGGTTCAACATGAGTCTTTCCGGACGATAAATCTACATGAAGTACACGGCCAGCATAACCGAACAACATGCTATCCTCCATGCTCGTTCAACGTTAAGTTTTGGTGATTAATATTAATTTATCCCTTTAAAGCTCAGAAAACGCTCATGCCTGAGAGGAAGACTTTGCCTGTAAAAACTATGCTTGCGCGAATTCGTAAGCGAACAGAATCGAGAAAAGAGGAAGCTAGAGCGACTCTTTTAGCAGTTCAAGAACGTCCTTCACGGCAATCTTGCTCTCTACGTCAAGTACTTTCACAGCATCTTCCAACGTTGTCACACAATATGGACAGGCCACCGCGACAGTGTCGACGCCAAGATCTAGGGCTTCCTTCACTCTGTTCACGCAAGGCCTCTTTTCAGGTTGGGCATCCTCTGTCCAGACTCGTCCTGCGCCGCCGCCGCAACAGAAGCTGCTCTGCCTCGTCCTCCTCATCTCAACAAGCTGTAAGCCTGGTATCGCCTGCAAAACCTGCCTCGGCGCATCATACACTTCGTTGCGTTTGCCGAGAAAACACGGGTCGTGATACGCAACCTTTTTCTTCACGGGTTTCACTGGCTTGATCTTGCCTTGCTTTACAGCGTCGGCCAAGAACTGCGTGTAATGCTGGACGTTGAGCTTCTCGTCAGCGTATGGCTGGTCATTCTTGAACGTGTTGAAACAATGCGGTGACAGCGTGACAATCTTGTTTGAAGCGAATTTCCTGAACATTTCAACATTATGCTTAGCAAGTTCCTCGAACAGGCCTTTTTCGCCCAACCGGAGCATATGATCCCCGCAGCACCATTCTTCAGCTCCAAGCGTGGCAAAGCTTACGCCTAACTTGGTAAACACTTGTGCCATCGTTCTTGCGATTTCCTGGTTTCTCAAATCATAGACGTCGGAACAGCAGACGAAGAACAGCACGTCAGCCTTTGTTGCTGTCGGGTAGGCTTCGACATTCAGGTCCTTAGCCCAGTCCATGCGTTTGCCCTGATGGGTACCCATCGGGTTATGGTACTTGTAGACTCTTTCAAGAACATCGATGACTGTCTTTGGAAGGTTTCCCGCTTCCACGAGCAAGCTGTGGTCATCGACTATGGCGTTTGCACAGCCGACAAGCTTGGGGCAGAATAAAGTGCAGGAGTTGCACTGCGTGCACAGCCAAATGTTGTCAGCCATCGGCTTCAGTCGTCCTGGACATCCTTGATCTCTTGAGTCTTTGACGAACCTGTAGTTGGCTGTCAAGCTTTCCGGGCCGAGAAACTTCTCGTCGATCGCGGCTGGACAGGCGGAGTAGCAGATTGAGCATTTGATGCACAGCGTCAAGTCCCAGAACTTCTTGAGCTCAGCCGGCAACTGGGCAAATTCATTAGCCTTCTTAAACTCTTCTTCAGGCTTGATCAGAACATTCTTTATCTTCTTATACTGGTCAAAGAACGGTTGAATGTCCACGACAAGGTCTCTTATGATAGGCAAGTTTGCGATGGGCTCGATCACGAGCGAATCAGCGTTAAGATGTAGAACTTGCGTGTAGCAGGCAAGCATGGGCTGACCGTTTATGTTGACCGCGCAGCTTCCGCAGATCCCCATTCTGCACGAGTGCCTGAACGTCAGCGTCTCATCAAGGTTGTCTTTAATGTACAGGAGAGAGTCGAGGACGGTTGTTCCCTTTCGGATCGGAACCTTATACGTGGAAACACTGCTCTTTTTGCCTTCCGCGTCGTACCTGCTTATCTTGAACTCAACGATCTTTTCGACTTTCGTGCTCACGGCATTAATCCTCCTAGTAGGTTCTGGCCACCGGGGCCCACTTCATGATCGTCACCGGCATGTACTCAAGCCTTGGACCTTCCTTGGTGTAATAAGCCAATGTGTGCTTCAGCCAGTTCTGATCGTCGCGTTTCGGAAAGTCAACCCTTGAGTGCGCTCCTCTTGATTCCGCCCTCGGCAATGCACTCGCAACTGTGACCTCCGCAAGCTCCAGCATGAAATCAAGCTGCAGCAAGTTGAACAATCCGGTGTTGAATGGTTGGCTTTTATCCTCTAGCTTCACGTTTTTGAACCTTGTCCTAAGCGCTCTGATCTCTTTCAAGGCGATTTCGAGATGGTCGCCCTTCCGGTAGATCCAAACCTTGTCACCCATCACGCGTCTCATTTCGTCTCTTAAGACTGAGACCCTCTCATGGCCTTCTTTTCTAACCAGCTCGGAGACTCTTTTCTCCTCGGCCTGAAGCTTCTCATTCGGAATCTCCCGCAGGTTCGTTGACAATGCATGTTTGGCGGCTTCCTCTCCGGCCACTGCGCCGAAGACCAAGCAGTCTGCGGTCGAGTTTGTGCCGAGCCTGTTTGCACCGTGTATGCTTATGCATGAGCATTCGCCAGCTGCGTATAAGCCTGCAATTGGAGTTTCAGACTTGATGTTGGCTTTGATTCCCCCCATCGAATAATGTGCCGCTGGCCTGATCGGTATGACTTCCTTAACGGGATCCACTCCGCCGAGCTTTATGGCAACGTCCCGGATGAGCGGCAGCCTCTCATTTATCTTCTCCTCACCCAAATGCCTCAGGTCTAGAGCAATGTAAGGCCCATAAGGTCCAGGCAGGCCTCGGCCTTCGTTGATCTCAGTCTGTTCCGCCCGGGAAACAACGTCCCGCGGAGCTAACTCCAACTTCTCGGGCGCATATTTATTCATGAAACGGTCGCCATTAACGTTGATCAGGTATCCTCCTTCTCCTCGTGCTCCCTCAGTGATGAGCACGCCTGAGGGCACCAAGCCTGTCGGATGGAATTGGACGAATTCCATATCTTCCAGCGGAACTCCAGCCCTATAGGCCATGGCCATTCCGTCGCCTGTAGTTGAATGCGAAAAAGTCGTGAACTCGTAGATACGCTCGTGGCCTCCTGTCGCGATTATGATCGACTTTGCACGGATAGCCTGCATTTCTCCAGTCTTCATCTCTATACCTGTCAATCCTAAGGCAGTCTTGTTTTCAGTTATGATCGAAGTGGCAAACCATTCGTCGTAGAATTTCAAGTTCCCGTACGTAACAGCTTTACCGTAAATCGCGTGCATCTCGTGGAAGCCCGTCATATCTGCAGCGAAGCATGCCCTCGCTTGAGAGTGCCCTCCAAACGGGCGCTGGTCAATCTTCCCCTGTGTCGTCCGGCTCCAAGGACATCCCCAATGCTCAGTTAGAACTATCTCTCTGGGCGCCTGTTTTACAAAGTACTCCACAACATCCTGATCTGCGAGAAAGTCAGCGCCCTTCACCGTGTCATAAGCATGTAGGTCAAGCGAGTCTTTTTCATTCATTACCGCCGCCGTTCCACCCTGAGCACACACTGAATGCGACCGCAACGGATGATGCTTGGAGAGAACAATTATGTCGAGTTTGTCGCTGACCTCTGCCGCAGCAACGGCAGCCCTGAGCCCTGCAAGGCCAGCTCCAATTATAACAACATCATGGGCATGCTTTTCCATCAATCTCACCTGTTTTTTAAAGTCTAATTTAGGCTATGACCTATGTTTTATAGTTTTTCCAGCCTCCAGCATCATTATTATGTCTACTCGCCTGGCAGAAGCATAAGCCATACTGGTGATCTTATAAGATTTTTATATTCCCATTTGTTTCTCTAGGTTGTGAAAGTTCATGTTCGACGCCCAAAAGTTCATAACCGAATCCATCAGCACGCTAAAAGAAAAGATAAAGGGCAGAGCCATCATCGGGGTTTCTGGCGGCGTCGACTCCACCACCGCTGCAATCTTGACAAACAAGGCAGTAGGCGAGAACCTCGTATGCGTTTTGGTCGACACTGGTTACATGAGAAAGAATGAAATAGCGGAAAACGAGAAAATTCTCACCAGACTCGGCTTGAACGTTCTTGTCATTGACGCACAGGAAAGATTCTATCAGAAACTCAGCGGAGTAGTTGATCCCGAGCAGAAGCGCAAAATCATAGGCGAATTGTTCATAAGAGTTTTCGAGGAAGTTGCCAGAAAAGAGAATGTGAAATGCTTCGTACAGGGAACCATCGCCCCCGATTGGATAGAGAGCGGAGGCGGTCTGAGAGACAGGATCAAATCCCATCATAATGTCGGAGGCCTGCCTGAAAAAATCGAAATCGCAGTCATCGAGCCCCTCCGAGATCTTTACAAGGACGAAGTCCGAATTGTCGGGTGCGCTTTAGGCTTGCCAGCAGAGCTTTATGAACGGCAGCCGTTCCCCGGCCCAGGCCTGGCCGTAAGAATCATCGGCGAAGCCACTCCCGAGAGTGCAGGCATAGTCCGGGAAGCATGCGCTATAGTGGAAGAAGAAATTGAAAAGGCCTCAACAGAAGGACTGATGAACCTTCCGTGGCAGTATTTTGCTGTTTTGCTCCCCTGCAAAGCAGTCGGTGTTCACGGTGATGTGAGGGCTTATGGGAAGGTTGTTGTTGTTCGAGCCGTCGAAAGCCTGGACGGGATGAGCGCTTCTTACTCGAAGATCCCGCATGGAGTATTGGAAACGATCTCTGTCAGGATTACGAACACTTTGAAGGACGACGTGAGCAGAGTGGTGTTCGACATAACTAACAAGCCGCCTGGGACGATTGAGTATGAGTAGACAGACGAAGGTTTATGTCGTTGACAACGGCGGTCAGTGGACTCACAGGATCTGGCGAGTGTTAAGAGAGCTTGGTTGTGAGTCAAAGATTATCGCAAACGTTACGCCCGTTGATCAGATAGATGCTGACGCGTTGGTATTGAGCGGCGGAGCCCCCCGAGTGGCTTGGGAGTCTCCGAGACTGGGCAACTGCGGAGAGTATTTTGAGCGTTTCAGCGGACCCATTCTCAGTGAGTGTGTTGGCATGCAACTGATGGCGATTCATTTCGGCGGGAAAGCAGGTCCGGCTGAAATTCCAGAATACGGTTTGTCAAGACTGAAAGTCATCGTGGAGGACGATTTGTTCAAAGGATTACCGAGAGAGTTTATGGTTTGGGAGTCGCATAACGACGAAGTGAAAGACGTGCCGAACTTTGCGATTCTTGCCATGTCTCAGAATTGCAAAATTCAGGCGGTGAAGCACGTGAAGAAACCGCTTTACGGCGTCCAGTTTCATCCTGAAGTGAACGACACTGAATACGGAAACCGAATTCTGAACAACTTCGTTAGCGTGGTACAGCCAAGACAAGAATAAGCTAAGACTTTACCATCGTGAGAAGCATCTTGAATCTCGTCCTTGCCTTCAAGCTGTGCGATTCGTTGGCTGGCAACATAATCATTTCTCCAGTTTCCAATCGATGCGCTTTGCCTGAAATTGTTACTTCTGCCTTGCCATCGACGATCAGAACCATAGCATCGTACGGTGCAGTGTGCTCGCTCAGCCCCTGGCCCTCGTCAAACGCGAACAACGTTACGGTTCCTGCTTCCTTATCGATCAGAGTTCGGCTAACCACTGATGCTTCCTGATAGTCCATCAGATTGATCAGCCTCGCCACCTTCGATTGAGGCTTCCTGTTCTTCTCCAAGTTAACCATAACCCTGACTAGTCTATACTGAGCGATCAGCTTTTCTTCTTTTCTTTCGCGAAAATACGTTGCTTATTCGGCGTGGGCAGTTCATGGCCGGATGGTACAGGCAGTTTTTCCTCTTCAACATTCCCTTGCGTTGCATGTCTGATTCCGACACTAATCAAGGGCAAAGGAATATGAAGCAATAGAGCAGCTGTGCTTGGAAACTCTTTTATGGCGATCTTACGAAGCCAGTAGGTATCCAAGCAAAGGAGAAAGTGCAAGTGTTTGTTCGAATTGATCACGTAGGTATCGCCGTAAAGAACTTGGATGATGCGGTTCATGTTTATCGTGACATTCTAGGCTTTAAGGTTGAGGGCATTCACGTCCTAGCCGAAAGGAAAGTTAGGGTGGCCCTGGTCTCTGCAGGCGGTGATGCGCGGATTGAGCTTTTGGAGCCACTTGGCAACGACAGTACGATTGCCAAGTTTCTGGAAAGCCACGGTGAGGGCATTCATCATTTTGCAGTGGAAGTCAAAGATATCGAAAGTGTCCTTGCTGAGCTTAAGCGAAAGGGCGTAACGTTGATTGATGATAAACCTAGGAACGGTGCTGAGGGAAAAAAAATCGCATTCGTCCATCCGAAAAGTACGAACGGGGTGCTCTTGGAACTCGTGATGCAGTAGCTCGCTGCTCAAGAAAGATGAATCGGTCGTTCTCGCAGTCAGCCTCAACGGTATGTTTTTCTGCGGAGAGACGTTTTAAACCCTGTAAAAGTGAGCCGTCGCTGGCTTACGGTGTTTGCAATGATAAACGTGAACAGGCTTCAGGAGCTGTTGCGGACCCGGCGCATTGGGAGAAGCATCGTTTTCAGCGACACGGTCGCTTCGACGAATGATTTGGCCAAGGAATTGGCAGCTCTGGGCGCAATGGATGGAACCGTAGTCCTTGCCGAAACTCAAACACGTGGTCGTGGAAGACTCTGCAGGGAGTGGATTTCGCCCGCTGGCGGTTTGTGGCTCTCGACGATTCTTAAACCCAAGCTTGAACCTTCACATGCGTGCAAACTCGTGTTCGTAGCGGGGTTGGCCGTGGCAAACACGTTGCGTGAACTGTATGACTTGGCTGTGGCTACGAAGTGGCCTAATGACGTTTTGGCGAATGGGAAGAAAATGTGTGGAATACTGGCGGAAATGAACACGATGGGACGAAGACTCAACTATGTTGTGCTAGGAATCGGAATTAATGCAAATTTCGAGGTGAAAGTCTTCCCAGAAGCCCTGAGGGAAAGTGCGACGACGCTGCAGAAAGAGCTTGGAGGAAAGGTCAATCTCGAACGACTGCTCAGAGTTCTTCTTGAGAAGCTGGAAAGCACGTACGATCTGTTCACGAGTCAAGGATTTCCTGCCGTCATGGATGAGTGGAAAAGCTTTGCTTGCTTTCTGGGAAGACACGTTGAAGTGATGAATACCAACGAGGAATTCGATGGTTTAGCGTTAGACGTAGACGGTGACGGATCTTTGATTTTGAGACTTGAGGACGGATCCATGAGGCGCGTTCTTGTAGGAGACGTTTCAGTCCGGGTTGGATGAGACTTCGCAGATGCAGGCGTTTTTTCAGGTTCATGCCCCCCTCCCAGGTTTCAACGCATCATGAATATTCGGATCCAAATATGCCGACCCGACGCTTCCTCAGACAAATCTGCTCTTGTATAGGGAGCTTCTCAGTGACGCCACGTCCCATTCGGGTGAAATTGGGCTTGCAGCCTGATTCTTTGTCTCAGATACGGGCCAAACGTTTTTATAAGAGAATCGTAGTTTGATGGTGTTGTCACATTAACTCATGTAATCAACGAAGCTTTTGAAAGCTTTTGGCAAATGCATGAAGGATTCTGTGGCAGGAGAAATGATATAGATGCAAATAGAATGCTTTAAGGACCTGCCATTAAGTGCGCAGGTTATTAGGGGAATTGAGGAGCTTGG
This sequence comes from Bathyarchaeia archaeon, assembly GCA_041481365.1. Lineage (GTDB taxonomy): Archaea > Thermoproteota > Bathyarchaeia > Bathyarchaeales > Bathycorpusculaceae > DASPTR01. Next base: position 16,973 of record JBGPBS010000001.1, read on the forward strand.
ATTCAGGAATCTTTTTCCGATTCAGGCACAGGCGATACCTCCTTTGCTTGAAGGCAAGGACGTTATTGGACAAGCTCAAACCGGGACAGGTAAAACTGCCGCCTTCGGAATTCCAATGATTGAACACATTGACCCACGAGCCAGAAGTGTTCAGGGTTTGGTTTTGGCGCCGACTCGTGAGCTTGCTATCCAAGTTGCTGAGCACATCAGTAGATTGGGCAAGTATGCAGGGTTGAGGGTTCTGCCGGTCTACGGTGGGGAACCCATTGGCAAACAGATACGTGCGTTGCATGAAGGCGTTCAGGTTGTCGTAGGAACGCCGGGCCGCATGATTGACCTGCTTGAAAGACGCGTTTTGAATCTGTCTTCGGTCAAAGTCGTCATTCTTGACGAAGCAGACAGAATGCTCGACATGGGATTCATAGAGGACATCGAATACATACTTTCTATGACGCCTAGGAACAGGCAAACTGGCCTTTTTTCGGCCACGATAGACCAGCAGGTGATGAATATCTGCAAGAGATACATGAAGAACCCTGAGAAGATACTCGTGAGCAAGGATGAGATAGCGCTCACGCAAATGGATCAGTATTACATGGTCGTGAACCCTCACGGCAAGTTTGAGGCACTCTGCAGTATTCTGAGCGAGAACCACATAGGCCGAGCCATAGTATTCTGCAGGACACGCATGAATACGGATATCCTCGCAGACAAGTTGAAAGGACTCGGATACGATGCAAAAGCGTTGCATGCTGGCTTCACTCAGGCACAGAGGGATTTCGTCATGGACTCTTTCAGAAAAGGAAGACTGAAGCTGCTCGTGGCGACGGACGTGGCCGCAAGAGGTTTGGATATTCAGGGAGTCACTCACATAATAAACTACGACGTTCCGCTCGATGCCCTAGTTTATTTCCATAGAATCGGCAGAACGGCCAGAATGGGAGGCGAAGGCACAGCCATAACCCTCGTAGGTTACGGTGAGCTGACAGAGTTCGAAAACATAAAAGCCCTCACCAAGACTACAATTGAAGAAATTGGTTGATTCTCCTTCTCGACATCCCGGTCTAAAAGCCGGGACCCATATTTTCACGGAAAAGACCTTGCAGAATGATCTTTCCAAAGGATAGGTTTAAAATAGTGTTATTGACTAAGAAACATGTGCAAAAACGCGGTTTTTTGCGCTAAATAGCATAGGAGTTGAGAAATTTGACGTATAAGAAAGAGATGTACAAGGCAACCTGCGGCGACTGCGGAAAGGAATGCGAAGTTCCCTTCAAGCCTGATGGAAGCAGGCCAGTGTACTGCCGAGAATGTTATTCTAAACGAAGACCACCAAGAAGATACTAAGCTCATTAGCTGACATCTTCGTCCCGTTTCACACATCTTTCTTTTTTTCACCACTAATCATAATAAGCAGAATGCACAATCTTGCTTGAGGTTAAGAGTAGGATAATGCCTAAGGATCCTGTTTGTGGTGCCATTCTGGACGAGAAGATTGCAAAGTTCAAGATTACCTATGATGGTGAGACCTATCATTTTTGCAGTGTTACCTGCAAGAAAAGGTTCAAGAGACACCCGGCGAAGTTCGTGAAGTAGACTGATCTGTGAAGAGCGGAGCGTTGTAGAACAGCAGAATGCCCATGGAGAAGGCTGAAGCATGAACGAAGTAAATCGCGCAGGGGAGATAGTTTAGTTATGGAGGGGAGAGAGAATAATGCGAGATAAAGCGTCGCCCAGCGAATACCTTGCGTTTCTCTCTGTGAAGTATGAGGTCGATGCTGACGAGTTCTTCGAAGCATTAGTGTCAGCTGGCAAGAATCACAGATCTACATGCGGGACTCTTTCGATCGAATGCAGGCACAAGCAGGCGGAGAGTGTCATGCTTCTGATAACGGTGGGGTCGAAGGTTGTGGCGCAGTTTCCGATCTCAACGGAGTTTTTGTTGAACGAAGATAACCCAATCAAGAATATGATCAGGGCGAGTTTTCTCTGCAGACGTCTTGTCAAGAAGGATGGCGATCGACGCTTGTTTCAGATCAAAGACCTGCATATCGGCATGAAATGTGTCAGCTTGAAGGCTGAGGTCGTTGAAGTGTCGGACACCTCGTTCGTCACGACAAGGTTTGGGAATTATGCCAGCGTCGCCAACGCGTTAATATCCGATGAGACTGGGAAGATCAAATTATGCCTGTGGAACGAGCAGATAAAGTCCGTGTCCGTGGGTGACACCGTTCAGGTTGAGAACGCCAGAATATCTGCGTTCAGAGGGGAGAAGCAGCTGAGAGTCGGCAGAAACGGGAATCTCCGCACCCTCCGAAACGTCGTTGCCACCTAATGATTGAGTATTGAGTGCCTTTTTCCCCAGCTTGCGGTCCGGTTGAACAGAACGAGTTTTGAACGTTGAAGCATGATTTTCAACACTGCTGGAACGCGGAGATTCTGATAATCTAGCTGTGGTTTAGCAGGTTGGAGACCGCCTAAAAATACATCCCCCATCGGTTTTTTCGGCCTCTAGCATGTTTTCATGCGGCCACGCATTGCGTCAGTGCATTGTCACCGTTTTGTTATTGCCCGTGGAGTGTGGTAGTGACGAGTCCTAAGATTGTGGTTCTAGTGGTGAGTTGGTTTCATGCTTTCGTATTTGGCCTATATAGTATGAGTTTTGCGATTTCTCGCCAGATGATGGTCAGGAGAGCGAAGCCGAAGATTACGACGAGCTGGCTTGCCGTGAGTGTTGAGAGTCTGAGCTGATTGCCCACTGGAGGCACGGCGACCGCGATGAGTAGGAAGGAGAATGCAAGGACTGCCCACAGATCCATTACCTTGTTCGACAGGGGGCCAAGGATGTAGAGCGGTTCTCTTTCTGAACGTGTGACGAAAGCGAGGATTATGTGTCCCATTATCCAAGCCGAGAACGCGTAAGTTTGTATCTCAATTGGCGAAAGGCCTTGCCACCACGCGTAGAAGTATGCGAGCATAACGGCCGCAAAGAGGCTTGCCGCCGATATTGCGAGGTCTGTTATCATCTTCGAATCGGGGAACTTTGCTTTGGGGTCTCTTGGCTTTCGACCATAGATCGTCTTTTCTGCGGGTTCAGTGACGAATCCGGCGGAAGCGGCGAGATCCATGAATAGTTCCAGGACGATTATCTGTATCGGGGCAAAGGGTAGAGGCATTGCAGGGTAAAGATATTGCAGACCCAGGGAGAAGACGAATAGTGAGATCAGAGCAGCTTTTATGCCCAAGTAATATTTGAGCCCTTTTCTGAGATTATCAAAGAACGTGCGGCCTTCAAAGACCGCGCGTCCAATGGTCACAAAATTATCATCAGTCAACACGACGTCTGCCGCTTCCTTAGCCGCGTCGGTGCCCTTTGTGCCCATCGCGATGCCGACATCTGCCCCTTTGAGGGCCAGCGTATCGTTGACACCGTCTCCGGTGACAGCGACGATTTCGTTGTTTGCATGCAGCGCCTTCACCAATCGATACTTGTCCTCAGGCGCAGTCCTTGCAAAGACGGAGACCTCCTTCACTACTTTCTTCAGTTCCTCGTCAGAGAACCTCTGAAGCTCCTCACCGGTCAGCACCTTCTCCGAGGCGATGCCGACGCTCTTTGCGATGTAGGCGGCCGTCTGGGGATGATCACCCGTGACCATGATCGTCCTAATCCCCGCCTTGTTGATTGCCTCTATGGTTTCCTTGACGCCTTTCCGCGGAGGATCTTCAATCGAGACCAGTCCGACGAACTCCCAGTCTTCCTCCAAGTCTGCAAAGGGCAGATCTGTTTCTTCAGCAGCGACCGCTCTCTCCGCAACGCCAATTACTCTTCTTCCTTTCGCTGTTTCCTCTTTGAGCTCTTCGTCAAAAAGCCCACCGCTGCCCAATGAGCTTAGAATCTCCTCGGGCGCTCCGATGGTCGAAAGCCTGAAACCGTCGTTGTTCACGCGTAGGACCGCCTTGGTCCGTTTGTTAGTCTCAAAACCGCGTTCGCGAACGATGCTTCCGAAACTCGTTTTGACTCCGAGTTCCTGGGCTTTGGCCAGAATTGCCTTGTCAGTTGGTGACAGTGACATTTCAGTCAAGGCAGCAGCAGCCGCACCAAGCGCTCTGGCCTCTTCCTTTCTTGGATAAACTTGAACAACTTGCATCTTGTTCTCAGTGATCGTTCCTGTCTTGTCAGTAACGATGACGGTTGTGTCACCCAGAACTTCTGCAGCCTTGAGTTTCTTTACCAAAAAACCTTTCTTCGAGAGCCTATAGGAGCCCAATCCCAATATCATCGTGATTATGATTGGCAATTCCTCAGGAATTGCAGCAAAGGCAAGTGCTAGTCCTATCAGAATCAGTTCTTTATCTCGGCTCAGATCTTGGTACCCAAAGTGTAGGATGCCAATAGCCGGTATGATTACGCTGAAGAATATGGCGACATAAGCAAGCGTTTTCGAGAGTTTCTTCATTGACAATTGCAGAGGTGTCTTCGGGGGTTTGATCATTTGAGCCATCGCGGAAATCTTGCCGAATCTGGTGTTCTTGCCAGTGGCGTACGCTTCCCCTTTTCCCTCGCCAAAAACCACCAAGGTCCCAGCATAGACGCCATTTCCAACGGTCTTTTCTTTGGGAAGAGATTCGCCTGTCAAAACAGACTCATCAACTTGAATGTCGTAGGCCACGCCAAGTTGGCAGTCGGCGGCGATTCTTGTGCCCTCAGTGAAAACGAGGAGGTCCCCAGGAACCACTTTCTCAGTTTCAACCTCAACTATTACACCGTCCCGCACAACTCGGGTCTTGGGGGCTGCCAGCACAGAAAGCGCAGATATGGCTTTCTTGGCGCGATATTCGTTCCAAATCTCGACAAAAACCAGCACGAAAATAATGCTGAAAATGGTCAAGGCATCTTGCAGACTCCCGAAAACCGTGTAAAACACACCTACGACAAGGAGAAGCAGGATCATGGGTTCAACAACTTCTTCCTTCGCGATACCGAGAAAACTAACCGTGTAAGGCTTGGAAAGCTGGTTCGGTCCAACCTCTAACAACCTCTTTTCAGCCTCGATTTCAGAAAGCCCTTTTGGCTCCTTGCCCGAACCCTGCATACTTCACCTCAGTTAGCCAGATGTTTTAAAAGCTTGTGTCTGAAAAACGCCTCGGAAAACAGAATGCAGTCACAGTTACTGGAGGGGCAGCGTGCAACTGTGAGCCCTCAGTATTTGAGAAGCTGAGTGCATATGAAAACGCGCTGATAACTAATAGTATTTGCTCAACAGGTTTAGGGATCCGTTGCCAGTCTGACCCTTCGAGGAACTAATATGACAGTCCAATTTGCTTTACTTGCCATTCTTCCCAGGCCATCAAGACTGAAGCCGTGCAGGTGAAGGGCATAAGCCATGGGACGGTCTTGCTGGCCTAGCCGAAGCATCTGGCTCAGACCCAAATGCTCGGACACCTGTCTAATCGGACGTAGCGAGTTCCAAGGGTAGGAGATGGCTACGTTTCGAGGCTTGTGGCGCAACCATTCTTCAAGCTGAGCCAGAGACAGCAAAGTTCGATTTTCAACCATTTTCAGGCTGTCTCCTCCGGCGGGGGAAAATCATAGCCATGGTGAACCTTTGCAAACCATTCAGGTCTTTCGTCAGCAACCTTCTTCTCGCATTTTCCTTGGAGCATCCCATAACAGCGCTCGATGAGACGGTCGTCCGCAAAAACTGGAATGCCATGATGGAATTCAAGGACGATATCAAGCGTTTTTCGAGCTTGTCTTAGGTGCGAAGTGAATGCGTAGTAAATCACTTCTTGCTTGAGTTGTTCCGCAATCTCATGCGTCTGGAAAAGGCCTTTCGGAGTGAGTCCGGGGTCACGGCACCTGAGAATAACCCGCGGACGTTGTCAGTCGTTTCAGCATGCCTGAAGACGAATAGCTTGCAAATCATCAACCACCTGCTCCAGACCTGCTTCACAGCAAATACGGTTGTCAGAGAACCCTTTTTCTCTTTTTGCACGATGGCCTTCGGCATCACGTGTTCATTTCCAATTGTCTTGCCTGCTTCAAGCAGAATTCGTGTGGAATCCATTACAACTAACGAAGAATTGGTTTGGACAGACAAGAATATGACTAATCAGGATCTCTGTCTGAGAAAAGGTAATAAGCCGTGTGATGAGGGTTCGTTTCAAGGAAGGAGAACTGAATAATGGATGTCTTTGAAGCTATAAAAACTCGAAGAAGCATTAGGAAATACAAGCCAGAATCCATTCCTGATGAAAAATTGGAAATCATTCTTGAGGCTGCTCGCCTGGCACCTTCTGCCGGTAATCGACAGCCTTGGCGTTTTATAATGGTTCAAGACGCGGATCGAAAGAACGCTCTTGCAGAAGCAGCGAATAAACAGGCTTTCCTGAAAGACGCAGCTGCAATTGCTGTAGCAGTTGGTGATCCTGACGCGTCGACGAGGTGGCACGAAAAAGACCCCATGACAGCATTGGAGCACATGGTTTTGGCGGCCACGGCTCTGGGATATGGCACTTGCTGGATAGGTGCCTTCGATGAAGACGCGTTGAAGTGTCTGCTCAGGATCCCCGCAAAGATGAAAGTAGTCGCGCTACTTTCGATCGGTGTACCAGCTGAGAAACCAGCGGCCAAGCCTAGGAAGGAGATATCGGAGATTTTCTTCAAAGAAGAATGGCAAACTCCTTGGACGACGCACTGAGTTCAATGATGTGCGAGTGGGGAAATTCAGAAAAAGCTCTGAACTAAACGTTGGACAAATCCATCTAAGATGCAAGCAGCATATTGGTTCCGGGTTTTATACGTTAAGAGAGCAGGATGGTCTGGTGCTTAGTATCCTTTTATGGTGCAGTGTCTTTTGACGTACTCTTCCAATTTGTCTTTCAATGTTTGCTTGAGCAAGCTGTCCCGTGTGTTTAGGTATTCATCCCTGAGAATGTCGAAATGGTAGCCATCCCATCTTCTGCCATTTACATAGACGGCTTGCCTCATGGCTCCACCGTTTTTCAACCCGCAATCTTCCAAAACCTTGTGAGCGCGACGGTTATATTCCACGCTCCAAGCCTCACAGCGATCCATGTTCAATTGATTAAAGCATATTTCCAAAAGAGCCACCGTTATCTGGCGGCCCAAGCCCTTCTCCCACAGTTCCTTCTTGCCAATGTAGGTCCCTATCGTAGCTGCCCTGATACTACCCCAGTCAGACTTTTCTATACGAGCAATTCCGATCGGCTCTTTTGAGTCTGCAAGCTCAACCATGAAATGGATTTCTTTTTCGTTTTTCAACCAGTCTTCATACTGCTTCTCCAGCTGTGCCATATTCACGAAGTTTATCGGCCTCTGCCTGGAATACATTATGACTTCGAAATCGTTCTCCCAATCATGAAGCACTTTCAGATCTTCCCTTTCTACGGGTCTAAACCTCACGCTTCCGAATTCGAACATACATATTCACCACGCAAGACTAGAATTCAATAAGCAAGTCTCTAATAATTTTGATTCTTATTGTCAGGCATGCACAAGAATTCAAGTCAATCATCCAATGCTCTTGAACGTTAATCTTCGCTTCTCTTTCCGCCTTCCAAGAGGAATTGTGGGAATGCTTTGAGTTTTTCCGCCATTTCCTTGAGGCGTTCGTCCACTTTGAAGTTCACGGTTCCTTCTTCGAAGGTTCCATCTTTTCGTCGTTCGCCCGCTTTGATTCCAGTTAAGACTTCTATTCCTTCGTCGATGGTCTTGACGGAGTAGATGTGGAATTTCCCCTTTTTGACAGCGTCTACTATTTCCTCCTTCAGCATCAGGTTCTGCACGTTGCTTTCAGGTATCATTGCTCCTTGTTTACCAGTGAATCCCTTGGCTTTGCAGACTTCAAAGAATCCTTCGATTTTTTCGTTCACGCCGCCTATGGCTTGAACTTCGCCTTTCTGATTTACGGAACCTGTCACGGCAAGGCTTTGTTTTATCGGAAGGCCAGAGAGTATAGATAGGATAGCGTAGAGTTCGGTGCTTGAGGCACTGTCGCCCTCTACTCCCTCGTAGTTCTGTTCAAAAACAAGTCGGGCTGAGAGGCTAAGAGGCCTGTCCTGTGCGTACTTCTCGTTCAGGTATCCGCTTAGAATCAGAACCCCTTTGGTGTGTATCGGCCCGCCCATTTGAGCTTCCCTTTCAATATCAATAACTCCCTCTCGACCCAAGCCAACGCTGACTGTTACGCGTGAAGGAGTGCCAAACTCAAAGTCGCCCAGGCTGATAACTGAAAGGCCGTTCACCTGCCCGACGTTCTCAGCGTCTGTGTCGATAAGGAGAATTCCTCTTTGGATCATTTCTTGAATCTTATCTTGTATGAGTTTTGAGCGGTAAATCTTCTCTTCCAAAGCTTTTTTCACGTGATCTCCCGTTACGAATTCTGAGTTCTCTTCGGTAGCATAGAAGCTAGCCTCGCGGACAACGTCAGCGACTTCGGCGAACCTGGTCGAGAGTTTCTGCTGGTCCTCAGCCAGTCTTGAACTGTGTTCGATCAACTTGGCCAAGCCCGACCCATCAAGGTGTTTAAGGTTCTCCTTCTGGCAGAGTGAGCAAACGAAGGCCGCATATTGTTGCATGTTTTCTTCCGTCCGATCCATGGTCGTGTCGAAGTCCGCCTTCACTTTGAAGAGTTCGTTAAATTCCATGTCCAAGACGTAAAGTTGCTGATAGAGATACGGGTCCCCGATGATGATCACCTTGACGCTCAGTGGGATAGGCTGGGGTTTCAAGCTCTTGGTCGTAATGAAGCCTAAACGTTCTTCCACTTCTTCGATGCTGATCTGCTCGTTTCTGAGAGCTCTTTTCAAACCGTCGTAGGAGAATGGATTGCGAAGCAATTCTTCGATTGGAAGAATCAGATATCCACCGTTGGCCTTGTGCAATGATCCTCCGCGGATCATGGTGAAGTCGGTGACAAGGGCGCCAAACTGTGCTTCCTTCTCGACTCTGCCAAAAAGGTTCTGATAGGTGGGGTTAAATTCCGTTGTTACTGGGGCTCCCTTAATGTCCGAGTTATCGGCAACAACGTTTACCTCATATTTCTTGAAGGGAATCTCTCTGCTCCAAGGAATTTGAAAGGGGGCTTGCGGTTCAGCTTCAGCTCCTTTTATGAAATGAGAGAGGTTATCCAGAATGTCGCTTTGCACGCTTTTCAGGTAGTCAGCGACGTCTGGAATGTCCTTGTATTTCTCAGCGAGATCTGCGACCAAGTGGCCGATAGAGTAAAGGGCAACGTCACGGTTTAGTTTTTCAAGTTCCTGATGGATCTTCCTCTCCATGTCTGAGAATTGTCTCATGGCATTTCGCAGGTCTGATTCCAATAGTTCCCTTTTTTGTTGAATCTCCGCCTTGGTTTTCGGAGGTAAGTTCATGAACTCTGCATCGTTGATGGGTTTACCCTTTATCACCGGGATGATGAGAAATCCAACAGGCGTGCTTTGGATGATGAAACCTTGACTTTGGGCTTTAACGTTGATCTGATCGATGAGCTGCTTTCTTTGATTTTCCAGCTCTTCTAATGTTGTTTCTTTCTTCTTGGCGTAGTCTTCACTTTCAAACGCTTTCGGAAGGGTTCTTCTGGTTTCCTCGACAAATTTTTTCATGTCTGTTTTGAATTCTTTGCCTCTGCCTGGAGGTAGCCTAATTGCCTTCGGTTCATACTGGTTAGAGAAGTTGTTCACGTAGCACCAGTCAAAGGGGACCGGTTTCTCTCTTGCCATTTCTTCGAGGAAACCCTTGACGGCTGTTGTTCTGCCAGTTCCTGGATAGCCCGCGACGTAAATGTTGAACCCGCGTTCTTTGATGCCTAGGCCGAACTTGAGCGCTCTAACGGCCCTTTTCTGACCGACTATCTCTCGGAGAGGCGATATTCCTTGTGTGGTTTCACATTGTATGAGATTAGAGGAACATTCCTTCCTCAGCTTTTCTGCGGGCAACTCGGTTACCATTTTATTCAATACTCCTATGACCGAAACATCTGAAGATTATCCATGCGATTCTAATACGGCAAGATGCTGGGCACGGGCTAATACAGCAAGCACAGGAAGAAAAATCTTTCTCTGCACCTGTGCATTGGGACTCGCACCCAAATGATGTTAATGCGTGAGATTGGGCAAAGATGCCAGATCAGTCTCGGCCATTCATCCTGCTTGAGGCGATCCGCCGCCTTCATTCGGCTTCCCTCGCTCTCGGTTCATTCTGGCAGGTTGAGGATTGAATTTCTGAAGGCTAAAGCGCGCGCCAAGCATTCAACAAGGCAGCAAATGCTTGGACTGGTTTCTCCAAGAGGACAAGCTTTAAACTCAACCTTTTTTTCTTAGTCAAAAAGCTTAAACGGCATTTGAGGCGTTGAAAAGTCTTTGAGATACAGAAGCTTTGGAAGAAAGCTTGACTGGCAAGTTTCTGTCTTGGGTTTCGGGGCAATGCGGCTTCCAATAATCGGCAATGATGCCTCCAAGATAGATGAACTGGAAGCGACGGAGATGATCAGATATGCCATTGACCATGGCGTGAATTACGTGGACACGGCATATGTTTACCACAGAGGCAACAGCGAAATCTTTCTCAGCAAAGCGTTACGCGACGAATATCGAAAGAAGATAAAACTGGCAACGAAGATGCCGACGTGGCAAGTGAAGTCTGAGCATGACATGGATGTTTTCCTTGACGAGCAACTCAGCAGGCTCAATGTGGATCACGTGGACTTCTATTTGCTTCACGGCCTGACTGGCGAGCGATTCAAGAAACTCAAAGAGCTCAACGTTCTAGAATGGGCCGAGAGGAAGATGGACGAAGGAAAATTCATGCATCTAGGCTTCAGTTTCCATGATGAATATGAGGCCTTCAAGAAAATCATTGATAGCTACGAAGGATGGGCCATGTGTCAAATACAGTACAACTATCTTGATGCCAATTACCAAGCTGGAACAAAGGGTTTGAAGTACGCTGCTTCCAAAGGGCTTGCAGTGGTCGTCATGGAGCCGATAGCAGGTGGAAGGCTGGCGTTTAACCCACCATTGCAGGTCCAGAAGACCTGGGACAGCGCTGAAGTGAAGAGATCTCCAGCAGAGTGGGCTCTTATGTGGGTTTGGAATCATCCTGAGGTATCGGTCGTCCTCAGCGGCATGAGCACCATGCAGCAGGTGATGGAAAACGTTGAAAGCGCGGACCGTTCGGGTCTTGGCGTACTCAGCAAGAAGGAGCTGCAGCTAATAACGAGGGTTGTTCAGAAATACAGGAAACTGGGATTCGTAGGATGCTCAGGTTGCAGGTACTGTTTGCCATGTCCAGAAGGCGTCAAGATACCTGACATAATCTCGTTGTACAATGAGTATTACGTGCACAGTGACAAAGACGAGATTAAGAAGAAGTATTGGGAACACATAACACCTGAGAGCCAAGCGAAGAGATGCAAGAGATGCGGAAGCTGCGAGAAGCTTTGTCCTCAACAGTTGCCAATCAAGGATGTTATGAGCAGGGCTGCAATGATCTTCGAACTGGAAATCAGCTGAGATTTCGGATTGCAGTCGGCTAATGATAAGAGCTGTAATTTTCGACTTGGACAGAGTGATTGTCAACAGCGAAGATGCTCACATCAAAGCTGAAAGACTGGCGTTTCTCGAATATGGCGTCAAAGTTTCCGCTCATGAATTGCACAGGTACGCTTGATGAAAGAACCGCGAAAAGCGCCGATGGCTAACAAACCCCTCAATGAGACACTTAAGCGCCGAAGAGTTAACAGAACCGCGAAACGAAATCAATAAAAGCGGGTGTTACAAATCCAACTGAAGGGTTCTTATGATAAGCAATGGAAGATACCTGTTCACTTCGGAATCGGTGGCGGAGGGTCATCCGGATAAGGTGGCAGACCAGATATCGGACGCTGTGTTGGATGATATCTTGTGCAAAGACCCTAAGGCACGGGTTGACTGTGAAACGTTAATTATGCAGGGAAATGTGGTGGTCACTGGTCAAATAACAACCAACTGCTACGTGGACATACCTCACGTTGTTAGGAAAACACTGAGGGAAATAGGATTGGACAATGCCAAAGACGGAATGGATTGGGAGACCTGCGGTGTTATGGTTTCGATAACGGAACAGTCCCCAGATATTGCGATTGGAGTTAATCAGACCGAGACTCATGAGCAGGGAGCTGGAGACCAGGGAATGGTATTCGGGTATGCAACAAACGAGACAAAGGAATTGATGCCTCTGCCGATAATGCTTGCACATGGTCTTGTGAGGAGGCTTTCCGAATGCAGGAGGAACAAGATTCTGCCCTATCTGAGGCCAGATGGCAAGTCGCAGGCCACTGTCGAATACGTTAATGGAAAACCGAAAAGAGTTGACGCCGTTGTCATAGCTGCTCAACACGTTGAAAGCGTCGACAGGGAAAGGATGAAGCAGGAAATAATAAATCAGGTCATAAGAAAGGTCATACCTTCGAATATGCTGGACGAAAGGACAAAATACTACGTCAATGAGACGGGGAGGTTCGTGCTCGGTGGAACATTGGCAGATTCAGGGTTGACAGGAAGAAAAATCATAGTCGACACTTATGGGGGCGTTGGAAGTCACGGTGGAGGATGTTTTTCTGGGAAAGACCCGTCAAAAGTTGATAGATCGGGCTGTTACATGGCCAGGTACATCGCGAAAAACGCTGTTGCCGCTGGCTTGGCAGATCAATGCGAAGTCCAAATATCATATGCGATCGGCGTGGCACAGCCAATATCCGTGATGGTTAATACTTTTGGCACGGGAAAGATACCCGACGAGAAGATTCTAGAATTGGTGAAAAAGCATTTTGACATGAGACCTAGAGCAATTATAGGCCATTTGAATCTGCTCAGGCCAATATACAGAAAGACGGCCGTTTTCGGGCATTTTGGAAGAGACGATCCAGATTTCACTTGGGAGAGAACCGACAAAGCGGAAATTCTCAGAAGAGAGCTCGAATCCCGATAGCTTTGACCTTGTCGGTGCAATCACAGAATCGCTTCATCGATGCTCAGATCACGAGTAGTTTTCGTCAGCTTAGCGTGACTTTCGGCCTCGGTTTCTTTTGCGTCTTGTTGGCTTATGGGTGTTTGCTCTTTTCCCGAGGATGGACTCGTTGCTGAAGATTCGCTGTGCCTGTTCGGGATCTAGAATTCTCTTTTCGAGCGCTATTTCTCTTACCGACTTTTTTTCTTTGATCGATTGACTTGCGATTTTGCTCGCAGCCAGATACCCAATGGTCGGTGAGAGGAAGACTGCCAATGAAGGATTCTTTTCAAGGTTTGCTTCACATTTCTTCTCATCGGCAGTGATTCCCTGAACGCATTTCTTGGTGAAGACAGGTAAGAAACTGGCCAGAATTTGGATCGACTGCAGAATGTTATGCATAATCACGGGCGTCATGACGTTCAATTCGAGTTGTCCAGCTTGGACTGCTAGAGAAAGCGCCAAGTCGTTGCCGACGATCTGGAAGGCAATCATGTTAAGACACTCAGCCATCACAGGATTGGTCTTTCCTGGCATGATGGAAGAGCCCGGTTGCACCGAGGGCAGTTCGATTTCGGCCAGACCGGTCGTCGGACCAGACGAGAGCATCCTCAAATCGTTGGCTATTCTGATTAACTCCAGTGCTAACTCTTTGATGCCTCCTGAGACTGCGGCGATGCCGTTTCGGCTTTGGAGCGCTTCAAAAGGGTTACGGGCCGCCCACAGTGGAAAGCCGGTCATTTTGCTCAGCACCTTGATGGCGATGTCCTTGAATTTCGGGTCAGTGTTGACACCTGTTCCAACCGCGCTTCCCCCGAGGGCCACTTCTCTGAGGCGAAGGCTTCTTTCTTCGATTTGGTCCCTCGTGTTCATCACGGAGACCGCATATGCACCGAACTCTTGACCCAGGGTTACTGGCAAAGCATCTCTCAGATGGGTTCGCCCAGATTTCATGACGCCGGAGAACTTTTTTCCAAGATCCTCGAAGGCCTTGGCCAGTCTGTCAAGTTCAGTCAATAACGGTGCCAAGGCCATCAGAGCAGCGACATGAAGAGCGGTTGGAAAAGTGTCATTCGATGATTGCGCCATGTTGACATGATCATTTGGGCTAACGCATGCGTAGTCTCCTTTGGCTCGACCCAAGATTTCGAGAGCCCGGTTTGCAAGCACCTCATTCACGTTCATGTTGAAAGACGTACCAGCTCCAGCTTGAAAAACGTCAACGACAAATTGTTCCACCAGCCTGCCCTTCATAACCTCGTTACAAGCTTCAACGATCGCTCTGCCCACTTTCGCATCCAATCGCCCAACTCGCATGTTCGCGATGGCTGCCGCCTTCTTCACCAAAACATAAGCCTTGATGAAGACAGCAGGCGCCTTCTCGCCGCTGACTGGAAAGTTGCCAACAGCTCGCACCGTCTGAACACCAAAGTAAGCATCTTTAGGAACAAGTTTCCGACCAAGAGAATCAAATTCTGTCCGCATTTCCATGGAAAATCCTCACCCTGTATCGTAAATTGCAGTTCACGCCAATATAACTTACCATAACACCTCAGCAAGGATCACCCAGATTTCAGATAGCCCGTTTCCCGCGAAGATCAATAAGACGTAGGTTCATATGATTCTGTGGCCCTGTGAGAACCAGTACCTGAAAGAAATGGTGACAGGAAATGCGAAGTGAAGAAGAGAAGCTACAGCAAATGCGCTTGTAACATAGGGCCTATCTCTTGATCTCGTTTTGGTATATTTCGATGACGAGTTCGCCTATTGCTGGGGCGCTGGTTAGGCCTGGTGATTCTATGCCTATCAGGTTTATGAACCCTGGGAAACCCTTGTCCGCTTCATTTCTTATCACAAAGTCTCTGAATCCATCGCCTGGTCCCTGAAGTTTAGGTCTTATTCCGGCGAAATCAGCAATCAGCTGGTGGTTCTTGATGCTGGGCATGTATCTTTCCACGCCTTGTCTAAACTCCTTCTCGTCCGTTCCTACCACGTAATCAATGTTGTTCACGTAGTAGGCGTTCGGTCCCAGTCTCACTGCGCCGGCCAAGTCCGGAGTCAAGTGAATGCCCAATCCGGGGCCCTCAGGTACTGGGTATACCAGCATTTTGACGGGAGGCTTTCCGACTGTTCGGAAGTAGTCTCCCTTGCATGGATGCTGCCTGTACTTATGCTTGTCCAAGTCTATTCCGAGCATTTGGGCGATCTTGTCTGCGTAGAGACCTGCACAGTTTATCACTGTTTTCGCTTTGATGGTGAATTTCTCGGCTTGACTCGTTCCCCCTATTTCATAAACGTCTTTTGTTTTTCTCAGCGAAGTGACCTCAGTGTTTGTGGATAGGACGGCGCCGTTTCTTGAAGTTTTGGCGTGGTAATGCGCCATTAGCTCATCAGGCTCGATTATGCCAGTCGAAGGCGAATAGAGACCGCGGTCAACTTCTACCCTTGGTTCAAGCTTCTTGACGGCTTCTCTGCTTAGGAATTTCAACCCTTCGACCCCATTGTCTTGTCCCTGTTTCATCAGTTTTTCCAGCTCGACTACTTCCTCATCCGTGATGGCCACCGTCAATTTTCCGAGCCTCTTGTATGGAAGCTTGTACTTCTCGCATGTCTCATAGATCATGGGATTGGCTTTCACGCATAGCTTAGCTTTGATGGAGCCTCCCGGATAATGAATGCCAGAATGCACGACACTGCTGTTGTGGGTGCTAGTTTCCTGGCCATACTTTGCATTCTTCTCAAGAATCAGAACTCCTTCAGCTTTTTCCGAGATCTTGGCCGCCACTGCCAAACCAACGATGCCTGCCCCGATCACGACAACGTTTGTCTCTTCCAAAGACAGCCCCTCCGCCTGCACGTTAATTCTTGATCAAAGATTTGACCTTTGCTATCGGAGATTAGCGCGTGAAAAGGGCTTATCCCAATATTCCCACAAAAAGGTGATTTTAATGTAATCCATTCCCTGTTTCTTGATCTTGGTCTTCTGCTTCCAACTCCTTGATCTTTTCAAACATTAGATCGTAGATTTTCTGCCAAGTCTCGACCTCTTCGAGAGCTTCATACTGCTTGCGTAGGCGTTCCCAGTATTTTATCTCTTGTTCATAGAACTTCAGCCTCTTCTCTCTATGGCTATATTTCATCTCTTCAACATCTCACAACATCAGCAGAAACTGGCGCACCTCATGCTCAGAACAACGCAGCATGACGGGATGACTATCTGGTTCATTAAAATTCTAACCTAATTGGTCAAACCGAATACTGATTCTCTGGTTGAGAAACGCATTCATTCTTTCCATCTGCCCTTTCTCTTCATTCTTTTCAAGTATCTTTGCTTTCTTCCGAGTTTTTTCCTAGCTCTTTTCATTGCGCTTCAATTCCTCTTTTCTACAAACATTCTGGAACCTTGTATTCTCACCTTACTATGTCTTGTCTTTCTCCCATATAATACCGAGTCTGCCCCATAAAGGGATTCATGAGAGTTGCCCCAAACCCTAAAAAGCGAACATGACATAGACTGTGCCAGAGAGGTGATTTGGATGCCTTTGGCGTTCATTTTGATTAGCACTGAGGAATTCGACTTGCAGTTGATGAATGCACTGAAGAAGATCAAGGGAGTTGAGGAAGCTTATCCGCTCTACGGAGTCTACGACGTGATTGTGAGGACAAGAGCAGAAACGATGGATGGAATCAAGGAAATACACAACAAGATACGGAAGCTGGAGAAGATCAGGCAAACGCTAACGATGATCGCGCATGAAGAGTAGACAGCGCGCGTTCAAATTGGGGGGCAGGGTCACTAGAACACCAATGCAGGTTTAGGTGCACTGACGCCGTTGCTTGAGCTTTGCAATTAACATCTTCGACTAGAATGCTTGGATATTTGAAGCCAAGATGTAGAACTTGATTGAGGAAGGGTTAATAGGGACGAAAACTTTTTATATGCGGTGTATAACGAAGCGAAATTGTTAATTGGATTCCTCAGATTGCATCTGGGTAAGATTACGTTTTCAATTTCGGCCTAGCTAATAGAGGTGATTCTATATGTCTGAAAGAAGAATGTTCGAAATCAAATGTACTGAATGTGGCAATACCGCGATGGTGCCTTTCAAGCCTTCAGCGAACAAGCCAGTTTACTGTAGCACTTGCTTCTCTAAACACGTGCTCAAGCAAAGGGAGACTGTCAGCACAGACTTGAGTTTTAACCCGAAACAAGCATGGGCAAGGCGAGGAGACAGTTGGCACGGAAGAAAGGAAGCAAGACCCGCTAACATTTTCCAAGAGTATTAACAGCGTCTCCAGAAGCTTCTCGGATCACAGAATGCTACAGCGAGAACGCTGACAAGAATATAAGGGAAAGCAAGAGTGGAATCCGCTATGCATTGCACGCATTGCGGAATATGTTGTGAGAAAACTGAAATGATGCTTTGCAGTGGGGACGTTGAACGTTTGGAAAGAGTAGGTTATGACAGACAGAGATTTGTACGTTATGACAGGCATGGTTTCGCCAGACTAAAGAACGCCCAAGGGACATGCATTTTCTATGATAATGAAAAATGCCGCTGCAAGGCCTATGCACACCGACCATCAGGATGCAGAGTTTATCCAGTGATCTTCAGCAAAAAAGAAGGAATAATAGTGGATGATCTCTGCCCGATGAAAAACACGATCTCAAGAATAGAACTTGAAAAAAAAGGCAAAAAAGTGATAAAGCTTCTCCAAAGAATAGACAAAGAAGCATCCTCTTATCGAAATCACACCAGGCAAATGCTCAGCACCGGTCTGAGTCCAGGATAAAACCTTGCCAAGTATGGATCAGTCGAGCCTCAATCAGAAAAAATCGCATGAGATGGCGGAATCTATTTTGTCGCCATTTTGTCATATCAAATTCAACACGAACACTTGCTGCATGGTTTGTGTTGTTGATGGCGGTCGTGTCGATTGTGGCGACGTTTCTGGCGTTGCTCTCGCGGCCATCGAGTAGTGAAAGAGCGTTATTCCTGCGGTAGAATAGGCTGTATGAACGCTGTTAACATGTTGCTTGCGAGAGTGCCGACTGGGTCGAATGGAGCACTAATCCATCCAGTTATACGTCTACTACCCCGATTATTACGTAGAAGAGAAGCAGCAGTCCAGTCGTGGACCAACATACAATAGCTCTTGAAGCGCGCTAATCCAAAAGACGACGTTAACGATTGAAAAAACGATAGACAGACTCCATGAAAAAACAAGTCTTGCGTAAGCTTTTATTTGACCCAATGCTATTGCAAATTGTGAGAAACATGAACGCGAAATCGTTTTTGGTCATATCGCTGGCCGTTTTCCTGCTTCCAATTGCGACCACGCAGATCTATAGCGTGAAAGCAACAACTGTCCGCAGCTTCACTCTATATGGAGCGCGCGAATTAGGGTGGGGTTTCACAGCATCGAATATTACGAGTCCGGGCCCAACAATCGTAGTCGAGCAAGGCGACACCGTCAACATGACTCTGACAAGTCATGATGGTTCTCCCCACCAGTTTTGGGTCATCTACACCAACGGTTCATCGACTCCCCAATCAGGCGACCCACTGTCCCTTCAGTTCTCTGGTACGGTGAACTATTCATTCGCGGCCACCAACACAATTGGAACGTACGAGTACCGATGTTCCATTCACGGTCACCCGATGTACGGATACATGAAAGTGGTTCCAACGGGCACGATCCCAGAATTTCAGCCACTGATAATGCTGTCACTGCTCGTTGCAGGCACAATAGTCGCCGCCCTAGCTTACAAGAGAAAAAAGAAAGTCTAGTTTGCCATTTCCCCTCTTTCTGTTTCTATCCCATGGTTTCCAAACTGCCCAGAACAGTAGCCACTAGGACAGAAGACGTTGGCTCTTTCGTGCGAGTCTACGGCTTAAACGTGTATTCCAGATCGCCCAGCAGTTGTAGCGTAGTTGAGGAATTCAACGCGCAACCTTTCGTCTTATGGCAGCTGTTTCCAGCTGAGTGGCCCGGTCTAGCGTCGGAAACAGGCGGTTGTCTTGGATATCGACCGGAAATGTTATACAGCCTTGTCTACTTTTTTCTGGCGTAGCTCTTTACATGTACTGTCTTGTTTTTTCTGCCTGGTTTAGATCGTATATATGCATGTACTTTCATTTTCTCACTGACACCATAACAGGAGGCTAAGACTAGAAAAGAATTATGAATCGATAATCAATAGCTGAACTAACGTATTCCCGACGCTTGTCGTGCACTTCTCGCGCAGTAAATCGCGGCAGTTGTTTGGTCCTATCGTCTTTAGCTATTTCAGTGTGTTCTGCTCACATTTCGAAGTCTAAGCTTGCCTGCCTTCTGGGCAATACTTTAAGCAGGTCATGGATAATTTTCCTCACCGCTACGCCAACCTCGCGTGAGAGTCCTTCTCCAAAATCAGTCTCCTTAGGCTCAACTAGGACTAGGCCTATCTTGGCTTTCCCCATTTTCATAATGTACTCGCAGAATATTCTCATCGGAAGTGTATGCGTTGAGAACGCGGGAGAATCCTGCAGCTGTGTGGAATCAAGGAGTCTTGGTTCTCCAGGTTTCAACCCCAAGATTGCAGCGTCTATCAGTAGAACGTGAGTAGGATCAAAATCCAGTATTTGTTGGGTGAAGCTTTCCGGAACAGTCTCACACTCAATTAGCAATACGTTCTCGGAGACTTTCCCATGCAGGCCCTGGATTACTTTGACCCCAAGAAAGTCATCTGATCGGATGGGGTTTCCGATCCCGGCGACTACGACCTTCTCGGCGTCTGAAAGCCACTCTTTCAGATCTTCATAAATGCCATGTTTCATGACAGCCACCTAGCGCCGCATCAGAAAAAGCAAAAATAGGGAGAGTGGTGAGAGGAAGTTTACCGTTGGATTGTTTTGATCAGCTGCCTCTTGCTGTCGAATATGTTTACTGTGAGGGGCATCTGTCCGACTGCATAGTGTGTGGCACATCCGAAGCAAGGGTCGTAGGCTCTGAAGGCCATTTCAACCATGTTGAGCACGCCTTGGTCCACTCTGCCACCGTGGATCACGCCTTTGGCCGCATCGCGGATTGACATGCAGATCGCGGGATAATTGTTAGTCGTTGCCACTATCAGGTTGACGTCTTTCACGAGCGCGTCCTTGTCTAGCACGTAGTGGTGGAACAATGTTCCTCTAGCAGCTTCGACGACTCCTACGCCTTCGCTGGGGTCGCCTGGCTTGTTCCTCACGTTTGTGCTCGTTATCTCTGGGTCCCTGCTGAGCTCAAGCCCCTTTTCCGCAGCGTACAGCAGCTCGATCAGTCGTGCCCAGTGGAAAGCCAACGTGCCATGCACAGGTTTGCCGCCAAGGGTCTTGTACATCTGTTCATACTCTGCTTGGGCAAGCGGCGTGGTCATGCCGTCTGAAGCGTTGAGCCTTGCAAGTGGGCCAACGCGATAGACTCCGCTGTCCATCCCGTAGACTTGGCCTTTCCATCCGACCTTCTTCAGGTACGGGAACTTTGCATAGGTCCATTCTTCCACGTGTTCGCCGACGTAGTTCAGATAGTCCTTGGGTTCAAACTTCAGGAACTCCTTGCCGTTAGGGTCGACGACTCTGATTTGGCCATCGTAGAAGTTTACCTTGTTGTTCTCGTCAACCAAGCCCATGTAATACGTCTTCATCGTATAGGCTTCGCTCTTGATCATGTCCACATATTTGCTATTGCCCAAAACGATGCTGTGGAACAGCTTCAACGTGAGCTTCGCAAACTCCACCGAAGAGGCGGTCATCCTCTCGATTTCCTTCCTATTATCTTCGCTCAGCGCCTTGGATATTCCCCCAGGCAGCCCACATACTGGATGCGTTGCTTTTCCGCCCAGAATCTCCGTTATCTTCTGCCCATATGCCCTGTGCTTGATGACTTCTTTGGCGACGTCCATGCCTGCTTTTTCGATGACACCGAGGATGTTTCTTTTCTGAGGCGGCGCATCTGGCCCGACTATGAAGTCTGGACCGCCGAGAAAGTAGAAGTGCAGAATGTGATCGTAGATGATGTATCCTGCATACATGAGTTCTCTGAGCTTCTTTGCAGCTGATGGCGGTTCAACGCTGAAGGCCGCGTCCAACGCTTTTACTGCTGCGAAATGGTGTGCCACTGGGCAGACGCCGCATATTCTCGTGGTCAGTATGGGCATCAGTTCAGCTCTGCGTCCAATGCAGAACTTTTCGAAGCCCCTGAGTTCCGGAATCTTCAGATACGCATTTTCAACTTCGCCCGCGTCGTTCAAGAATATTGAAATGTTCCCGTGGCCTTCAAGCCTGCTAATCGGGTCTATGATTACTTCTTTCATTCCTTCATCACCTTTCTTCTAAGAAGCGACGATGGCAAAGAGTACATGTAGAACGTGCCCACAGGGTCTTTAATCTGGCTCATGAGCTTCTCAACATCCTCTTCAGTGTAATGATCCTGCTCAGTCTCCAAGCCTAATATCGAAGCTATAGCGCTCATCATTGCTGCACCTTGCTCCGGCGAGTTTGGGCATGGACCGCCGCATCCCGTGCATGGCATGTCAACGGTCAAGCATTGGGCGCCGCATCCGCTTCGAGTGGCTGGCCCCATGCAGATGATTCCCTGTTCGAGCAGGCATCTTTCGGGTTCAGGAACTTTCTCGTGAACGCGGTATATCTTCGAGATTTTTTTGTTTTCCTTCTTCCTTGGACACTCGTCGCAGACGGATTTTAGGGGTGCAAGAACTGAGCCTTTTGCTGGAAGCTCGTTCTTTCTTATGGCGTCAATGGTGTTCAATATCAGCTTGACTGGCGGTGGACAGCCTGGCAGGTAATAGTCAACTTTGACGGTTTGATCCAAAGTCTTGACCGTGTCGTAAAATTCTGGGAGCTTCAGGACTCCCTCTTTTACTACAGTCTTGGTCTGCGGGATGACTCCTTCAGCGTTTGAAACGGACTTGCTCTCAAGATAAACCTTGCTGAAGATCTCTTTGCGGTCATGAAGATTCGCTAGGCCGGGTATGCATCCTTCTTGCGCGCATGACCCGAAGGCCACGAGTGTCTTTGCCTTCTTCCTCAGAAGCTTGGCCATATGTTCTTGTTCTTCGCTCCTCACGGACCCGTTGAAAAAACATACGTCGATGTAGTTGTCAGGCATGTTTTCCACGTCCTTGTATTTGACGTCCATCGCCACGGGCCAGAACACTATGTCCGCAATGTTCACTACATCCAAGATCTTCTCGTTGATATCCAACACTGCGATCTCGCATCCACCGCAGCTTGCAGCCCAATAGAAGGCTAACTTCAGCTTCTCTTTCGGCATCTTACTTCTCTCCATCACAAACTTTGCCCAGCATTTTTGAAACGTCCACCCTGAGCTCGTTAAACGCCAACTCTCCAGGCTTCATGCCCATTGCCAAACCGAGTAGCTGTGGATAATGCAATATTGGAATGCCGTAAACCTCGTTAAACATCTTCTCAATTCGCAGCTCATTCGTGTCATACATTATGTGACAGAACGGGCAAATCGTAATCATGGCCTCTGCATCAACCGTTTTGAGGTGACTAAGCTTGTCCCTGGCAAGCTGCAGGGCAACCTTGTCGCTCACACCTACGCTCGGGGCGCCACAGCATTCAGTCTCATCCATGTAGTCTAAGCATGTCGCACCAGTGGCTTCAATCAGCGTCTTAAGTGTCTTAGGATCCTCAGGATCGTCAAATCCGATGAATTCTTTGGGCCTCAGAATGTGGCATCCATTGTGTTCAGCAACTTTGAGCATAGTAAGCGGCTTGGACACCGAGTTCTTGATCCTCTTCAACCCGACATCCTCGATCAACACTTGCATAAAATGCTTCGCATCAGAAGTTCCCTTAAACTCCAAACCGGCATCCTTCAAGTGGCCGTTTATGTCATCACGCAAATCCTTGTCTTCCTTGAGCATCTTGTTGACTTTCTTCAAAGTTCCCGCGCAACCAGGACACAAGGTGACAATCTTTAGGCCTTCACGTTCGGCCAAGGCCAAGTTTCTAGCAGCAAGTATGAGCATCATTTCATGACTAACCGGATCCAACGGCAGACCGCAGCAGTTGAATTCGCGCATCTCCTGCAGCTCCACGCCTAACCTGCCCAAGACCTTACGTGCCGAAATCTCAAAGGCGCTAACACGGTAAGGAATCGCACAGCCTAGAAAGATGAGATACTTTGAATCCGCCAATTCACTCACCCTTCTTTCCCACATATTTCATAAAGTGCACGTTCAGAAGCGTCTTGCCTATGCTGTCTGGGTTTCCCTTCGGCAGCGGAGGCAACCCTAACTGTTCCCTCTTTCTCATTCTCAACTCTGGAATCTTGTACGCGTATCCTGACTCAAGAATGCTTGACGCCTGCTCCTTGAAGACCTGTGGCACGCAGCCCTGCTCTGCAGCCAAGTTTCTCAAGACACGTATGACACTTGCTACCTCAACGTCTTGTGGGCAGCGATCCGTACATGTGAAACATGCCGCGCAGAGCCACAGTGTGTCGCTCTTCAACACTCTGTCTTTGAGGCCGAGCTGAGCCATGCGAATAATCTGTCTGGGCCTGTAGGTGTCGCTGAACCTTGCAACAGGACAGTCAGACGTGCAAGTCCCACACTGGAAGCAGCGCATCAGCTTCTCGCCGCCGCGCATCTTTGAAATATCATATTTGAACTTCGGATCCATCTCCGAAGCCTTGATCATTTTCTTCTCCGACTGTTCCATTAGGCTTCAACCTCCTTGCCTCCAAGCGGGTTCGGCCCGAGCTTCTTTATGTCATCAACCATGTCGCGCACCACCGCGGCAAACTTGTCCCCTTCACTCGCCGAAATCCACTCCAACCGCAAACGTTCAGGCTCTATCCCGAAATCCTTCAAAACTTCCCTCAACAACGTAATCCTCCGCAACGCCTTGAAGTTCCCACTAATGTAATGGCAGTCCGAAGGCAAGTGACAACCAGCAACAAGCACGCCGTCCGCGCCATCCTTGAAAGCCTCAAGGATAAAGGCCGGATCGATTCTGCCGCTGCACATGACACGGATGATCCTAATGTTCGGAGGATATTGTATTCTGCTGACGCCGGCCAAGTCTGCACCAGCATAGCTACACCAGTTACATAAGAAACCGATGATCTTCGGCTCAAACCCATTCTTTTCACTCATGCTGTAGCCTCCGTTAATGCGGCTTCAACCTGGGCAAGTATCTCCTGCGTCGTAAAGTGTCCCATCGTGATAGCCTTCGTCGGGCATGCTGTGCCACAGGCGCCGCAGCCCTTGCACAAGGCCTCAATCACGTGTGCGATCGGCTTACCCTCTTTCTCTTTCAATTCGACTGCACCGTAAGGACACAGATATTCACAGATTCTGCAACCGCTACATAAATCTTCAGATACGTTTGCTACGATTCCTTCCATCTCGAGCTTGTCTTTCGAGAGAATCGTCGTCGCCCTTGCAGCGGCCGCACAAGCCTGCGATATGCTCTCGTCAATGTACTTTGGCGAATGCGCCATTCCGCAGAGAAAAACGCCTTCTGTCGCAAAGTCCACGGGCCTAAGCTTCATGTGTGCCTCCAAGAAGGAACCTTCTTTGGTCAAAGGCACTTTGAGCATTCCAGCCAAGTGCTTGTTGTCAGGGTTTGGAATAGTTGCCGCACTCAAGACGACGGTGTCCGGCTCAACCTCAACCTCTTGACCTAGAACAGGCTCCCAGAAGATCACCGCCAGCCTTCCTTCCTCGTTCAAGACTTGCGGTTTCCTCTCATCATCATAGTTTATGAACAGGACCCCTTTCATGGCGGCTTCTCGGTAATAATCCTCCTTGAAACCATAGGCACGCATATCCTTGTACAAGACGTAGACTTCAGTCTCTGGGCTTACTTCTTTGATCTTCAACGCGTTCTTTATCGCTTGGCCACAGCAGATTCTCGCGCAGTTCGGTCTTTCCTCGTTCCTCGCGCCGACGCATTGTATCATGAGAACACTTTTGGCCTTGAAAGCGCCTTTCGAGAGTTTCTCTTCAAGCTCATGCTGAGTCACTATTCTCTGATCTGTGCCATAGAGGTATTCCTTAGGCGTGTACTCGGTAGCGCCTGTAGCTACTATGACTATGCCATGCTCGATTTCCTTCTCTTTGCCGTCGTGCTGCTTGATCTTCGTCTTGAAGTTGCCTACAAAACCGTAGATATCGGTGACCTCTGCACTAGTGTAGACGTGTATCTTGCTGTTGCCCATAACTTCCTCAGCTAGAGCATCAAGCTTCTCCTTCGGGTTTGTGTTCTCCCCCAGCAGATAGTGAATCGTGCGGAGATGCCCGCCTAGCTCCTTTTCTCTTTCGACCAGATGAACCTCGAATCCCTGCCTCGCAAGCTCCAAAGCGGAGGTCATGCCGGACACTCCTCCGCCGATGACGAGGCCGATTGGCGTGACGTTTATCAAGGGCTTCTCCAACGGCTTCAAGAGCTTGGCCTTCGCAACTATTGAGCGCACTAGGTCTTTGGCTTTCTTAGTGGCTGATTTCGGGTCATGCATGTGAACCCAGCTGCACTGATCTCGAATGTTCGTCATCTCGAACAGGTACGGGTTCAACCCTGCTTCCTGCACCGTCTCCTTAAACAGGGGCTCATGCGTACGAGGAGTGCACGAAGCTACGATCACGCGGTTAAGGTTGTTCTGCTTTATCTTCTCCGCTATGAGTTTTTGAGTGTCCTGAGAACAGGTGTAAACGTTCGCCTCAGCATAGGCCACGTTGGGCAGGGTCCGGGCATACCGCACTACTTCCGGAACGTTGACCACGCCGCCGATGTTTATGCCGCAGTGACAGACGAACACGCCTATGCGCGGCTCTTCCTTGCTGACATCCCGTACGGGCGGGTACTCCTTCTTCTTAACCAGTTTTCCTCTTTCGCTCGCAACGATGCCCATGGCCTTTGACGCTGCCCCGCTTGCCTGAGCAACGCTCTCAGGGATATCCTTCGGCGCGGAGAAGGCCCCGCAGACGAATATGCCAAGCTTCGAAGTCTCAACCGGCGAGAACGTCTCCGTGTCACAGAACCTGTACTTGTTAAGTTTTATGCCCAAGTTCTTGGCAAGCTTCTCAGCGTCCTTTGGAGCCGTCATTCCAATCGACAGGACAACCATGTCGAACTCTTCTTCTTTGGGCGTCTCGTTCTCAACGTAATGAACGAACAGGTTCCCCGTTTTCGGATCTTCGGTCACTCCTGCGACTCTCGATCTCACAAAACGGATGCCCCACTCTCCTTGGGCACGCTCATAGTATGAGTCAAATTCCTTCCCGTAAGAACGCATGTCCATGTAGAAAATGGTGGGGTCTAACTTCGAAGGCGTGTGCTCCTTAGCTATCACTGCCTCTTTCATGCCGTACATGCAGCATGCAGCTGAGCAATAATTGTTCCCAAGCTGATAGTCACGTGAACCAACACAGAAGACAAAAGCGATCTTCTTGGGAATCTCACCGTCCGACGGCCTTAGAACAAGTCCGCCATACGGTCCAGAAGCGCTCAGGATACGTTCAAACTCGATACTCGTCACAACGTTCGGATATCGACCGTAACCGTACTCGCTCTTTAACCGCGCGTCGAAAGTTTCGAAGCCGAGAGCAAGAATGATCGAGCCAACTTTCAGCTTCCCTTCAGTCTCCTCTTGCTCATACTGAACGGCGTTTGCTTTGCAGATTTCAGCACATGTTCCACAACCGATGCATCTTTCACGGTCGATCATATACTTCAGCGGCACGGCTTGCGGGTACTCAACATAGATCGCACCCCTATTGCCGAGACCCATATTGAACGTGTCGACCGCTTCGATCGGACATTTCTGTGCGCAAAGGCCGCAGCCGTTGCATTTGTCTTCGATTATGTAACGAGGCTTCCTTCGAAGTTTTACTTCGAAGTTTCCAGCTTCACCGTTCAAGCCCGTGATTTCCGCGTTCGTCAAAATCGTGATGTTCGGATGCCTTCCCGTCGCCACGAGCTTGGGCGAAAGAATGCACATTGAACAATCGTTTGTTGGGAACGTCTTATCCAGCTGCGCCATCACGCCGCCTATGCATGGGCCCTGTTCGACCAGGTAGACCTTGAACCCAGAATCAGCTAAGTCAAGAGACGCCTGTATCCCTGCTACTCCTCCGCCCACTACCATGACTGCTCCAACTTTGGCATCCGCCATCTAGGCCACCTCCAAAGCTCTATAGAGCGGGGTCGTACCCTCAATATGGTCCACTGTTATCATGTTCCTTCTCCGCATGTTCACGATCTGCTTGAGAACGGCCGCTGGCTCCAAGCAAGTTGCCTCGGACAAGGCCTTGATTGAAAGAGGCTCAGTTTGTGTCAATAGATGAATCTTCTGCCGAAAGAACTCGGCTTCAACAACCTCGTCGAGCAACGAATCAAACTCTTCTTGCGAGACTTTCTCATCGTACACGTTGTTTTTCTCTGTCAACTCTCTTTCCCTTCCGACCAGAACTCTCAGCCTGAAATCTGAAGCAGCATTCCTTGCTGCTTCAAGGTTTTCAAGAACCTTCTGATCAGGCACTTTACCTGATGCGGGTGAGGGACCAAGCTTCTTTATCTGATCTGTGAATTCGGTCACTATTTGAGCAAACCTTTGACCCTCAGACGCTGAAACCCAGTCGAGTCTCAAGCGGTCTGGTCCTAAGCCCGTTAACGCTAGCAGCTTCTTCAGCATCTTGATCTTCCTTTCCTCGTACAGGTTTCCCTCGACATAGTGGCAATCAGCAGGGTGACATCCCAGGACAATCACGCCATCTGCTCCGCGCATGAAAACCTCTAGGGGAATAATCGGGTCGATTCTTCCACTGCACATAACCCGGACAACCCTGATGTTTGAGGGATATTGTATTCTGCTGACGCCGGCCAAGTCTGCACCAGCATAGCTACACCAGTTACATAAGAAACCGATGATCTTCGGCTCAAACGATTTCTTCTCACTCATTTCAGTCGCCTCCCAAGGCTGCAGTAGCCTCTGCTAAGACCTGCTTGTCGCTGAAATGCCTCATCGTTATGGCCTTTTCTGGACAACTTGCAGCGCAGACGCCGCATCCTTTGCAGAGAACGTCGTTGACTCTTGCTACTCCACGCTCATCCTTTTGGATAGCATTATAAGGGCAAAGTTTGACGCAGGTTCCGCAGCCCGTGCACAGGACTTCATCGACTACGGAGGTTATGGCTTCCGTCCGCACTCGTTTCAGAGCCATGGGGATGCCTGCCCTTGAGGCAGCAGCATATGCCTGCGCGATGCTTTCAGGAATGGTCTTCGGGCTGTGAGCCGTTCCGCAGACGAATATTCCGTCCGTCGCGAAATCAACTGGCCTAAGTTTGACGTGAGCCTCAAAGAAGAAGCCGTCAGCTCCGATTGGAACCTTAAGCACCTTTGAAAGCTCTTTTGCGTCTCCAGTTTGAACCAGCGGAGTTGACAGAACGACGAGGTCAGCGTCAAGTTCAAGATTGTCATTAACTAGAATATCGCGCACTCTTACGGTGCATTTTCCATTCGACTCAACGGCAACTTCTGGAGGATCCTCCGCATCAAACCTTATGAATTGAACAAAGCTCTCTCTGGCCTTTTGATAGCAATCTTCGAAATCCTTGCCGTACGTCTGCATGTCCCTGTAGAGTATCGACACCTCAGCGTCTGGATACAGCTTTTTGATTTCCAGGGCATTCTTGACCGCGGTGGCACAGCATATTCTTGAACAATAGTTACGGCCGCCTTCTTTCCCTTCTCTTGCACCGACGCATTGGATCATGACGACGTTCTTTGGATTCTTCAGCTTGCCCTCCTTCATGAGCCGCTCAAGCTCAAACTGAGTGACAACGTTCTTGCACTCGCCGTAACAGTACATTCCGCTGGGCTCGAAGACTTCCGCCCCCGTGGCCACGATTATCGTTCCAACGTCAAGCGCCTCATCCTTCCCTTCCTGATCCAGCGTAACCTTGAAGTTTCCTATGAAACCCTCAACGTTCTTAACCGTCGATAGAATGTGCAAGGTGATGCTCGGATTTGACTTCACGGCTTGAACAAACTCCTCCACTATTTCCGATGACTGCATGTCAGTCGGATAGAGCTTACAAAGCTCATTCAGCTTGCCTCCAAGCGCTTCTTTCTTTTCAACAAGGTGAACCGAAAAACCCTGATGCGCAAGGCTGACCGCCGCACTCATTCCTGAGATGCCACCGCCTATAACAAGGGCTGATGGTTGAACTTCGATCTCCGGCTCTGTCTGAGGCTCAAGCAGAGCAGCCTTGGCGACCGCCATTCTAACAATCTCTTTGGCTTTCTCTGTTGCCTCAGCCGGCTCCTTCGCGTGGACCCAGCTGCAGTGCTCTCGGATGTTGGCCATATGGAACAGATACTTGTTCAAACCTGCCTCTTCACAGGCACCTCTGAAAAGCGGCTCGTGAGTCCTGGGTGTACAAGAGGCCACGACCACTTGAGTAAGACCGTATTTCTTAATGGCCTCTTTGATCTTGCTTAATCCTTCTGACGAACAAGTGTAAAGGTTACCTTCAGCATACGCAACGTTGGGCAACGACTTCGCGTATTTAACAACTTCTGGAACGTTAACCACAGAGCCTATGTTGACCCCACAGTGGCAGACGAAAACGCCCACCTTAGGCTGTTTGTTCTCGCTCATCTCTTGGCCTCCTTTGAAAGGCAGGCTATGGTCTCCGCTGCTCTTGCGGCCGCCCCGCTTGCCTGAGCAACGCTTTCTGGAATGTCCTTTGGGCTTTGGCAGTAACCGCAAATGTATATTCCAGCGACGTTTGTGTCAACTGGAGCTGTGAGCTGATTCTTGGACTTGAAGAATCCATACTCGTCAAGCTCTACGCCGGTCGCCTCGGCGATTTTCTTGTTGTCTACTTTTGGAATCAACGCTGGGCACAACACAACCATGTCAGCATCAAGCTTCTTCATGTTACAGCCTGCCTTGATGTCCTCATAATAGATTTGAAGACTCCTCGTTTTTGGATCTTCAGCGATTCCCCCGGGATGTGCCTTAATGTAATTCACGCTGTACTGGCTTTTTGCCCTGTCGACGAATTCTTGAAAGCCTTTACCGACTGCTCTCATGTCCATGTACATGATGTAGACTTCAGTGTCGGGCATATGGTCTTTTGCCAAGATTGACTCCTTAGTCGCGTAGACACAGCACACGCTTGAGCAGTAGGGCAGTTCGCCCCGTTGGCTCCTCGAACCCACGCATTGAACGAAAACCAGGCTTTTGGGCTCTTTCCCGTCAGAAGGTCTAAGAAGGTGACCATCCGTGGGTCCAGACGCGCATATCAGCCTCTCAAATTCCATCGAAGTAATCACGTTCTTGAACCGTCCATAGCCGTACTCCTTCATCGCTGAAGTATCGAAAGCGTCGAAGCCCGTCGCAAGAATTATCGAGGAGACGTTCAACACCTTTTCCTTCGGCTTTTGTTCATAATCTATAGCAGCTGAGGGGCAGATTTTCTGGCATACTTTGCAGACGCCCTTCGTGAAGTATAGGCAGGTGTTTGGATCAATGGTGGCCACAAGGGGCACTGCCTGCTTGAAGGGCATGTATATGGCTTTTCTGTTTCCCAACCCCATGTCGAACTCATTTGGTGCCTTGACGGGACATTTCTCCATGCAGGTGCCACAGCCAGTGCATTTGTCAGCGGTCACGTACCTTGGTTTCTGTAAGACTTTGACCTTGAAGTCACCCTTATCACCGCGAACCTCCTTTACCTCTGAGTAAGTCAACATCGTAATGTTCGGATGTCTGAAGCATTCAATCATCTTCGGCGCCAGTATGCAGATTGAACAGTCAAGCGTTGGGAAAGTCTTGTCGAGCTGTGCCATCCGACCGCCTATGCTGGGTGTCTTTTCGACGAGGTAGACTTTGGTTCCGCGGTTAGCCAAGTCGAGGGACGCTTGTATTCCAGCTATGCCTCCGCCGATTATCAGAACCGAGTTTGACATAGGTTGCGCTCCCTTCCGGTTTCTGGAGTGAATGAGTGAATTGATGAAGGTAAATAATCTTTACGTCTGAGGGAACTGTTTTTGATGATGTGTGGGCTGATCATTCGATCTTTGAGCATGAATAGGATTATCCCCCAGTATGACACGTGTCATATTGAGCCAAACACTCACTATACCTAATAAGGTTTCCCATGTGCAAGCAGAAATATCGACGAGCTAATCCGCTACTAGCCCACGAGCGCTTCAGTCTTCTTCGATTCAACGACTTGCTCTTTAGGAGGTTCTGCTTGAACCTGAGGCCCTTCAATTTTCCTTGGTTCGGGACATTTCAACATTTCCTCCTCTTTCAGGTTGAGACCTCCTTTGGCCGTACCATCTTCCATGTACGTAACGGTGAAACCCATCTTTTTCATGAGGTTTATTGCCCTGTAATTATCCGGCAACATGATAGCAAAGAGGCCTTCAATTTTCATGTCCTTGCAGATTTCAATCGCATAGTCCACCAGTTTCGTTCCCAAGCCTAGGCCTTGCCATGGATCTGCGACGATGAAGGCAATTTCGCCAGTTTTGCCATCAGGTTCAAGACTCACCCTGACAACGCCCAGTATTCTTCGCCGTTCGTTTTCGGTCATTTCGGCAACGATGGCAATTTCCCGGTCATAATCGATATTGCAGTATCGAACTCTCGTCTCATGCGGCGTATCCTTGATTATCTGGAAAAACCTGTAGCGAATCGATTCTTCCGAGAAACTCTGGAACATTTCCAGCCAAAGATGTTCATCCTCAGGCTTGATAGGCCTCAACATCACGTGGCGTCCATCCCTGAGCTTCCACGCGGTTTCATACTTCTTCGGATAAGGAGTAATGACCAGATGCTGATGAGGCCCAAGCTTCTCAAACACTTTGTTCTTGTCCACGACGATGCGTGCGTCGAAAGCAAATGCCTCAGTGTCATTTATGAAAAGAGGGTTGATGTCAACCTCTTTCAGCTGTGGAAAATCGATAAGCATCTGGCTAAAATGCACCATAATCTCCTCAAGCAGCTTAATGTTTGCAGCTGGAACGTTTCTGTACCCCTTTAGGAGCTGATAGACCTTCGTTTCCTCCATGATTCTTCTAACTAGGGTCTGATTCAACGGAGGCAACCCAAGCGAAAAATCTTTGAACAGCTCGACGCCTATGCCTCCCATGCCGAAAAGAATGACTGGCCCAAACAGCGGATCCGTTTTTGCTCCGATTATCACCTCATAGCCATGCTTCTTGATCATCCGCTGCATGGTTACGCCTAGGATTTCAGCGTCAGGTCTATACTGCTTGGCGCGCTGAATGATCCTCTCATAAGCCTCGCGGAGTTCAGTTTCATTGTTTATGTCAAGTACTACTCCGCCCGCATCAGTCTTGTGAACTATCTGAGGAGAGAGAATCTTCATGACAACGGGATAACCCATATCTTTTGCGAAGGCAATAGCTTGCTCCACATTCTGAGCGACTTTTGTCTTCACCACAGGAAAATTGTAGAACTCGAGGAAAGTCTTTGCCTCAGCCTCATTGAGTATTTCACGATTCTCCTTCGCCATATCCCTCATCATGACCATCAGCGGCCGCTTCGGAGGAGCCACATCCACAGGGAGCTCTTCAGGCGTCTCATACAGCAGTTCAAGGTTGCTCTTGTACTGGTACATGTACATGTACGTTTTAACGGCCTGCTCAGGCGTCGAATAAGTTGGAATGTTGTTCTGATTGAAAACACGATTAGCCTCTTCTACGGTTCCGTAGCCCATAAAACTAGTCAGAATAGTCTTGTTCTGATAGGTCCGACTCTTGCAAAGCTCAGCGATGGTTCGGGCAATTTCAACGGGTTCGCCCACGGCCTGAGCCGTATAGATGATGAGGATACCGTCAATGTTCTCGTCGTTCAAACAAGCTTCAACAGTCGCCTTGTACCTGTCTGCTTTTGCATCTCCTAGAATGTCAATAGGGTTGCCTCTGCTCCAGTAGTGAGGCAGAAAGCTGTTTAGCGTTTCCATGGTTTTGGGACTCAGCCTAGCCATTTTCCCTCCCCTGCCTATGATTGCATCTGTGGCCATCACACCAGGTCCGCCGGCATTCGTGATTATGGCTAAGTTTGGCCCTCGCGGAAGCGGCTGCGTGCCCAGAACCTCCGCACAGTTGAAGAGATCCGCGATTTCATCCACACGTACGATGCCAGCACGTCTGAACGCTTTGTCGTAGATTATATCTTCGCCAGTAAGCGAACCAGTGTGTGAAGCAGCAGCTTTGGCGCTTTCGCCGAACTTGCCAGCTTTTACGACGATTATAGGCTTGGATCTAGCGAAATGTCTCGCGGCGCTCATGAACTTGCGGGCATCCGTTAACCCTTCAACGTACATTAAGATGCTCTTGGTCTTCGGGTCTGTTCCAAAATAATCAATCAGGTCTCCGAAATCAACGTCTATCATCGAGCCTATCGAGACGAAATTGCTGAAACCAATGTTCTCATGCATCGCCCAGTCCAGTATAGCAGAACCGAGTGCACCGCTTTGGCTGATAAAAGCTACGTTGCCGGATTTGGGCATTCGGTTTATGAACGTTGCGTTCAAACCAATGCTGGGACGAACGATGCCTAGGCAGTTCGGTCCTATTATTCGCAGGCCATATTTGCTCTTCACCTCAAGAATTCGCTCTTCGAGGATCTTGCCTTCAGGACCTATCTCCTTGAAACCCGCGCTTATTATGATCAAGCCCATTATTCCAGCTTTTCCACACTGTTCCACTATGTCTGGAACGGTTCTTGCAGGCGTGGCAATCACCGCCAAGTCGACAGGTTCACGAATCTGCTCCACCGAAGAATAGGCTTTGTAACCCATGATTTCGGTCTTACGAATGTTGACCGGATAGACGTCCCCTTGAAACTTGAGCTCGATGAGGTTCTTCATCAAAGCATAGCCGACTGTTCCATCTTCATCGCTTGCGCCGACCACTGCTATGCTCTTGGGGTTGAAAATCTTGTTCAGATTCAGAGTAACCAAGACTGTAACCTTCCTATTCTAGAGTCGTCTTGTCTTGAGGCGAAAATTAAGCTTTACGACTTAGAAATACAATTTCAGCCCCGCGAGGATGCCAAGCCTTTGAAAGATCCGGCAGGCTTCGTATTCAGGATTTAAAGCGGCCAAGTGGAAAGAAGAAACGTTATAAATTGAAGAGGGCATATTTTCAGTTCATGCCGGACAAAGTTCACTGCGCACACATTCTAGTCAAGACAGAAACAGAAGCTAAAACAATTCTCGAACGCCTTAGCAAAGGTGAAAAATTCTCGAACATAGCAAAGGAAGTTTCATCGTGCCCGTCCAAGAAGAACGGGGGGGATCTCGGAACCTTCGGTCGAGGAAAAATGGTGAAGGAATTCGAAACCGCAGCTTTCGCTATCAACAAAGGACAAATCTCAGGCATAGTGAAGACAAAATTCGGTTACCATATTATCAAAAGACTGGAATGACTATCAAGATCAAATACGGATAAACACCCAATTGGACCGCGGAAACCAAGGTGCTCGTTATCATCTTCTACATTCAGGGCAACTAGTGCAACAAACGCGCTAAACTTGACGTGAGCAAAGAGGTAAAGAGCCTGTTAAGGTTCATGACAGTTGAACCAATTCAGAAGTGTTGGAGGTGAGAATAGATTATGGCTAGGGATCCCATTTGTGGAATGAATGTGGACGAAAAGACGGCTAAATTCAAGTCTGAACACAGGGGCAAAACCTTCTACTTCTGCGCCCAATCGTGCAAGGCCACGTTCGACAAGAACCCTGCAAAATATTCCAGCGGAAGCTAGGGAAAAAGATCCGATCCCCACCGATCGCACCCTAGGCAGAAGCAAGTATCACGTGTTCCAGAAACAGATCTTCCGGCAGAGCGCCCACAAACTCCACTTTCTCATTTATGACAACTTTTGGAACGCCCACTACCCCGTACCTGAGAGCCAAATGCGGAAACTCGCCCGCATCAACAACGTCCGCCCTTATCAAGTCATTTTCTATCGCAAACTTATGGGCCGTAGCTGCCGCCACTGGGCAATGTGGACAAGTCAGAGTCACAAAAACCTGAATGTGAACCTTAGTCTTGACCTCTTTGAGAAGCTCTCTGGTCTTATCTGAAATGTCGGTTCTTTCTCTCGAAACGTTCACCAAGGCTTCCGTTAGGGTTTGGAACTCGTAGCCAAAGGGAAACCCGAAATATCTAACTTGATGATCCTTTTCACCAATGATAGCGATCGCAGGAACTTTGTCTATCCCATACTCCTTAGCCTTGTCAGCGTCCGCGACAAAATCATAAATTTCAACTTTGATCTTTTCATTCAGTTCTGCCACTTCTTGAACTAGTTGTCTTGTCTCCGCGCAATATTTGCATTCAAGCTCCTGAGTAAACATGAGTATTCTCACTGGTTTTTCCAGTTTTTTGGCAAGTTCATTCTTCAGGTGTTCCTTGTGCTCAGCGGGTATCAAACTCATTCATATCAGTCCACCTAACTTTCTCTAATCTTGCTAATGGTTCCTCAGTCACTGTGGTACAAATGCTTTTTGACTCTTCCCATCTTCCATTTGGGCTGAGTTGGTTCTAGTGGACTCCGACGCGTCTGCAAAGGCTAACTCCGGAAGCCCACTAAGAAAGAGTACTGACGCATTGACCACGTCTGCGAGGTGATGAGTGCGAAGACGAAGCTTTTGGCAGATGCAAAACAGAATACAACTTAAGACTTGGGAACCATAGGTCGGAACACATTTCGAGTGGTCGGCTGGCGCATGACTAGACATTATTGCTTGTTGTTTTCTCATGCGCAAAAGACCGAGGCTTTGATAAGGGTTTTCATCTTCTTTTGGACGAACGGACGCCGAAGTGTTATGGGAGAAAGGAGAGGATATCCATAACAGAAACTACTGTGATTGGCATCCGTTCATTGTCCAGAGGATGAAACAAATGCCTCGGTTCTCTATTAAATCACTCCTGTTCCTCCACCACCGCTGCCCGGATCATTTGGACGAACCATACCCGCCTCAATGAGGCGTGAACCGGGACTTAGGTCAACCCCAACATGCTGACCGAGGCTAATTCTGGGAAATGCTACGGTGATCGGTGAAATAAGCATCAGGCAACTAAACGCTAAAAGAACGATAATCACCATCAGTACCCTCATGGTCCCCTTCCTCCGACGATTGACTCAATGACCAATCTTTCTTATAAATTTATTGGTCATAGTGGCATTGAGAACACAAAAACGCTTTTATTCTCGTGCGATTTAGTAGTTTGATGTGCAAGCTTCGGATATGGTTGCCGGTGTCTCTGCATGAGCTATGTACGTCTAGTTCCTTCGTTGAACGAGTATGCACAGAAGTTCAGGTTGCTCGACCCGGTGGACTTCGAAATCATAAAAGTCATGCTTGAGCAAGGCTTTTCGAACCTAAGCAAATTATCTAGTTCCACTGGAATTCCGAAACAGACTCTGAGCTATCACTCCAGAAAGCTTGACAAGCAAGACATTGTTCGTTTCAGAGCTCTTATTGATGAACCCAAATTGGGTTTGAAGAGCTTCGTAGTCATAGCCTCTGCCCCTTTGGGAAAAGAAGATAGCTCAAGCAGAGCAATGACTTGCTTCCCTCTCTGGAGATACCTTGCAATCGTGGACGGATGGAAACGTGGCAATTTTGTGCGCTACGTTATTCCTCCAGACAAAGAAAGAGATCTGAACACTTTTCTGAACGACATCAGGGAAAGGAACATCGTTTCAGATTTTCAGATTTTCCCAACAACAAGCCCCAACTATCCGCTATTGGACTTGGACTTCTACGGCAAGAAAGAAGGCTTTCCACTTTTTGATTGGGACAAATGGATCAAAGACTTCGACACTTTCCCAGAGAGGGATCTAGTCGAGCCTGCCAACTATGAAAAGGCCAAGGTGGACTTGTACGATCTAATAATCTTGAGATGTCTTGAAATCAACGCCAGGACAAACCAGAGAAAAATCGTTAAAGAAATAGCGAGAATCCTAAAAGAAAAAGAAGATGCAAGGCTGGTCTCCCTGGTCTCGCGGCGAACAAGAGACTTGGTCGCGCACAGACGTCTCATTAGAGGATACCGTGCTTACCTTTTCCCGAACCCAATTCCTTCAACACTGCTTCTCATGTACCAACTAACGTTTGCAAACAGCGTCAGCCTAAGAAGATTCCTCGCAGGGCTGAACCATCTACCCTATAACACAGGCTACGAGAAAATTCTGAAACGCGACGAGATATTCGTTAGGTTCATAGTACCTGCTTACGAAAGCACAAATTTGTGGAAATCGATGACCGAACTAGCCAAAAGAGGCTATCTCAAAGAAGCACATCTGCTCCTTGGAGATTTGGAGCGCAAGACCTGGGACAACGTGGAAATCTACCAGATGTTCAAAGGCGAAACATGGAACTTCAGTTACGGAATAGCGGTAGACGCACTAGAAAAAACTGTCCTGCAAAAATGACACCGTGGCAGCTATTCTAGAGTTCCTCTTCAGGAGATGGAGCCTCAAAGGCCGCAGAAACTGCTGATTCGGTTACGATCCAATGTTATCATGGGAAGGGACAAGTCTGCGATGGGCAACCCCCAGCGTATTCTGACTCAGCAGTGACAAATTTGCCTTTTTCCGTCTTTACTTCCCCTATGTACAAAACCTGCTCAGGTTTGCTCCCGTACCTGAAAACCGTCACTCCTTTGCATTTCAACTTCCAAGCAAGCTCATACACTTTTCTAACGTCCTCAACTGTCGCTTCCTGAGGCAGGTTAACGGTTTTTGAAACAGCGTTGTCCGTATACTTCTGAAAAACGGCTTGCATTCTGACGTGCCACTCTGGTTCAATATCTAGGGCAGTAACAAAAAGCTTCTTGACATCATCTGGAACACCGTCAATGCTCTGCACTGACCCAGTCGCAGCAATTTTCTCCAGAAGCTCGGCACTGTAGAACCCTCTCGCTTTGGCCACCGCTTCAAACAGCGGGTTAGTTTCAAAGAGCCTTGTTCCACTCAACACGTTCCTCATGAAGGATATTGCGAACATCGGCTCGATTCCAGAAGAGCAGCCTGCGATTATACTTATGCTCCCAGTCGGCGCTATGGTAGTAATCGTCGAATTTCTCATGGCGCCGTACTTGTCCTTCCAGATGCTCCCGCCAAAGTTCGGGAATGATCCCCTTTCGCTACCAAGCTCAACGGACTCCTTGTGAGACTGCGTTTGCAAAAATCTCATCAGTTCCTCACCTATTGCCAAAGCCTTTTCGGAATTGTAAGGGGCACCCAATTTTATCAGCAGGTCAGCGAAGCCCATTATTCCCAAACCTATTTTTCTGTTGGCCCTCGTTAACACCCGAGTTTCTTTCAAAGGATACCTATTAGCATCTATTACGCTGTCAAGAAAACGAACACAGTTTCGAGCAGTCTTCCCAAGTTTTTCCCAGTTTATTTTTCTATCTTCGACCATTCTTGAAACATTTATTGAGCCTAGATTGCAGGATTCAAAGGGCAGCAGAGGCTGTTCTCCGCATGGGTTGGTAGCCTCTATTCTTCCAACTTGGGGAGTCGGATTGTGCCTATTGATCTCGTCGATGAAGACCACTCCGGGGTCGCCACTCTGCCATGCAGATTTTGCCATCAGGTTCCACACGTTCTTGGCTGGAAGGCTGCTTACTTTTTCTTTGGTTCTAGGGTTAATGAGCCAGTATTCCGCGTTTTCTTCAACTGCTTTCATGAAGTCATCTGATGCCGCTACTGAGATGTTGAAGTTTGAGAGAAACCCTGCCTGGTGCTTGGAGGTTATGAATTCAACGATATCTGGATGGTCAACCCTCAAGATCGCCATCATGGCGCCGCGTCTTTTTCCGCCAGCCTTTATGATTTCTGTTGAAACATCAAAGACGCGCATGAAACTCACCGGACCTGAGGCCACGCCCTTCGTCGACTTGACCATGTCTCCTTTGGGTCGGAGTCTTGAAAAATCGAAGCCAACTCCTCCCCCTGTCTGTTCGATCAAAGCCATATTTTTGACCGTTGTGAATATGCTCTCAAGAGAATCACCAACGGGCAGAACAAAACAGGCAGAAAGCTGTCCAAGTCTGGTTCCTGCATTAAATAGAGTCGGAGAATTGGGAATAAACTCCAGCCTGGACATCATCCCGTAGAATGTTTTTTCGCCCTCCTTAGGATCCTCGCCGTATTTGCTTTCAACTTTTGCTATCGACTTTGCAATTCTAATGAACATCTGAGCGGGGGTTTCAACGATCTTCTCGTTCAAGTCTTTCAAAAGGTATCTTTTTCTCAACACTTCCATGGCGTTGACCGTTAGTTTCGGCTCAATCCCAAGTTTTTCTCGAAGACTCCGAATCTCAGCCTTCTTCTTTCTGTAAGATTCATACTCAGAGGCAACCTTCTCGTAGCCTTCTCTTCTTAAAACACTTATTACAAGATCCTGAGCGTCTTCGACAGAGGGGATTCTTTCTATGAATTTCTCTTCTAGAAGGTGGACTATCTGTTTTGTAAGACTCTCAGCCTTCTGCCCGTCGCCTAGTTCAACAGCAAGAAGGGCCTTGTGAATCGCATCTTTGATTCGGGCAGAGTCAAAGGCGACGATTCTTCCGTCTCTCTTCTTTATTTTGGTAAAAGGCATAAAGTGGTCAATTCAGATCTGGTTTGTTCAGGTATTAAAGTTTCGAAGAAGATATTCTCGAGTTGCTTCATCATTTCTTGACAAACTGATCTTTTGGAGCCCCGCACAAAGGGCATGTCCAATCTTCAGGCACGTTCTCAAAAGGTGTTCCAGGCTTTATCCCGTGCTCTGGGTCGCCTACATCTGGATCATAGATGTAACCACAAATTGTGCATTCCCATTTATCCAACGCAATCGACCGCCTTTCACCATTGTTGACTTCAGAAATCTATTCAACTTTGTCTATTTAAACCGTGCCACAAAAAACAAAGAAAAACATACACTCAAATTCTCTGATTCTGATTTGACTTTCGAGGTAGAAAAACATTGCTCGAAAGTTGAAACGATTACTGAGAAGATCAAGGCATCCAGAAAGTAGCCCGCCCTCGTCAAAACTGATAGAAAGAAAAAGAACTTGTGAAGCCAGCTTCTCGCGAGGAAGCAGTGTAGATCAGGTTTTTGAGTTTCGCGATTAGTTCCTCCTTCATCTTTGGATCTGTTCGATTTCCTTCTTGACCTTTCTCCAGTCTGCGAAGCATCAGCCACAGCTCGATTGCTCGCCTATGCACCTGTGGATTATCTCATCAACCTTCTTTTCATTCTTCACCGAGATTTCTACTTCCGCTTCGTTCAAAATGTCGTTGAACCATTTCCAACAGGTCATTCCACCGCCATCTCATGTTTCTGCGATCGTGCAAGCAGCACATTTAAGATATACGGTTTATCGACCTATTTCGTCTTCTTTTTCTTTCTCTCTCTGTATCGTTCTGCGCATTGCTCGCAGCAGAACAAGTACTGCTTTCCATCGACTACTGTGCTGTAGGCCGCAAGTCTGCATGTTTCTGAAGGAATCTCAGACTTGCAGAATTCGCATCGGACAAATTCGGGCATCATTTCTTCACCTCTCTCTGCCTCTTGTGATAGTCTTCAATTGCTGCGTGCAACGCATCTGCAGCAAGGTTTGAGCAGTGCATTTTAATCGGCGGCAAACCGCCTAGAGAATCAGCCACGCTTGCGCGCGTGATCTTCATCGCCTCTTCCAACGTTTTTCCCTTAGCAATCTCCGTCACCATGCTGCTGGTTGCAACGGCCGCGCCGCACCCGAAAGTCTTGAACTTGATGTCATCGATACGATTATCCTTGACTTTGATATAGATCGTCATCATGTCTCCACAAACAGGGTTTCCAACGGTGCCTATGCCATCTGCATCTGGGATTTCTCCCATGTTTCGGGGGTTTCTGAAGTGATCCATAACCTTTTCGGTATACATCATCCATTCAGCTCCTTCGGCGTCAACGGGGACATTGCCCTCAGCCTCTTAACGATTCCAGGCATTAAGCCTATTACGTAGTCAACTTCTTCTTCAGTGTTGTCCTTACCTAAAGAAAACATGAGTGACCCGTGAGCCTCTTCATGTTTGAGACCCATTGCCAGAAGCACATGGGATGGTTCCAACGTTTTCGCAGTGCATGCTGAACCTGATGAGGCGGCAACTCCCATCATGTCTAGACTGAGCAGCATCGATTCTCCTTCGATGAAGTTGTACCGCACAGAAACATTGTTTGGCAACCGTTTGGTCGAGTGTCCATTCAGGAACGAACAGGGTATTGGCTCAAGCAGACCTTTGATCATTCTGTCTCTAAGCCTTAGGAGCCGCGCACTTTCGACTTGCATTTCTTTGCTTGCGATTTCAGCTGCCTTTCCGAACCCAACTATGCTTGGCAAGTTTTCGGTTCCTGATCTGACGCCTCGTTCTTGTCCGCCGCCGTGTAGTATTGGCTCAACGCGTATCCCCTCCTTGATGTAAAGCGCTCCCACTCCTTTCGGTCCATACATGTCGTTGGAGGAGAGCGAAAGCAGATCGATGCCGTCGTTCTTCACATCTATTGGAATTTGTCCGTTTGCCACGGTTGCATCAACATGTAGGTAAGCGTTCTTGCTGTGCACAATCTTGCTGATTTCTTTTATTGGTTCAACTGTTCCGATTTCGCCGTTTGCGTACACTATTGTGACTAACGTAGTCTTGTCGGTGAGCTCCCCTTCCAACGTTTCGAGGCTGACGATGCCACAGTCGTCTACTGGAATAAAGATGACTTCGAAGCCCCTCGTAGTCAGGAATTTGCAAGGGTTAACGACTGACATGTGCTCGACACTCGAGGTCACAATGCGTGTTCCATGATCCCTATAACGAAGGCAAACGCCTTTGATCGCTAGGTTGTTGCTTTCAGTTGCGCCTGAAGTGAAAATGACGGATTCTCTCTTTTCCGCGCCGATTAGCCGTGCAACTTTCGCTCTGGCATCTTCGAGGGCTTTCAGGGCTTCTTGACCGAAAGTGTGCAGTGATGATGGGTTGCCATAAAATGATTGCATAACAGGCAACATCTCTTCCACGACTCGGGCGTCGACCGGTTTCCCCGCTGAATAATCCATGTAAACGCGTTTCTGAGTCGGCATCGTTACCCACTCTCGCAGTTTCTTTATCATTTCACCTTTCTAATCAATATGCGAACTGCATTCCCGTCTTTGCTTATGCTCACTATTTCTTGCTCCAGGTTTTTTACGAGGCTCTTTATGTCTTCTTCTGCAGCCGGATCATCGGCCAAAACTTCAAGGATTTCGCCTTTCTTCAATTCATCCAGCTCCATTCTGGTTTTGAACACGGGCTCTGGGCAGTACAAACCGAGGCAGTCTAATTTTCTGTTAGGTTTGGCTGCCACGATCGTTCCTCTCTAGAGACTGCAAAAGGTTAGGATAAAAAGGTTTTCCGTCAGGATTCCGTTGCAAGAAATCAACTTTCAAGTCAAAAAAGAGGGGGTTAACGTTACAATTCGCGTACAATAAGTGCTTCAAGTTTTGATTTTTATTGCCTGAGTTGGACACTGTGTTTCGCAAGCCAAGCACTGAATGCAGTCTTTTTCCCTTGCTGGATCAGACTTCTTTTGGGAAGTCGGGTGTCCTGGCGAATCGGCCCAGTCAAACAATGTAACCGGGCAAACTTCGATGCAAATGCCGTCTCCAGTGCAGACCTCCCAGTCAACTGCCACGTTTGTTCCATGAATTCCCAGTTTTTTGGGAGGTTCAACAGGTCCCCACACGTCGTGCCCATTGTGCTGGCCAACCACTTTTCGACTCTTTTGGAAATCAGGATCGATCGGCAAAGCTGTTCACCTGTCCATAACTGAGTAGAGGTCAAGATATTAGACTTTCTGCGAAGGATTTACAGTCTGGCAATGCTAAGAACTGCTCCTCGAAAGCATGAATGATCATTTACTTCAGTCTTCCAAGGATATGCCTAAGCCTCAAAGACGAAAAAGCATAAGAGTGGTCTACTGACACAATGGCTAAGTGGTGTAAATATGGAACAAAGCAAGCTCTACGTTTTGCCTCAACTGCCGTACGGATACAAAGATCTCGAACCCCACATTTCTGAGCAGCAGTTGCAGATACATCATCAAAAACACCATCAGGCATATGTCAACGGAGCAAACAACATATTTCAGAAACTCGACAAGGCTCGGAAAGAGAATTCAGATCTTGATATTAAGTCAATCTTGAAGGAATTGTCATTCAACATAGGCGGTCATCTGCTCCACACACTGTTCTGGACAAACATGGCCTTGGCAAGCAAGAGTGGAAAGCCCGGAGGCGTTTTGGCTGATGCTTTGACTAAGGAATTTGGAAGCTTTGACAGGTTCAAGAAGGAATTCACTCAAGCTGCGGTGAGTGCTGAAGGCTCTGGATGGGCGGCTTTGACTTGGGACAAGCAGTCGAACAGGCCGATCATAA
Organism: Bathyarchaeia archaeon; assembly: GCA_041481365.1. Lineage (GTDB taxonomy): Archaea > Thermoproteota > Bathyarchaeia > Bathyarchaeales > Bathycorpusculaceae > DASPTR01. The sequence continues at coordinate 60,491 of JBGPBS010000001.1, forward strand.
TGCAGATAGAGAAACACAACACTAACGTTTACCCCACCTTCAGAATTCTGATGATCCTCGACGTATTCGAGCATGCGTACTACATTGACTATAAGAATGACAGGGCCAAGTTCGTGGAAGCATTCTGGAACATCGTTAACTGGAACGAAGTAGGTAAGAGACTCCAAGAAGCACAGAAGTAGCTTCTCCTTTTCCTCGTTTTTTGTTTTCTAACACGCGTCGAGCCAATTGCGAAAAAACAAAAACGTAAAGCAATATTAAAAAAACAAGAGTGGATGGCAAAGCTTTCTCTCAGGGTTAGAGGGGTTCAGGATCGCAGAGATTCGAAGAGCTTGCTGCTGCTCGCCCACATTGTCTGCATACCCATTTGGCGTCTCTGACAAGCTTTTTATACTCGTCCAGCGCCATCCCAGTCTCCACTTTCACACACAAGTGCTTCGAATGATCTGAGTGTGGTCTCTCAAAGAGGGGGATATTCTTCACCTCCTAATTCGCTGCCCATAGATCTTCTGTCAGCTCCATTCTACATTTACCTTTATCGCGGTCGCCTAAATATCCGTTGGTTTGCGTATATGGGATTAAGGAAGTCGTTTCTTAAATCTGCCTAAGCTTCATTTAAAGTTGCAGCACTCATATCCGAGGTTGAGAGGGTCTAATGGTGGAACTTGACGTTTTTGTGGTCAGGTCGGGTTCAGGAATGATTGTGGCCGCTCAGGCCGTTGCAAATGCTATGAAAACGGCTTTGCTCAAGTCAGGTTCGATGGGTAAGACATGCATAAACCGCGGAGCGCGCGCTTCATCCTGACATGTCAGGGGTTGTCCAAAACGCGTTCGTCAACCTACTAGAAGCCTAGGGCAAACTTTTATTGCCGGGGTCTCACATTGCACACCAATCGGACAACCACTGAGAAGTGAAGGTGATCAGGATGAAAATAGAAAAAGTGCCTGGAAAAAACAGGAAAAATAAAGTTTTCCTCTATGCGTTGAGCACATGTGCATGGTGCAAGATGACGAAACAGTTCTTGAAGGACAGTGAAGTTGAGTTCGAATACGTTGACGTTGACCAATGCAGCGACGAAGAACTGGACACGATCAAGAAGGACGTTCTCGGCAAGGGAGGAAGCCTGAGCTATCCGATAATAGTAGTCAACAATCAGACCCTGATAAACGGCTTCCGTAAGGACAAGATCAAGGAGACCCTTGGACTTTGATAACGTTGGATAAGGTGAGGCAGAGGGCAGAATCAGACGCCAAGACCTACGGTTATCACTTAAATCCAGACCAGAAATTTCTCCAAGACCTCTTGGAAGGACTCAAACAGAACGAAGAAAGATTCGGCTATCCATCCTGTCCATGCAGACTCGCATCGGGAAATCTTGAAATCGACAGAGACGTAATCTGCCCCTGCGACTACCGAGATCCAGACGTTGCGGAATTCGGAGCTTGCTACTGCGCGCTTTACGTTAGAACAGACGTATCTGATGGAAAAACACCGGTGCAACCTGTCCCAGAACGTCGACCGTTGGAAAAGCAAACAAGATCATACGCGATCCCTTCAACAACTACTGCTGAGAAGAAAGCTGAGCTTGGCGCGGCGGCTGCAAAGGAAACTTCAAGAATAGGAAAGAAACTCTGGTACTGCAGGCAATGCGGCTACGTGGTATTCCGCGAAGACCCGCCATATGTTTGCCCGATCTGCAAAGCAAAAAGGGAAATGTTCGCTGAGATAACCATAGGCATAGAAGAAAGAGGATAGCGACTCGCTGTCGGCCTCTTATTTCGTCACTTCTATTTCGATTCGCTTCCAGCCTTTTTTTATTCCTCTGAGCGAAGTCACCGCGCCGGCAATGGTTCCGTTCAGGACCTTCGAAACAAACTCGTTTAGCTCTATTTCTTCTCCATCAACCAGGAGTTTGACACCCAATCAAATCACCGCTGGATCATGATTGCCTCATTGAGGGTAAAAGCTTTCTGTAATACGAGGGCTAGTATCGTACCAGAAGTCAGGTGAAGAGAAGGTGAGCAGAAGACCTGGGTTGCTCAATTTGGATGACAAAACTCGAGTGGTCAAGATAATCGCGTTGCTTGAGAAAGAGCATCCGGACGCCAAAATAGTGCTCGTCCACAGCAATCCCCTGGAACTTCTGGTTGCAACCATTCTCTCAGCTCAAACTACTGATGAGAGAGTGAACATGGTTACGAAGCTGCTTTTCAAGAAGTACAATCGAGCAGAAGACTATGCAGAAGCCGACTTGAAAGAGCTTGAGCAGGACGTAAAATCCACAGGTTTCTACAGGAACAAGGCCAAGAACATAAAGGCTAGCGGCAAGATGCTTGTCGAGAAGTTCGATTCGAAGGTTCCGAGGACAATGGAGGAAATTCTCGAACTCCCAGGGGTTGCCAGAAAAACAGCCAACATCGTCCTATCAAACGCTTACGAGGTAGTTGAAGGAATTGCGGTCGACACGCATGTCCGCAGGCTCGCTCAGAGGCTAGGCCTAACAAAGAATGACAACCCTGTCAAGATAGAACAGGATTTGATGAGCATAGTTCCGAGGGGTAAATGGATGAGATTCACGGATCTTCTGATAGCTCACGGCAGAAGAATATGTACTGCGAAGAAGCCCAATTGCGAAGCTTGTGTGGTGAATGTACTGTGTCCTTCAGCGTTCAATTTCGGATAGGTCAGTACGAGAAAACGATTTTAAGCTAGGTCAATGATACGTGAAGAACGTGAAAAGCTCAATCCGGGTTCTCGGTTTCGCTGGAAGTCTGAGAAAGGACTCCTATAACAAGTCAATATTGCGCGCAGCCGTCGAGTTGGCCCCAGAGAACATGAAGCTTGAAACCTTTGACCTCGAAGGCATTCCACCTTTCAACCAGGATTCCGAAACAGAGCCACCGGCAAGAGTCAGAGAGTTCAAAGCAATGATAAGGGCCGCTGACGCCATTCTAGTTGCCACGCCAGAGTACAACTACTCCATTCCAGGTGTTCTCAAGAATGCAATCGACTGGGCTTCAAGACCGTACAAAGGCAATGTTTTTGAAGACAAACCCGTGGCAATCATGAGCGCCTCTAGCGGCATGCTCGGGGGCGCAAGGGCGCAGTATCATCTGCGCCAAGTATTCGTTTTCCTCAATGCCCACCCGCTTAACAAGCCTGAATTCATGATGCCTCTTGCAGATAAGAGAATTGATGAAGGCGGTAGAGTGACGGATGAAGCGGCACAGGAGAAAATTAGAGAATTGCTTAAGGCATTGGTCGCTTGGACCGAAAGATTACAGAAGTAGAGCGGGAAGAATGAACTGCTTCACAGCTTGATGGGCAAGGCTACGATGGAAGGAGATCTATTAGCGCGAAATATGATGCGAAGTATATTCCAACGATCATGAATATGATTCCGAGAATTACTATTGTGATTCCGAGGTTTCCTTGTTCCTTTCTCCATGCGTATGCTCCGAGAATTATCGCCACTGAACCGGATATTTCGGGCACAATGAATAAACTCAGAAAAGCACTGACGAACCCGAAGAGGGCATATGTTCTCGTCGAATCCTTTACTGGTGTATATGACTTGGGCGATTGGGATGGCGTCGATTGAGGCGGTTGAGTTGCGGCGAGTCGTTGCAGTAGTGGAATGCTGCCATGCTTGCTGCAGAAGGTGGCGTCCTCATTGATTGATGTGTTGCTTTTTGAACGACTGGACATGTTTTCACTTGGTTCTCCCGAAGTGATTCTTGTCTCGCGCGCGCACAAGGAAACAAGCAGGTCAAACGTTACTGTGGCAACAATCTGTGGCTCAACTACTTTTGTGGCCGGCATAATCCCAACGCTGACCTATTTGCTGTTGCCTAAGTCTTTCAACAGTGTTATGTCTTTGGTCATAGTTGCGGCAGTCGTAGGTGTATCCCTGGTTCGATGCAGATTAAGAAGAGCGAAGGTTCACTGGAAGGTAACGCTGTTCCAAACAGTTGCGATAGTGATAATTGCAACTGTCGCTTCACTAATAGTCGGGAGTATCACGTAGACCCGAATGCCCGCCAGCACACGACCGCTAGTCCAACGTCCTCATGGCTTGACCTTTCAGAACAGGCGCTGATGCTCCAGTCTCATGCATCGGCCCATGATGACTATCAAGCCTGCTTTTCGAGCCAATTCTGCTGCTTGTTCGTTGATTATTCCAAGCTGCATCCAGACAACCCGCAACACGCCGTATAGCTTTTTCATCTGAACAGCCTGTTCAACTATTGGAGGAACATCTTCAGACCGCCTGAAAATGTCAACGATCTCGACAGTTTTCTGCATTTCCATAGGCATATCCAAAAGACTCTTGTAGCTCTTTTCGCCCAGGACCTCGGGGACGAAAGGGTTTACTGGAAAAATGTGAAAACCATGGTTCTTCAAATACTCTGCCACAACGTGGCTCGGTCTCGTCGAATCGTTCGATAAGCCCACGATTGCGATATTCCTGTATTCTGAGAGAATCGTCCTCAGGATATCTTCGCTCGGGTTTTCACTAGACTGCATGCAAGCAACTTCCTTTAATCAGACAGTTGAACGATAGTCTCTTAAATTGGCTTTGTAGAAGAAGGCTCTCGCATCCCTTCGAGCTAAGTGTCAAGAACGTCCTCGGCTAACGTTTTTTCCTAAGGAGCTGAACAAAGTAGCTGGCGATGATGAAAAAGGATATTATCGCTAGCGTGCCCGAGACAGTGATTACTATCATGTCGCTCGTTCGCAGTAATATTGCAATGGAGACGACTGCCAGAAGGATGCCGAAATAGATGCTTGCTCTGCTGCGTGTTAATCCAGCAAACTCGGTGGTCATCACCTTTGAATACCTGAAGAAAAACGCTAGTAGTAAGACGATGGTCAAGAATATGATTATGAGAGTGTAAGTGATTCCCGTCCAATAATCCGTGTGGTTCGTGAGATTAAGCCCGACTTCGTCTCCGAAGATTCCGCCACCTGCGCCAAAGAGAATTGCAGCCAACCGATCTATTCGCTCGCTCTTGTAGCTGATGCCCAGCCAACCTCCGATGGCGAGCAGGGCTATACCGTACCAGAAATGGTGAATATGATACCCCGCGATTTCCAACGTTGCATGGGGGTTCAGAATCGTGAATGTTCGGCTGACCAAGAAGGAAGCTATGAAAGAGATTATGGCAAGTATCGAAAGACTAGGTCTGCCCTTTACCTTTTCCTCGGCACTTGTACTCATTGAAAGCACTCGCACTAAGTCTGGTAAGAAGACAACTTAAGTCTTGGTTTATGTCAGGTCGCGAAAGTTATTCTTAGAGCATAATTCCAAGATATTGAAGTAGTAGTGGCATATTCATAACATGTGTTTAATGAGATTGGAAGCTCAGTGCCACGTAATGCTCTCTGAAAAGGCAATTTACTGAAGGCGCCTTTTTGCATGGGAACCGTTCAAGTCAACCCCATACGTGAAGCGTGTTGCTATGGGATCTTGCTTAGTGTTGCATCGATTGATTGCTCTCGTCCTCTGCGGAAGAGGGTAAGCCGGATTTTGTCGCCTATTTTTCTATTGTGAATCTCGCTTGCGAGGTCTTCGACACTGTTTATCGGCGCGTTATCCAGTCTGAGTATTACGTCTCCTGCGACTGCTCCGGCACGTTGCGCTGGGCTCCCAGCCACAACTTTGGTGACGAGAACGCCACTTCCTATGGGGAGGTTGTAGTAACGAGAAATCTCTTCGGTCAGGCTCAAACCTATTATGCCTAGCCAAGGTCTAATAGGTTGTCCACCTTTAATGGCGTCAGCCATGCATTCTCTTACGGCGTTTATTGGAATGGCAAAGCCTATTCCCTGTGCAAAAGGGATTATCGCCGTGTTTATCGCGATGACCTTTCCTTCGAGGTCCACGAGGGGGCCTCCACTGTTGCCTGGGTTTATTGCCGCATCGGTCTGAACGAGATTCTCCAACATGCCTCTTTGAGATTCTATAGTTCTGCTCACGGCGCTAATGACTCCGGAAGTCACAGTTGGACCGCCTGCGAGTCCGAAGGGATTTCCAATTGCGTAGACTCTTTGACCCACTCTCAGCTTATCTGAGTTCCCGAGCTCTGCGACCTGCAACTCTGTCCTATCCACTTTAACGACTGCGGTGTCATGAACGGCACAGGAGTTCACCAGTTTTCCTTGTAGCACATCGCCGTTCCACAGCACGACGTCTATCTTCTCTGCGCCGCCGACCACATGATTGTTGGTTAGTATGTAGCCGTTTGGGTCAACTATCGTCCCGGAACCCATTCCTTCTACGGGGATTGTTTGGTAGAACATTCTATGGACGAGCTTGACCGTGCTTATGTTGACAACGCCTTTGGTTGCTTTTTCGACGATGTCAAGAACGATCTTCTCATCGAAAGAGGACAAGTTTTTCACCTTTTGCCAGCGGGTAAATCGTGATCCAGGCAGAATCTACACTGTTGTATTTCAACCTTAGGATCCATCTTTCGGCAGAACGGACACATCAGGCTACTTTTCCGCACTAACGCGCAAGTTTGACAGAAATAGGTCAAGAATTCCTGCCCTTGATATTCTCCATCTAGAAGAAGCGCCGTCATCTTGATTATCAGCGGTCTTATCCCGTCGACGTCGCTGACCTTGATGGCGTGCCCTCTGCTTTTTCTTGTGTATCTGCTGACGGCTGATTGAGATATGCCTAGGATTTGGGCCACTTCATCCTGTTTCAAACCGTTTTTCTCAACAAGCTGTGTTGCCACTAATGCCTTCACAGCCGGCACCACCGACTTTACCGCCACCTCGCAGGGTAATATCAAAAGCTCCCACCGTGCATTAGTTGTGGGTTGAAAAGTATATAAATATGACGCATGTCATAAGCATATGACGCATGTCATGATGAGGACTCAAACAAGTAATTTTGCTGCAATCACATTCCCTTCCCTTTCCCCATTATGACGCGCGCTATGGATGATCACACGTGCAAACACAAGGCTACACAAGTCCACTCAATGGGACGATGCAACAGACAAACCTAGCTGACGAGCCTTTGATATTCTGGGTTGATTTTTCCGTATCTTGTCTGAACTAGAGAATTGGCTTCCCGCCAGTCGTGCTTAGTTTTTGTCCACAGTTCCGTTTTTGTAAGCTTGTCAACGTAGTTCTTGATTGCTGGTTGCCGCTTGATGGTTCCCTTTTGCCAATCAATGGTTATGAGTCCTGCGTGTCGGAGACTGTGCAGACCATGTGCCATTTGATCTGAATCTATTGGGTAGGTTGCGATTCCCTTGAGGTCGTTGCGCAGCGAATCCATTGAAATCTCGTTCTCCAGCCTCAGACATATAAGAGCTATCGTGGTCTGAAGCGATCTCGCCGTTGGAGTGATGTATGCCATCGCCCGCCGCGGAATTGGAATCTGCTCAAGTTTCTGCGCATGGCGCTTGTAGAACAAGCCCTTAACTATCTCGACAAGGACCAGGTAGATGCCAACAAATGCCACCAAGATGATCATGAAAGTCAATAGGGCAGACTCATGAAAAGGCTGGGCAAACGCGAACAGGCGGCCGATAAACGTGAATGGTAATATCAGTGCGAACGCAACGACACCTAGACTGCTAATGATCAGGGGCAGGCTTGGCCTGCTCTTGAAGAAAGGTCTCATTCTCGTTCTTATGACGAATATCACTAAAGTCTGCGTGCTTAATGATTCGATGAACCATGCAGTCTGGAATACTGCCGCTGTGGCGTGAAAAACATACAGCATCACGAAGAATGTCAAGAAGTCAAATATCGAGCTTATCGGGCCAAAGTACAGCATGAAGCTTCTCACGAAAGACATGTCCAACCTTTTGGGTCTTTCAATATACTCTTCATCAACGTTGTCCGTCGGAATCGTCAGTTCAGACAAGTCATACAGAAGGTTGTTCAGAAGTATCTGTGTGGCAGTCATGGGGAAGAAATCTTTCAAAAATACAGATGCTCCCGCGGCACTGAACATGTTCCCAAAGTTGGAACTCACGCCCATCATGATGTATTTCATGGTGTTGCCGAAAGTTTTTCTGCCTTCAAGAACCCCTTCTTCAAGCACTCTCAAATCCTTATGCAAGAGTATGATGTCCGCTGATTCTTTGGCAACATCCACGGCGTTCTCCACTGATATGCTAACGTCAGCCACTCTCATCGAAGGCGCATCGTTGATGCCGTCGCCGAGGAAACCGACAACGTGACCATTTCCTTTCAACGCGGTAATTATCCGGTCCTTCTGGGCAGGGTTGACTCTTGCAAATATGTTAGATTGTTCAACAACCCTTGCCAGTGCATCGTCGCCCATCCTGGCGATGTCGCTTCCAAGAACTACGCCTTTTATTTCGAAGCCCAGTTCGTCGCAGACCTTTCGCGTCACGAACTCATTGTCTCCCGTGAGAATTTTCAGTTCGATTCGATTCTTCTTGAACAGCTGCAGAGATTCTTTTGCACTTTCCTTGGGCGGGTCCATGAAGGCAACGAATCCCAAGAACACCATGTCACTTTCGTCGTTGACAGAGTACACCGTCTTGTCTTCTTTGACTTTCTTGTATGCTATGCCAAGAACTCGGAATCCCTCAGAGCTCAAGTCGTAATATTTCTGCTCGATTTTTCCCTGCGTTTCACTTGACAGGTCAAATACTCTTCCAGAAAGTTCATAGTACGAACAGGCTCTGGCAATCTCTTCTGGGGCTCCCTTGGTGATAAAGAATCTTTCACCAAGATGCTGAGTCACAACAGAAACTCGCCGTCTGACAAAGTCGAATGGAACTTCGTCTATTTTCTCGTAATCGGTAACATCAATTTTCCTGTATGAGAGTATGGCCTCATCAAGCGGACTGCTCAGGCCTGTCTGGAAATGGCTATTTAAGAAGGAGTGCAACAGGACTTTGTCATCGTCTTTCCCTTCCATATCTACGTGCAGCATAAGCGTGACTTTGTTCTCTGTCAACGTACCAGTCTTATCGGTGCACAGAACATCCATGTTGCCGAAATTCTGAATCGACGCCAACTGCTTGACTATGACACCTTTCTTCGACATTGCGAGGGCGCCCTTTGAAAGATTCACGGTCAGGATCATCGGCAAAAGCTCAGGCGTCAGACCCACAGCCAATGAAACAGAGAAAAGCAGAGAATCGACTACTGCACGACCCTTCAGAGCATTTATGAAAAAGACGGAAATTACGAGGAGGAAGGTCACCTGCATGATCATGTAGCCGAATCGTCTTAGTCCCCTTTCAAATTCGGTTTCAGGTCTCCTCTCAACAATCCTCTTAACGATCTTACCATACTCAGTGTTGCCGCCGGTCTTCACAACTGCCGCCGTGGCTGAACCGCTCACCACCGACGTGCCCATGAAAAGATAGTTGTGCCATTCAGTGATCGTGGGAACGCATTCAGGCGTCACGGCCAATGCTGTTTTCTCAACTGGAAATGATTCTCCCGTCAGGGCTGATTGATCCACGAAGAAATCTTTGTTGCCTATCAGCCTAGAATCGGCGGGCACTATGTCCCCTGCTGAAAGACTCACTATATCACCTGGGACAATTTCTGAGAGTTTGATCTCGGTTTTTCTCCCTTCTCGGATCACTGTCACCTTGGTTGCAACTCTTTCTCTCAGTTCTTCAGCTGCCCTTTCAGCCTTGGATTCTTGGAAGAAAGTGAGGATCACACTTAGCAGGACTATCACAAAAATGATCGTTGAATCTGGCAGGTCTCCAGTCACGCCAGCTATCAGTCCGGCGAAAAGAAGTATTATTACGAGCGGGTTCCTGAAATTGAAGAGAAACTTGACTATGGCTGTCCTTTTCTTCTGTTTCGCCACTTCGTTAGGACCGTATACTTCAAGCAACTTTGCAGGCTGTTCCAATGAAAGCCCCGACTGAGAGCTGCCGAGCCTGGCAAGAACTTCATCTATTGGCGTGCACAGGATCTCTTCATTCTCCAGAAAATGTGCCCCATCCAAGGTTTTTTCTGCTTCGTCCTTCGAAACGGTTTCTCCGCGGTCTATTTTTTCACTGGCCATAATCAAGCGCAACCGGAGCGTTGCTTCACTGCGGATTTTTCAGATGTTGAATGCACAGCGAAGCCTTATAATGGTTTCTGGGAAGTCGATAGTACCCAATTCAATCATAATGTGTAGCGTTTTTCTTCTGTTTACTTCAGTCTAGCCCCCGGGAGAGCCGTGAAACGGAACGTTTTTCCACAGAACGTCCCACCAGTCATCTTCAGTGATGGTTTCCCCGCGGACGATGATTTCTAGCACCATCTTCAGAAGCTCATGATGCCTCTTCTCATCGGCCAATATTGCCTCCAAGAGCAGTCTGACCTTGCTGCTTTCGATAGTAGGCACGACTTTACTCAGTTTTTCAATAAGTTCAGCTTCCAGTTCTATGTGCTTTTCCACGAGTCGCCTCTGTTCGTCCAGATGCTCCTGCTGCAAGGCTTGCGACGTGCTCGTTAACAGCCTGATTGCTGAACCATAAAGCTCCGCATGCTTCACAGAATCCAAAGATATGCCCTTCAAAACCCCTTTTACAGACGGATTATGAATGTGGACCAATGCACTGTTTAACGAATCGACAATCTGGTTTTCGATCCCGATTTGCCTCTTCATGAATGAGACCAATTTGTCGTCTGAACTCAAGATCATTACCCTCCGCCGTCTAGACCATGTTAGACATTGTGCATAAGTCTTTCGGCAACGTTTTTTCCCAACTCTCGACACTTCTCTAATGCGGCTGCGTCTGGCGCATACTTCACAAGAAGGGGAAGCTCAATCACGCTCATTTCAAACTTCTTCAACATCTCAAGAACCATCGTAGGCGCTTCGCCACTCCAGCCGTAGGAGCCAAAGGCAGCACCCAGTTTATCTTTCAACATGACATTCTTAACCGCTGCTTCCTCGAAAAGCCTCTTTATGTCAAGCGTCATGTCATGATGATAGGTCGGCGCTCCAACAGCCAGAGCAGCATATTGGCTTAACACTTCAGCATCCACGTGATAACTCAGCTCCACGTCCAATTCCTGTCGAGTTTTAATGCCTTCCGCCACGATCCTAGCCATCTTCTCGGTGTTGCCAGTCTGACTATAATATAAAACAAGAACTTTCAACACCGCTCGTCGCCTCTTCTGTTTATGGTTCCAAGGATTTGCAGTCAGAGCCTAATCTAACTTGCCCTAAGCCGTCTCCAAATTCTAGAATACGGGAGTTGTTGATATCTGACTTGGTATGCGCCAAGTGTCGCATTCAAAATGAAGATCAGTTGACTGGCTAGGGCTGACTCATGAATTCAATGAAGTCTTTGAGTGAGCGCGTCTTCAGAGTGTAATTAGTCCGTCTCTCGTCGCCGATCGTCGAGTGAGCCTTCAGTCCGTAGTCATGCCCCGGATAGACTTCTATGTCGTCATCAAGTTTCATTAACCTGTGGAAAAGACTATCATACATGGTTTCAGGGTTGCCCCCGGGTAGATCTGTTCTGCCGCACTCGCCTACGAAGAGAGTATCACCAGTCAAGAGCTTGCCGTCGATCAACAAGCAGACGCTGTCTGAAGTGTGTCCTGGCGTGTGAAGGACCCTGATCGTGACTTTTCCAAGGCTTATCACGTCACCGTCGACTACGCCTACATCCTTGTGCACTGGTGACAGCTGATGCGCGACCAACTTCGCATGGAAAGCTGACATGATCTCCTCGTTGCCTGCGGTGTGGTCAGAATGATGATGAGTGTTGATAACGTATTTCACCTTGAAACCATGGTCTTTCACCAACGCGATTAACGTGTCTGCGTTAAAGCTCGGATCAACGACGGCAGCTTCTTTGCTGGCTTCGTCGGCTACCACGTAGGATAAGTTGTCCCCATGCTTCTTGACTTGTCTGAAGAGCATAAGAATCAGCTTATGAAATCTTGAGGTCTCCTTTAAAGGATTCTGCCCCAAGAGAGGATGAAGCCTTTCCCTGTGCACAGAATGCAGGTTGTTCTCATTTGCGAATATACTGCTCAGTCGACAAGTGTTCCATTCTCATGCCAAGATCAGCCAAACTCTTCAGGTTCTCGACACAGCCTATGCTCGCGTCTATGTTATGATGCACTGGATGACCCCACATGTATTTCGGGTCAAGGTTGAACTGCAACGGAACTTTCGTGGCCGAACCATATTTTTCGTTCAAACCTTTGACCACCAAATCCTTGGCGCATGCCATCCGAGTTGTCGTGTAACTCTTAAGCAATTCTGACGCTCCGAAGGCTCCGATGCCATGCCACAAGACAGCGTCTTCCGGCGATGCCAGAGAATAGAGAAAGAACTGAGGCGAAGAAGGAGTCTCCGCAAAGCTGTAGGCACCAAGCTTATCTCCTTCAACCGTAAAGCTGTCATCAGCCTGCACGACGCTGACGTCGCTCGGGTCAATCGCATTCGGATAAAGCAGAGCCGTCCGATAGTCCACTTTGACGCTTTTCAACTTCGGCCCTTCAAAGTAAATTCTTCCTCGAACGGCACGTTTAGAACCATAACCTTTCGTGGAATGTGGCACCGTCAAGAGCGTCGTCAGGTTCTTCATGCTCCTACCCATGCACCTGTAGACGCACTCGATTGACTCGTAGTCCGCGTGAGCTTGTCTTATGACGTAATGCAGCAACCCATCTGTTTTCTCTTGGGCCAACATGGTCAGCGGCAACCGCATCGAATAGAGGCAGAGGTCTATCCCGAAAGATTCCGAGAGATTCTGAAGACTCTCGTATTTCACTGCGTCTACCAAATCCATGTAGCTGTTGCCGCAGCTTTGAAGGTGTCGAGCTATCTGCTCGACTTCACGCTTGGAAATGAGGGTGCCCTCATACTTCTTCACGAACTTCTCATCTATCTGCAGTTTCTCAGTCTTGACGTTTGCAGTCGGGAATGCGCTCTGGCCGCTGTTCACTATGGACTCTTTAAGGGGGTTCATCGAATACCTGTCTGGCTCTATATCATCGGTGTTCAAAAGAAACGAGACCACAAGCCCTTCTGAAGGCTTCTTCAAGATTTCACATAAAGAGCCAAGTTCCTTTTCGTCAGGCTTGTGCAGCCCATATTGGTGAAAGTAGTTGCTGCACACCTCCAAGAGGCGGGCAGCTATTATTCCTTGAACCTCCTCCACCGTTAGTTGAGGATTTGAGTATTCAACAGAGGATCTTAAGAAGAAGTGGCGGCCGCTCATCTTGGCGTCCACTCTCCGTCCATCCCTAGAGTAGAACAGAGGAGCATCTGCACGCTTTTCTTCTTTGAAACTTGCAAGGTCTCCCACGACAGCTTCGACGCAGGGCCAGGACTTTTCGAGGAAGTCGCCGACTATTATTCTCGACAAGTCAGAAGACATTTGAAGATCAGCCTCGCTCCAGGGATTCAGCCACGTACACGCAGTCATTGACGGTGCCTGGATTGAGAAACATGCTTGCCACAGGGAAACTCTCGACAAAACCGTTCTCCATTAGCCTACTGATGACTGATTTTTCCTTCTTCGGCAGGCACAATGAGACCTCAGCATCTGTCAGTCTGTGAAGGACAGCCTCCAGAAGGCTGATTGCCAAGTCACTGCGCCCTCTCGGGCACACGAGCGGGCCCAAGTCAGCTATGCCATCGTACACTTTTGCCAATGCGTAGCCCCGCATCCTGTTCTCCTCCATATACACGTAACCAACGTTGCCTGAATCGCTGAGTATAGGTTCGAGCACCTTGCTTCGAGAAGCGCCGAAACAGAGGCCGTCATAATCGATGATCTGCCTCATGTCCTCTTTTCTTGCTTCTACGACGCCTTCCCGCTTTGCTGAAGAAAAACCTTTACCCTTCAAAACCGTGAACTCCAAGTCATATTCGAAGCCAAGTCTTCGGTAGAAATTGACCTTGTTGACGTATGCGTACAAGCCCACCGTCTCCACGCCCCTGCCTCTCAAATAATCGACGGAATGCCTGACGAGCGATGAACCTGCTCCTTTTTTTCTGTGGCTTTCTGCGATTATCAGGTTTCCGAACCAACCTTTTTTGCCGAAGCTCACTGTCGTGGCGATCCCAACCCTTTCCCGGTCGTCGAGCAGCACAAAGCATCCTTCTGGTTCAAGCTTCATCATGAACTCGAAGTCTTCTTCCACCATGCCCCAGTTCATCTGATCGGTGATCTGAACTGCGAACGGAAAGTCTTGCCTCGTCATGGTCTTTATGCTAAACATATGTGCAAACTCGTTTTTGCAAGAGGATAAAGTTTACTAATGCATTGATTGAAATAAAGGCTGAAATGGGAGCTGAAAACCATCGACCTGCAATTGAAGATCAAGATAACGCGTGACGTGCCTGTTTCGACGCATCCATTCATGCACTACTTTAAAGGCTTCGAAAAAGTTGAGGCGGTCAGGCAGATATTCGGTGAAAAAACAGAACAAGTCCTAGACAATCTCAAAGTGGAGTTTGCTGGAACAAGAGGCTACATGGGAGTCAACAACAACGATGGCCACCTGCTCATCGGAGCAAACTACTTGAAGGAAGGAGACATCGTGGACATTTACCTGGACATAATCCATGAGCTTGTTCACGTCAGACAATTCATGGAGGGAAAGGAGCTCTTCGACGACAACTTCAGCTACACTGATAGACCGACCGAGATAGAAGCCTATCGCCATACCATAAACGAAGCCCGCAAACTGGGATTGAACGACGATAGAATTCTTCTATACTTGAAGACAGAATGGATGACCGACAAGGACGTCAGACGGTTAGCGAAAACCCTCGGAGTCAAATTCCGTTGACTGAAGAGCTGTGAATGCTGCTAGAATGGCTTCTTAAATCCCGGGGCTGGCCGAAATCTTGCTCATCATGATCCGACAAGAGAACGATCGTGTTTCTAGCTGAAAGGAGCGCTTTTTCAGTCATGCTTTGTTCCTGTCCAACTTAGACGGGGACCCTTTCCTTTTCACGTTGATCAGATATACTCCCCCTAGAGTCAGTGCTGAACCGAGCAGTGCCTCTTTGCTGATACTTTCGCCCAGGAGTCGCCATCCGAAGAATAAGGCGATGGCCGGAACTATTAGGCTTGAACCTGAGACTGTCGTGGCTTCTTCTTCCTTGAGAAGGAGAAACCAGATAACGTTCCCTATCGCTAGTGCTCCTATCGCTGAGAAAGATAATAGCTCAATGTACATTGAGCCGCTTGGAAAGCTGAAGCCGCTCGTGCCCAAACTTAAAAGAACTAGAGGAATAATGCCTACTGACAATTGCGTAAAATGAGTAATCAACGGGTCAACATGGTTTAGGAATTTCTTGTAGTAGACTGCCACCACAGCCCATAAGAATGCGCCCAGCAGCATGATGAAGGCAGAGTCGAGCGTAAAGGAGCCAGTGCTGTTCACGAAAAGCATGAGAACCCCAATGATGCCTATTGTGACTCCCAAGAGTTTTGTTCTGGTCACTTTTTCCCTGAGAAGAGGCATGGCCAGGAGGAAGACAAAGAGTGGTTGCGTGTACGTGAGCACTGCACCTACGCCTGAACTCTCTCGGGACAATCCGAAGGCTTGGACGAGTATGACAGACACGAAGATCAGGCAGAGGATTATGAGTTTGCCCAGCGTGCCCTTGTCCCTTGGCATTCTGCCTCTCAGGACCAGAGAGAAAGGAAGCAGGAAAGCTGCTGAGACCGCGAATCGTTGCAGGACAAATGTTGTAGGCTCGACGTAGTCCAGACCCATTTTCATCACTGACCAGTTCAGGCCCCAGAGGAAAACCATGCATGAGAAAAGCAGCCAATTTCTAAGCTTCAAGTCGCCAGTCCCACGTGATCTGTTTAAGGTTTTGAAGCATAGGAAAGACCCGGTATTTATTCTTCTTTTTGGACATTCAAGCGGCGCAATGGTCTCTTGCGCGCATGTTAATGCTTGACTTTTCAAAGCTGAATGCAGTCGCTAGAGTGCCCCGTGAAAACTCTTCAGGCTTTCAGTCAGTTTTTTAGCGGACGAAGCTCGCGCTAGAGACAATGACCCCAAATCCTTAAACGGATTGACTGAGGAGTATCTGGTTCACGGTAAGAGTAAGAAGTGGTTTTATGAATCTTCGGGATAGGGTAGTTATTGTTACTGGTGCTTCTTCTGGGATCGGCCTTGCGACCGCAAAACTTCTGGCTAAACAGGGCGCGAAACTTGCTCTCGTCTCCCGTTCGAGAGAGAAATTGGAGCAATTGTCAGCTGAGCTTCCCACATCGTTGGCAGTTCCTGCAGACATGACGAGAGTTTATGAAATCGAAAGGATGGTTAGGCAAACTGTAGAACATTTCGGGAGAATTGAAGTTCTAATTAATTGTGCCGGTCAAGGGTATGATGCTCCGGTTGAGAAGACTAATGTTGACACGTTTCGTTATATTTTCGATTTGGACGTGGTCGGCCCACTTGTGACCATGCAGCAAGTGATTCCCATCATGAGGAAGCAGGGTGGAGGAGCGATTATCAACGTTAGCTCTGGCACTGCGCTGATGTATTTGCCATACAACGGTGCATATTCGGCCTTGAAACGCGCGCTGGCCAATATCAGCTTGACTGCACGGGAAGAATTGAAGAACGACAACATTGTTGTCAGTGTCGTGTACCCGTACATGACGCTTACTGATTTCGAGAAGAACACGATTAAAGATGCCATTCCTGAGGGAGGGGAGCAAGGGGGTGGCCCTCCTTTTCCGGCTGATACGGCAGGGTACGTGGCACAGAAGATACTGGAAGGAATTCAAAGCGGGGAAGCAGAAATCTTTGCACACGATTGGATGAAGAAAAGAGCCAACGCAAACTCTTAACGCGCGGTAGAAAAGAGCGCGGGCACGGTCCATATATGCACAAAATAGAATGTTGGAAGGTAGGTATATCAAAGTCATGGTAGGTTAGAAGACGAGGGACACTTTCTGATGGTCTCGTGGCGCAAGATAGGTGTGGTCATTGTCACGTTGGTGATCGTGCTCGCCGCCATCTTTCTCGTTTCGCTGGACAACAGGCCTACAAATTCAACGGCACTGCACTACACCTACAGCGTTGTCAATGTGTACCCTCATGACACGAATGCTTTCACGGAAGGACTGGTGTTTGATAGTGGTTTTCTTTATGAGAGCACGGGACTCCACGGCGACTCCACCCTGCGCCGCGTGGATTTAGAGACAGGTGGAATCCTGCAGCTTCTCACCCTAGAACCTCAATATTTCGGCGAAGGCATTGTAATCGTCGGCGACAAAATCGTCCAGTTGACGTGGCAGTCGCACAAAGGTTTCGTGTATGACAAAACTAGTTTTGATTTGTTGCAGGAGTTTCAATATCCCACTGAGGGATGGGGATTAACATACGATGGCAGTCGACTGATAATGAGCGATGGAACAGCGAACCTGTACTTCCTAGATCCCGTGACTTTCCAAAGAGTCGGACAGGTAACGGTACACGATACCGGACCTGTCACTGAACTCAACGAGCTTGAGTACATAAACGGCACAGTCTATGCAAACATTTGGAGAGAAGAGAAGATCGCTGTGATAAATCCACAGACCGGACAAGTCACGGCGTGGATTGACTTGACGGGCATTCAAGACTTGAAAAATCAGGATCCAAACAACGTACTGAACGGAATTGCATATGACGCTAACGGAGACAGGCTCTTCGTCACCGGAAAGATGTGGCCGCACATTTTCGAAATCAAGTTAGTCCCCTCAGCATAGCCTTTTGGACATGTTCGCGTGCTTTCTTCACAGGCCGATTGATTTGGCGACCCACAAGTGTATCCTTCTTCTGCGCGAAATCGACAGTGAAATGGAAAGTGGCAAATTTACGAGTGCCCGCATGTACACGCACATTTGAAACGGGTTTGGACCCCTCTTTCAGTCACCCGCACCTTGTTAGCACTTGCTTACAAAGAGCTAAGAAGAAAATTGACTCCAAAATAGATCAAGACTGCTCCGAAAGCAACAACAAGGAGCCTGTACCACCTTAATCCCACAAGGTTTAGTCCCACC
>JBGPBS010000002.1:0-61557 GCA_041481365.1 Bathyarchaeia archaeon
ATTTTCTTCCGGTCAGTATCTAGCCCGTAAACCGTGAACCGCCCACTTTCTCTTAACAACTCACAAATCGGTAATCCAATTTCGCCTAAGCCGACTACAAGAACGGTTTCTTTGGCCAAAGTGCTCACCCTCCGACCGAAACAGTAACTAGACCGTCAAACTATTTAAACGTCCCACTTCCTATGAACAATGAAAACGAGGGAAAAAACCATGCCTAAGCCAAAACTAGGAATAGGCGTTGTAGTCGGCAAAGACGTCCAATTCGAAGAGAATGTTGCCGTCTGGAACTATGTGGTAATAGGGGATAACACGAAGATAGGCGAAAGAACGATTATGGGAAGTTTCGTTGACATAGGAAAAAATGTGGTCGTAGGCAAGGACTGCAACATACAAGCGCACGTAACGATTTCAAACGGCTGCATTATCGGCGACAACGTTTTCATTGCGCCGAACACTAGCTTGCTCAACGATAGATACCCGAAAAGTGAGCTCTTAACTCCAGTTACGGTAAAGAACGGGGCCATCATAGGCGGTGGTGTCACGATCCTACCAAACGTGATTGTCGGCGAGAACGCCGTTGTTGCCGGAGGAAGCGTTGTTACGAAAAATGTTGCCGCCAACACGGTTGTGATGGGTGTACCTGCAAGAAGCACTATGTCCTTGAAAGAGTACGCAGCCAAAAGGAAGGCTTTCATCAGCGCTCAACGCTAGGTGGAAAAAATGAGGATTTGGTATGATGCATGCACGGGCAAGCACGTCAGGTATGGAGCAGCTATAGCAAAACATCTTAGGAAACTCGGGCACGAAGTTGTATTCACCACTCGGGAGCATCCTGACACTCTTGCTGTGGCCAAGCTCCTGGGCGAAAAACCCGTGGTAGTTGGAAAGTACAACCCCGCTTCACTCCTAGCAAGAGTTGAAGAAAGTGCTGAGCGGATACTGCAATTTTCGAAGCTTTTCAAAGACAAGGTTCCTGACTTTGCAATCTCATCTCCGTCTATTGAGTTGTGCCGATTTGCATTCGGAATAAACATTCCATCAATTTTGACAGCTGATACACCGCATGCTGATGCCGCGAACAGACTTACTTTGCCCTTGGCAACCACGGTTGTAGCTTCAGAGGCAATTCCCAAGAAACTCTTCGAAGCCTATGGCGCACAGAAGATTGTCCAATTCAAAGGAGTGGACGAGGTTGCATGGATCAAAGACAGCAAGCCTAGTACAACATGCGATTACGGGAGACCTCTCATAGTGGTCAGGCAGATTGAAACCAAAGCAGCTTATGCTTGCGGCAAAGACGATAACACAATTAAGCTTGCTGAAAAACTGTCTCATCTCGGAAATCTTCTGTTCCTGCCGCGCTACAGCAAACCGGAAAGCAAGAAAATAAAAGTCGCGGACAATTTCGTTGATTCTGCGAGTCTAGCTGGCCAAGCGGACCTCGTCGTAAGCGCAGGAGGAACCATATCAAGAGAAGCGGCTCTGCAAGGAACGCCGAGCATCGTCATATCAGACTTTGGACAAATCGAAGTCAACAAGTACCTCCACACAAAAGGATTCCCCATATTCACCGTAAATGCTTCACAAGTTGAAGCATACGCGAAACGATACCTGGGCAAAAGGTTTGAAGTCAAAAAGAAACTTGAGGAACTGGAAAATCCTCTTAACGTGATTTCAAAACTCATCTCTGCAGGCAGTTAGACTTGGGGCAGCTCCTAACAGAAAACTAATAATCACGAAACCGAATCTAAGTTGGAAGGGGCCGGTCGTCTAGCTTGGTTAGGACATTGGCTTTACGAGCCAAAGGTCGCCGGTTCAAGTCCGGTCCGGCCCACCTATTTCCTATAATAGAATCCAAATCAGGTCTTCTCTTTCTGTGCGATTCTGTGTGATTCTGTGCCTTTGACCTCTCGATTAATTCAGGTTCTTGACAGCGTAAACGGGTAATAGCGAATAGTGTTTCGCGCTCCCAAAAGCAAAAAATAGTTGCTTCGATTTAGCATGCTGTATGGTAAGGAAAATCGTCGTTGTCGGCATGGGTTACACGGGGATACCGATTGCTGCTCTTTTCGCAGATGCTCCTGGTTTCAGAGTTGTTGGGGTGCAGCGCAGGTCCGAGCGTTCAGGATGGAAGATCAAGTATCTCAACGAGGGCAAGAATCCGATTGGCGGTGACGAACCAGGCTTGTCAGAGCTTATTGCACGTGTCGTGAAGAAGGGGACATTTATGGTTGTCGAAGACATAGTGACGTGTAGGGATGCCGAGGCGATATTGATAGATGTCCAAACTCCGATTGATAGTGAAAAAATGCCAGTGTACGAGTCGCTCAGAGAAGTGAGTGAGAAGATAGGCAAGTGTATGAGTTCTGGGTCGCTGATCGTGATTGAGTCAACGGTTGCCCCTGGAACGACGAGGAATATTGCGATGCCGATACTGGAAAAATCGTCCCATATGAAGGCTGGGAAAGACTTTTTCTTGGCTTTTTGTTATGAGCGTGTCATGGTCGGGCGTCTGATCAAGAACATCGTGGAGCTTCCAAGGATAATCGGTGGAATAAACGAGAAAAGCACTAAGCGTGCGATGGAATTGTATGGGCATATTACAAAGGCAAAACTGGTTCCTACGGATGCGCTTACTGCCGAAGTAGCCAAAGTGGCTGAGAATACATACAGAGACGTGAACATCGCTTTTTCAAACGAGGTAGCATTGATATGCGAGAGTCTCGGAGTCAACGCCTATGAAGTGCGCGAGCTTGTAAATACTTTGCCTAATGATCCGTCAAACCCTTCATCCAACCCTGTTAGGAACATGCTTTTTCCAGGAAGCGGCGTAGGAGGACACTGCCTTCCAAAAGACCCATGGCTGTTGAAATATGGCTTAGACAACTACGGCAGGTTCAAATTCTTCCCAAAAATCATAACTGATAGCAGAGCCGTCAACGATTCGATGCCATCACATGTAGTTGACCTGGTCGAAGATGCACTGGCAGAACACGGGAAGAAACTGAAAGGGGCAAAAGTAGCCATTCTGGGCGTGGCGTTCCTCGAGAATTCTGACGACACGAGAAACACACCATCAGCCACATTGTACCACGAGTTGAAAAAGCGTGGGGCAAAACCCATTTTGCACGACCCAATAGTTCAAAGATTCGAAATCCCCTTCACGAACAACCTCGACGAAGCCGTTGTCGGAGCAGATGCCGTAGTTTTCGCAATAAAACACAAAGAGTATCCGAAACTGGACCTGAATATGCTCCGAAAGAAACTGGCCACACCAATCTTGATCGATGGCCGAAACGTATTCGACGACAAAACAGCAAGAAACGCCGGGTTTACCTACAGAGGCGTAGGGAAGGGCAAGAACCAAAACTGAAGTACCCTCTTATAGAGTTTTTCACAAGGCAACTCGCTAGATGCCCTAAATAACATCTTTTTTCGTTGATGATTCCTGAGCGTCAACACGGCATAATCATGACTAATGCGGCTAGAGATTGCCCATGTTATCATCATATTCTAGAAAGCGAGTTCGACGGAGCTGTATTGAAGGAATTCGAGGATTCTCTTGGGGCTGAATACACTGAAAACGGCTTGGGACAGTTGTCTGCCAACTTTCGGGATCAGCCCTGCTGCGTCTGTCCCGAGCTTGCATACGACGGCGTATTCGAGCAACCCTAAAGGTTCCACGTTCACTACGTCACGACCGCATTCTGCCCTCTTCACTGCTGACTCGACGTCGTGGAGCGTGGCTCCAAGGATTACCAGTCTGTCTAGGAGCGATTTTGTCCAACTTCCATACTGCGCGAGCTGCTTTCTCGCAAGCATAGCCTCAACATGGTTTTCCGAAACGGCGACGTTCAACACCTTAACGGTCAAAGGCAAATTTTCACAGAAGCCAAATAGTTCAATGAGTTTGCTGAGCGCCACTTTTCTTCCATCGACAAGCTGACCCTGTAGCCGAACCAGAGGGATCGTAGCCTCAACCACGCGCGGCGAAAGAACACCCACGTCAACCGAAACCTCATTGTTGCTCTTGTCCAGCTTTGTTATTCGTCCTTTGATTGTTGAGAACTTCTCTACGGATTCCAATTGTTCTGGACATCGGCCAAATTCACGTTCCAAGTAGTTCAATGCGGTTTTCTCGTCTTCGCCGGAAACGGTTATTCGCACCCATCTGCTAGGAGCAGCTTCAGAGACTTCTGACTCTGCCTTTAAGCCTTCAAGACTGGATTTTAGGAGTTCCTTGATCATTCTCAATTGGGAATTGTTATATGCTTTGATCAGCAACGTCACGGTGTGCATTGGCAGTCACCGATTAAAATCTTCATTTCTTCGTGTAGTCTTCGCACCCTCTCGACGGCAGATGGCGGTAGCTCTTGGGCAAAATTCTCTATGGTCTTCTCGATCGGGACGCGTCGCGAGCCTTCAATCAGTTTATCGGCGTATGACACGATTTTCTCCTCAAGTGTCTGCGGAACGTATACGTCTTTGGGCCATCCGAGTCTTCTCGCTTCTTGCGGTGTTATTCCGCCGCCGACGTGTCTCTTGATTATTGCCAAGACTTGATCTGGCATACTATATGTTTTCGCGATTTCTGCTCCAACAACGGCGTGGTGGACACTATGCGTATTGGAGCGTCCAATATCGTGTAGAAGAGCTCCAGCTTCGATAAGGTCTAAATCGACTTTCAGTCCTCTTTTCTTGCAGATTTCTCCGATCTCGACGGCTAATTCAGCTACTGCCTCGCAATGATTCATTACGTTGTTTGGACATCCGCTTTGCCTGAGAATCCGCAGGACTTGTCCCCGTGATGGAAGCCTTTCACTCACCGAGCTCCTTCCTTAGCTGATCAACCCTCTTCAACAACGCGGTCAGCATTTTTTCATTGTCAAAGTGCATCAAGGCCTTGCCACACGTCGGGCATCGAAAAATCAGTTCAATAGCCTCCTCAAACGGGATACGCTTGCATCCTGGAGTATCGCAGTAGTAGAAATCATGATTCTTCTCGTATGCCAGCCGAACGTCGAGTTTTTCAAGGACCTGCCGCTTCTGGCTTAAGATGAAGCCCTCCATCTGGTCCGGTTGCAGCCTCCAGTGGAATATGAACCATCCTGTCTTGGGATCCCGCGTTCTCCTCAGACTCACCAATGAATGATCATAAAGCTTGTAAAGTATTTTCCTGACCGAATTCAATCTTACGCTCGTCTTATTCGCTATCTCGTCATCCGTTATTTCCTCCGAGTTCTTGAGAATTTCAATTAACTTAACAGCATCCTCTTCTCCTAATGCCTCTGCAACCTTCGCAAATGTTGCATCATCTATGTTGGACAACATAACAACCCTTTTGCTTCCACTAGCTGGCACAGTTCTCCATAATATATATTTCTAAGCCTCAATTTAAATCTCTTTACCCATTCCGAGTCAGAACTGCCTCTTTTCCGTTATCCTCTTCCCTCTTTTAAGCGGTATGATTCTGATGTTTGCGTCAGCGAACCTTGTTGCCAAAGCCTTTCCTTCGAATAGACGATCTAGAAAAATGGCCAAGCTTGCGCATTCAGAGTGAGGTTGATTCCCGATGGCAACGTTGAAATCGCTGACCCCTTCCGAAAAGAACTCTTTCGGAACCTTTTGGCTTCCTACCATTACAAGAACGTCTTTTTCTGAGCTCTTGATCTCCTTAAGTACGTTGCTCGTTTCGATGTTTTCTCCATAAGCGGTCAAATGGACAACTACCCCGCCTTTCTTCTTCCAATTCGACACTGCTTCTTTCCACGGCGTTCCCATTTCGAAGAAGAATTCGCCACCCCATGTACGCGTCACTTTTTGAATGGTTTCTTGTATCATTCGATCCTCTACGTCTGAAAGTATTACACCAGAGGCTCCTAGTGCTCTAGCCGCCAGCGCGACGTGCGTTGTTAATCGAGTGTCCCGTTGTGGTCTGTGTCCCCATCTCAGAACGACTATTTTGAGCATGCGCTTCCACTTGCTAGTCTTTTTTGAATTTTCCCTCGAGCTTTTCCACGTAGTTTCTCACCTTTTCGGCAAACGAAGGGTTCGCTTCGAAAACAACGTGGGCAGTGTTTTCCCCGTATTCTATCGTTTGCACGTCCGCGTTTTTAAAGAGTGAAGAAATAAACGGCATTGAATCGTTCGTCAAAGGAATAGTGAAAGAGGCTCGAACACTCTCCTTGAGCGTTTTCAGTATTTCTTTCTGCAGTTGTTCAAGGTTTGTCTTGTGCAATGCGGATATTAGAACCGGGTTCGGCGTTTGTCCTTTTAACTTTGAAATTTTTTCCATGGTCTCAGCTTCTGACATTAGGTCAATTTTGTTCAGGGCCGTAATTATCGGTACGCCCGAAGCTCCGATACGCTCGATTGTTTCCAAGCAGATTGAGAGTTTCTTTTCAATCGTGCCTGTCGGCTCGCTGGCGTCGATTACGAGCAATATCAGGTCTGAGAATATGGTTTCTTCAAGTGTCGAATGGAAAGCCTCTATCAGCATCAGCGGCAACCGATCTATGAAGCCGACGGTGTCGGTGAGAAGGAATTTCTTTTTCGAGAATTCTACGCGCCTTGTCGTCGTGGAAAGAGTTGTGAACAAGGCGTTGTCAACAGGGACATTTCCTGCTGTTAGGGCGTTGAAAAGTGAGCTTTTTCCAGAATTCGTGTAGCCTGCAAGAGAAATCGTTGAAAAACCAAGCTCTGTCCTTCTTTCGCGGTGTAAGACCCTCTTTCCCCGCGGTTTTTTGAGTTTTCTCCGTATGGCGTGTACTTCCCTTTTCACACTTTCGTAGTAGACGTCAACCTCGTATGCGCCTAGCCCCATGAAGCCAGGTTGCTCTCCCTTCATTGCGAGTCTGACTCTTTCCTTTGCCTGTGTCAAGTCGTATTGTAATTTGGCAAGTTTGATCTGCATGTGCGCTTCTGCCGTCGTAGCTCTTTTCGTGAATATTTCGAGAATGAGCTGGAAACGGTCTATTACCTCGACGTGAGTGGCCTTTGCAAGGTTGTAGGATTGAACAGGTTTCAGTGGATTGTCGAAAATGACCTTGTCAGCTTTTGTCTTTTCCACCAGCTGAGCGAGTTCTTCGACCTTGCCAGCGCCTATCTGGTAGCGTGCGTCAGGCTGTCTAGTCTGTTCCATTTGGTCGACAACTGTATATCCTGCTGATTCAGCCAGTTTCTTAAGTTCTTTCAGGCTTGATGGTTCAGTGTTCTTTCGTCTTTGAACTATGATCGCTCGCGTCCAGCCGTTTCCTCCTTGTCTTTCTTGTCCTGTTTTTCTAGGTTGATCAGGTCTCCCAAGGTGAGTTCACGTTTGATTGGTTTAGTATTCTTTTCCTGTGATATACTGTACTTTTCTTCTGAGGTTGGACGCATTAGCTTGATCTTTAATGCGTGTTCCAGTTTTGTTGCCAGAGTATTGTCAGGGATCATCTTTCTTGTCTCGATCTTCTTGAGAAGTGAGACCTTCTCATTCAGTTTTTTGCCTAGTTCCTCGTGAGAAATTCCCAGTTTTTCTCTGGCTTTCCTTATTCTGGCGTCAAAATCGTCCACAAGTTCTAATGTGGCTTCAAGTGGAGTCGTTTGCTGGACCCTGCTTTGAACCATCAAAGTGGGCTTAGGTCCTTTTGGCTTTATCACCGCCTTCGGCTTGGGCTCTTCCTCCCATGTTAGCCTTCCATGTTTTGAGCAGTCATCGCACACCGTCAATTTTGCGCCTTCAATGATGACCTTGTAAGGCTTCCCATGAATCTTGTGTCCGCAGACTTCACAACGCAATTGTGGCCACGCACCTGAACTGTTTTTATTATTGTGGTCGTGTTTATAGTTGTCGAAAACTGCATCGTTCTCAAGGGTGCAAAATCTTGCAGGGTGATAATGAAAAGATAAGAAGCGTCGCAGACTTCCAGTTCGGAATTGGAATCGGCGCAGTCTTGTTTCCAGAAGGCGTAACGATCAGCTTTTCGCCGCGGACAGGCCGGATACGCTATGTTTTTTTGGAAGGCAAACGGTTGGCAACGATGCGGCCTACGGACGGCTTGTTTTCTCTAAGCATTAGCGGGGCGAAACGGATTACAAACAGCGAGGGATCAGCAAGATGTTTTGTCACAGTGAAGGATGATGTTTCAGAGTTTATCGCTGATGGCGGCGACGTTTTTGCAGTGCACATACTCAAGGCCGATGATGATATTCGCCCAAGGAGCGAGGTCATAGTTGTTGATGAGAGTGGCAAGGTCTTGGCAGTCGGCAGGGCCGTTTTATCTGGCAAAGAAATGAAAGTCTTCAAACGTGGCGTTGCCGTGAAGGTCAGACGAGGAGCCACGGGCGAAAGTTAAGTATAATAGCGTTCCGATGATACGTTATTCGGAGAGGTGGTATTGTGCACGGGCGTGTGAATCCCCGAGAAGCAAAACGCATGATGCAGCGCATGGGTTTGAACATGAACACTGTTGAGGATGTTGATGAAGTTGTCATCAAGACCCGTAGCAAGGAAATAGTCATAAAGAAACCCGAAGTTTCGATAATCGAAGTGCAGGGACAAAAAATGTTTCAAATCGCGGGGGGACAAATTTCCGAAGAGGCTCCACAACCGAAAGCTGCGACGATAGCAGAAGAAGACGTCAGGCTGGTTGCAGATCAAACTGGAAAAAGCTTGGGAGAATCAAGGAAAGCCTTGGAAGAAAGTGGAGGAGACTTGGCGAAGGCAATTTTGTTGCTTCAATCCTGAACTGAGCAGGTGAAGTTAACTTTCTCAAACGCATGCTTGGCCGATTTTCGCTCAATATAGTGAAATTTCCGTACAAATGAGTAACACTGGTGTAAGGCTTCCAGTCGAGTTTAAGTTGAGACTGATAGTATTCATGATAGGAGCCTGACCCGCAATGTTTGATGTCGTTTCAGTGGGGCATTTCAGCATAGATTCAATCCTTCTCCCCAGCCGCAAATCTCCTGTAGTCATTCTTGGCGGTTCTGCGGCCTACGTTTCCATTGCCGCGAGTCGTTTGGAGGCAAGAGTCGGCGTGTTATCCAAGGTTGGGTGTGACTTCCCTGAAGCTTATAGGTGGTGGCTTAGGCAAGAGGGCATTAACATGTCCGGGTTGACGAAAGTTGAGGATGCGATGACAACCCGTTTTGAACTGAAATACGACGATGCCCTGTCAAACCGGGTTCTCTTCTTGAAAAATATGGCTCCTTCGTTGACTGTTGATGATGTGCCGGCTTCTCTCAAAGCTTCAGTGATCCATGTTTCTCCGATAGCTGGCGAGGTTTCATATGATGTTATTGAGAGTCTCAAGACTCATACGAGTGTCTTGTCTTTGGATCCGCAAGGGCTTGTGCGGAGGTTCGGTGAAGATGGAGAGGTAAGCTACGGTTCGTTAGGGGACAAGCGCATACTGGGGCTCGTTGACATCTACAAGTCGTCTTTGAGCGAAATCCTCGCAGTGACCGATCTGCCTGATCTCGATTTAGCCATAAAGGGTCTTCATGATTGCGGAGTTGGCATCGTCGTCGTTACGTTAGGCTCAGAAGGCGCATTAGTTTCCACCGGAGAAGGCGATTATGATATTCCTGCAGTCAGGCCCTTCAAGCTCGTTGATCCAACTGGTGCTGGAGACGCGTTTGTCGGCGGCTTTTTGGCTGAATATATTAATGATGAAAGCATTTTGAGGTGTGCCTGTGTGGGATCTGCAGCCGCTTCCTTCGTCGTTGAGGGAGTCGGACCTACGTCGTTCGGCGATAAGACGCAGGTGTATCAAAGGGCCCGTGAACTCTATGAAAAAAGAATTAAGCAATGACGTTTATTGTATTGCATCAAAACCATGATGTGTGAAGGGTTAAGCTTTGGGTCGAGTTGACAAGGGCGTGAAATGCAGCGTTTCAGGGTGCGGTAGCCAGGCTGTTCGTTCAATTTCAGCTGCCAAGGTCAGACTAGCTGGTTTAACGGTCGTCGGCGAAAGACGTGCGTACTTGTGCAAGGAACACTACAAGGAGTACAAGAAGAAGACGAAGAAAGACAAGCAGCTTGAAAAAATGCGTTACAGAGTCTGAAGGAGTAGCCCATCATGCGAATACTGCAACTACATTCAAACTTCGTTGAGTACAAGCCTGTTCAGAAAGAGATAGCCTTGGCTGAGGAAGCTGAGAAGAAGCAAGTTCGCCTAGACGAGATAGTAGTATTGTTAACGGCGGTGGAAGAGGGCGACGATAAGGCAGTCGCCCACAAAGCTGTAGATGAGGTTCAAGCTTTTCTTGAGAAGTTGAAGATAAACCGAATTTTAATCTATCCTTACGCGCATTTAAGCAGCAATCTAGCCAAGCCTGCTGAGGCTCTGAAAATAGTCAAAACATTAGAGGCATATGCACGAGAAAAAAGCATAGAAACCTACCGCGCGCCATTCGGCTGGAACAAACAATT
Source organism: Bathyarchaeia archaeon (assembly GCA_041481365.1). Classification (GTDB taxonomy): domain Archaea; phylum Thermoproteota; class Bathyarchaeia; order Bathyarchaeales; family Bathycorpusculaceae; genus DASPTR01. The sequence continues at coordinate 10,418 of JBGPBS010000002.1, forward strand.
CACCATATCGGTAAAAGGGCATCCGCTAGCCGAACAATCTAGGACGTTTTTGCCGGCGAAGCCTGAAGAGGAGAAACAAGAAACCGAAGAGAAAGTTTCAGAAGCAGCGAAGGCCGAGGAAAAACTCGAATCATTCTGGTACATTCTCGAGCCGAACGGGAAAATGACGCCAGTCGAAGACTACGACTTCAAAGGACATGAGAACCTTGAGAAATTTGCCAAATACGAAATATCAAAGGTAAGGACAACCCAGCAAATGCCTCCACACGTGCTCTTGATGAAAAGACTGGAGATTGCGGATTACGAGATGGGGAGCGACCCTGGCAATATACGTTGGTACCCGAAAGGAAGACTGATTAAATCCCTGCTTGAGCAGTTCGTCACTGCCAAGATGATCGAGTACGGTGCAATGGAAGTCGAAACTCCAATAATGTACGATTTTCACCATCCAAGCTTGGCGGACTACTTGAACCGTTTTCCAGCCAGGCAGTATCTACTCAAATCAGAAGACAAAGAACTGTTTCTGAGGTTTGCAGCGTGCTTCGGTCAATTCCTGATGGTTCATGATGCGCAGTTCTCTTACAGACAAATGCCGCTTAAAGTCTACGAGCTGACCCGGTACAGTTTTAGGCGTGAAAAAAGCGGCGAAGTTGTCGGTTTGAGGCGTCTCAGAGCGTTCAGCATGCCAGACTGTCACGCCTTCTGCACGGATATCGAGCAAGCCAAGGAAGAATTCGTAATCAGATTCAAGCTTTCCGCGCAAATCCTCGATGAAATAGGCCTTTCGAAGAGTGATTATGAGGCTGCAATACGTTTCACAAAAGACTTCCACGAGGAGAACGAGAAGTTCATAGCTTCTTTGACTAAGACGTTCGGCAAGCCTATGCTGGTTGAAATGTGGAAGCAGCCTTTCTTTTATTTCAGGCTCAAATGGGACTTCAACTTCGTGGACAATCAGGACAAGGCTGCAGCGCTCTCAACAGACCAGATAGACGTTGAGAATGCAAAAAGATATGACATAAACTATGTTGATGAAAAAGGCGCAAAACATAATCCGCTAATCCTGCACTGCTCTCCCAGTGGGGCAATCGAGAGAGATGTCTACGCCCTGTTGGAAAAAGCGTACCGAGAACAACAAAAAGGCAAATCACCAATGCTTCCGATATGGCTCTCGCCAACACATGTGCGGCTGATCCCGATATCTGAAAAGTTCTTAGAAAACGTTGAGGAAATAGCCAAGAAGATGGCTGGTCACTGTGTGCGCGTAGACATCGACGAAAGACCGATGACCCTGCAGAAGAGGGTCAGAGAGGCGGAAATGGAATGGGTGCCATTCATAGTTGTCGTGGGAAAAAGGGAAGTAGAATCAGGTCTGCTTCCGGTGAGGGACAGGAAAACAGGGCAAAGAAGCAGCATGAAGGTTGAGGAGCTGATTAACGAGGTTGAGGAAGCAATGACAGGCAAACCCTTCAGGCCCTTACCCCTGCCTAAACACCTTTCGAAGAGACCTCAATTCTATGGTTAGCGACATGGAACAAGCGTTTTCTTGCAAAAACTATATCAAACCTTTTTCATAGACTAGTCTCCTCAGTTTGGGGGACAGTCTGTTGGAGAAAGAACTACAGGTTTACATCGATGGTGTATACTACCCGAAATCGCAGGCAAAAGTTTCCGTTTTTGATCACGGCCTCCTGTATGGAGACGGGGTGTTCGAGGGAATTCGTGCGTACAGCGGCCTGGTTTTCAAGCTGAGAGAACATGTTGATAGACTCTATCGTTCAGCCCACATGATAATGCTTGAAATTCCAATGTCAAGAGAACAAATGATCCAAGCGGTTTTGGAGACCCTGCGAAAGAACAACTTGAAGGATGGTTACATTCGATTGGTGGTCACACGAGGAGTCGGAGACCTCGGGTTGAACCCGAGAAAATGTCTAAAACCAACGATCGTGGTGATAACCGACAACATCTCCTTGCATAAAGAAGAAGCTAAACAAAACGGTGTCACCGCCATGCTCTCATGGGTCAAGAGAGACCCGGTGGATGCAACCTCTCATGAGATAAAATCGCTAAACTACCTCAACAGCATTCTGGCAAAAATCGAGGCAAACATAGGTGGTGTGGATGAGGCCATATGCCTTGACAAGAACGGTTTCGTATGTGAAGGAGTGGCTGAGAACATTTTCATTGTGAGGAATGGGAGATTATGCACTCCGCCAAGCTACACGGGAGCACTACCTGGAATAACGGCAGCCGAAGTCATGAAGCTGGCTCGGAGACTTGGCTATGAAGTTGAAGAGAAAAACATAACACCCTATGAACTTTTCAATGCAGAAGAAGTGTTCTTCACAGGAACGGCGGCTGAAGTTGTGCCCGTCAGGGAAATAAACAAGAGGCTGATAAACAGTGGGAAGCCAGGCCCGATAACCAAGAGGTTGATGGAGGAATTCGGGAAACTGGTCAGTGATCAAAAGCAGGGAGTGCCAATCTACAATTAGACATTTAGTCAATTCCTGTTTTTCTGCTTCATGAATCTCTCGACTTCATCAAGGGCCTGTTCCAGCGTTTCAATCGGTGGGAGGATCACGGCTCTAACGTGTCCGGCGCCATATGCCGGGTCAAACCCTGATCCGTGAACAAGAAGCACACCAGTTCCCTTCAGAAGGTCGAGGGCGAACTCCAGATCTGTCTTCCATCGCGATCCAACGGTGTGAATTCTGGGAAAGACATAGAAGGCTCCTTCAGGTTTCGTGCAGCTTATTCCTTCGATTTCGTTCAACCTTTTCCAAGCGTAGTCTCTTCTTTCTTTGAGTTTTTGGACAGTTGCTTTTATGTGGTCTTGTGGGCCGTCTAGAGCTGCTACTCCAGCTTTTTGAACCGGGGTGTTCGCGCAGAGTCTTATTCTAGTCTCCTTCTCTATGCCCTGTTTCAACTCTTCGAGTCTTCCCTCCACGTCGTGGAAGTATAGGTATCCAAGTCTCCAGCCTGTGATAAGATACGCTTTTGAGAACCCGTTCAACCCTATCACTGGGACATCTTCAGCAAGAGCAGCCGTGCTGACGAACTTTTTCCCATATACTATTTGGTCGTAGATTTCGTCTGATAAGACTGGGATGCCATACTCGCCTGCCAAGTTGACTATTTGCTTCACGACTTTCTCTTCGTAGAGTGCGCCGGAGGGGTTGTTGGGGTTGATGATGACTATTCCACGTGTTTTCTTCGAGATCTTTTCTCTCAAATCGTCAATGTTTGGTTGCCAGCCATCGTCTTCGAGAGTCTCGTAAGTGACTGGTTTTCCGCCGAAGAACCTCGCATAGGAAATGTATGGCGGATACGTCGGGCCTGGAAGCAGAATTTCGTCACCGGCATCGATGAGTGCGGCCATAACCATCTGGATGCCTTCGGAAATCCCGGATGTAACTGTGACATCGTCGGCAGAGATTTCTACGCCGTTGACTCTTTTTTCCTTTCGGCTTATGGCCTGCCTGAGCTCAGGTATCCCCTCTGAGGGAGCGTATGCGTTTGCTCCACCCTCCACGGCCTTTATCAACGCTTGTTTGATGTGCTGTGGAGTGTCAAAATCGAATGCGACAGGGTCTCCTATGTTCAAATAGAATATCTTTTTTCCTGTTTTGGCGACTTGTTTTGCATATGCGACGACATCGCGGATGGCGTATTCAATATCTCGAACCCTTTTGGTGGCGTTTACGGAGGTCAAGCCCATCACTTTCAGAACTTAGGTTCTTGATCGGAAGAGAAATAAAGGTTATGGCTACCGCTGCCAGGTTGTTGACACTTGTATGCCTTCTGCCGTATAAACGGTTATTTTTATTGTGGTTATTGTGGGTTGAGCAAGAAACTGAGTGTAGTCTGAATAGCAGACAAATGTGACGGTTTGATTTGTGTTAACCTTGTATATTCTTGACGTCGCTTTCGGGTACAGAATGTTTGGGGCAAGATCCTGAGTTATGTTGCCTGCCTCAAGAACTATTTTGCTGATTGTGACATTCAGGAGGGAATTCGCCGAGTTCGAAATGGTAACGTTGAGGTATGGAGACGTGATGTTGAGGGCTGCGTCGTTCAGGTCGCCGTAAACTGGAGTGCTGCCTGTTATTTTGAGCTGAACTGAAGGTATCGTGACGATTGCGGAAATGTTGGCTCCGTCTGCTGTGAAGACCGTTACGTTCGCGGTTAGTCCTCTGAAGGTGGTCAAATTCAAGGTGCAGTCAAACGTGATTTGCATGCCATTGGTCAGAACTGCAGATAGTTGATCGAATATTGTGTCAGTGCTATTCAGCTGTATCTTTGCAATCGTTATGCTGCTGACAGAGCATGGCATGTTGGTGACATTCACCGAAAATCGGGTCAGGTCCTCCAAGTCAAACTTCACGTCAGTAATATTCCAAACATTTGTTGGTGGCGTTAGAACGGTCTCAGCAGGCACTGTGAAGTTCTGTTTGGTGTAAACGTTGATCGTGATGTTTTCGTCACGAACGGTATTCCAGTTCCAAAGACACTTGAGAGTCAATGATTGATTAGGCTGAACGTAAATTGGAAACGTGAAGTTCAATTGAGGGATGGTGAAGAGGCTGGACGTTTGATTTGCCAGCGTCAGATTTATGCTGCTTAGTGTCGGATATGACGTGGAGGATGCTGAACTACTAATGGTCAAATTGAAGTAGCTTGTGTCCGAATAGTCAAACTTGACATCGCTTATTTCAAGGGTTGCTCCTAGTAGCGTGTTTGTCGTGTATGACGTCACGTATCCTTCCGCCGTCTGCACAGTAATTGTGGCGTTTTTATAACGCAGGTCCTCCCAATTTCGATTGCAAATGAACGTTATGCTCGCGTTATTTTGCAGGAGATATGGAAGTGACTGAGAGACGTTTAGGATCTGCTCGCCAGCAACGTCAATTTCTGAGATGGTCAGGTTTGTAGACTCTAGGGGGTTTTGTACTGTCAAGTTGAAGTATCTGACGCTTTGGAATGCGTCGAAAATCGGTGTTAGGTTCAGCATTGCAAATGGCACGGTGAAAATGTTACTCGTCGTTGAGATGTTGGTTGACAAAGGGTCGATTCTTATGTTTTCTCCGGTGATGTTGCTCCAGTTGTCGATGCATTTGAAAGTTTGCCGTACACCCTTCTGAAGCACGTATGGGAGGCTCCCAGGATATTCTGTCATGTTCACGTCGAAGGTTGTGTTCGTGTCAATAACAGTCACGCGAAATGCCATTATGTTCACGTCTGAGGCTGAATAGGACGGGTTAAGAATTGTCAAGTTGAAGTACGAGAAGTTGCTGACTGGAAAAACCGCGTTTTCGGTGAAGAGGGTTGTCGAGCCCTCTGGCACGTTGTAGTAGTTCGCAATAACCCACACGTATGATATCAATGCGCCTATTATAGCGGCGCACAGAAGTAACAAGATGAATAGAATGGTTGAAACTGCCCTCGTCTCTCTCATTATATGCAAATTCTTACCTCGATCTAAACGATTGGTGTTAATCATATTTTCCGGAGGTAAATAAGGGTTCTCTTGTAATATATGTTTGAATTTGGTGGACAGCTAAGCTTAAATCATGTCTGATTTTTCAGTAGTGCCATCTAAAATTCGGTTGGGACAACATGCCTGAATGTGATGTGCTGATAGTAGGCGCTGGAATCATAGGCTTGTCTACAGCCTATCACCTTAAGCTTGAGAATCCGGCGGCTGATGTTCTGGTCGTTGACAGGCTCGGCGCGTCAGGTCAGGGCAGTACTGCAAAGAGCGCTGCGGCCTTTAGATGCCTATTTGCTTCCCGCACAAACTTTGCTTTGGCCGATTCCTCAGCAGAATTTTACAAGCACGTACAAAATGACTTGAAGTTTGATTTGAAGTTGCGATGGGCTGGATACTTGTGGTTCTTTGACAGAGAAGGATACGGCAGAATGTTTCCAGTTCTCAAGGACCTGTCGAGCAGGGGTTTCAAGTACGTAGAGTACGACGAGAGTGAGCTGACAAGAAAGCTTGACATGAGGACGAGCCTGGCTGATGATGAAGAAGCTCGGATGATGGGTCTTGGCAACGTTCATAAGGGGGTTTTCATTCCAAAAGCGGGTTTAATCGACGTTGATTCGCTGGTGAAATTCTATGAGTCCGAGTTTCTCAAATTTGGGGGAAAAATCCAGTACAATACCAACGTGGACGAGATTGCTGTCGAACCGTGTCAACCTCTTGGGATGCCTGGCGAACCCTATTTCTGGCAAGATGCAATCGTTACAGGTGTGAAAACAAATAGGGGTCTAATAAGGGCGAAGAAAACCATAATTGCAGCTGGAGCGTGGACTGCCCAACTTCTTGATCCACTCGGAATCGAGTGTTTCATTAAGGCTAAAAAAAGGCAGATCTTTTCGATCAAAGCGAAGACCGAATCACTTAGGAAATTGCTTTTCTCGAGAGAATTCACAGATGCGGGCTGCCTGCCTTTCACTATTATGCCTAAACCATCTGCGTACATTAGACCGGCTCCTGAAGAGGATGCACTTTGGCTAGCTTATGCTGACGAGTTTCCAAGAGCCTTCAAGGTTGAAGACAACCCTGAACCCGAAGAGAACTACTACAGGTTCGGGCTCTACCAAATTTTTGTCAAGTACTTTCCGCAGTTCATAGATTGCCAGCCATTTTCAGCCTTTGCTGGGCTTTATGAAATCAACACGATCGATGGGCAACCGCTGATTTTTGAGGAAAACGGTCTGATGGTCGTAGGCGGCGCAAGCGGAAGCGGAATACTGAAGGCCGATGCCATAGGCAGAATTGCAACGTCACTACATAATGGTAAAGAATACGCTCTGCTCTATGGAAACAGCAAATTCAGGGTCAATGACCTGGGGTTGAAATGTCGCAACATAGAGCCAGAAAAACTGGTGATCTAGCGGAATTCTAAACTTGTCCACTTCGGTGCGCTGACACGACAGTTATTAATGAGGTTTTTCCAAAGCCTTCAAAGAATGCTGTGCTTTGCACTAGCGTGGTCAGATGATCACACTAGCTTGTTGAAGAATCGGCCATTCCAGAACTGAATAGGGTGGCAGAAAAACCTATCTGCGTGTTTTTGCGTAGTCTTCGTTCAAACAGGTTCGAGGTGTAAAAATTGGAGTTTGGGAGTTTCAGGTACAAGCTAGGTAGAGTCAACAAGGGTTATAACGGCAGAACGCTTCACGTGAATCTTTCCACCATGGAAATAACCAGCAAAACGGTTTCCGAAGACATGAAACTCAAATTCACAGGCGGGCGAGGCTTTGACTTGTGGCTGCTTTGGAATGCTCTGCCCAAAAACAGAATAATCAGATGGGACGAACCTGAAAACGAGATATGCATCGCATCGGGCCCATTAGGCGGCACCACAGTTTACCCTGGCAGCGGAAAAAGCATTGCTGTTTCAATATCACCCTTGACTGGAACAGTAATCGACTCCAACGTTGGCGGATACTTTGGGCCATACCTAAAGTTTGCCGGATGGGACGCGATTGAGATCCAAGGGAAGGCTGAGTCTGAGGTTGTCGTATTAATCGACGGTGACGAAGGCAAGGTTCAAATTAACCGCGGAACAGAATTGCCTTCTGAAACATACCAAATCGTTAACATGTTGACGAAGAAGCATGCAGGCGACAAGCCCAACAGCGTATCTGTAGTTTCTTCAGGTCCTGGAGCTGAGCACACTCTGCTGGGCTGCTTAAACTTCTCATGGTACGATGCTGGTCGTAAAATCCACAGATGTAAACAAGCTGGCCGAGGAGGCATAGGCACTGTTCTTCGCAACAAGAAGATCAAGGCAATTGTTGTGAAATACTCGGGCAGAATAACGGTCGAGACTAACGGTCCGGCAGACCCAGAAATGGTGAAGGAATTAGGTCATGCTCACAGTCAAGAGATAAGAGCGCTTGACCCTAAGCAAAATCAGATGTCGGTTGTAGGAACCACTCATCTCGTGCCAATAATGAACGAGTTTGACCTTCTTCCTGTGAACAACTATAGGTATGGTAGCCATCCGGAGGCTGAGAAATTGGGACGCGAAGCCTATCAAAAGAAGTTCCACAAAGGGTTCGACGGCTGTTGGGTTGGTTGTGCGATGGCGTGCTCCCATGTTGTAATGGATTTTGAACCCAAAACAGGACCATATAAAGGCCAGAAGGTTTGCGTAGACGGCCCTGAATACGAGACGATTGCGGGGGTAGGCAGCAACTGCGGGGTCTTTGACGCTGATTATGTGATTGAAATGAATTTCTACTGCGACACTTACGGGTTGGACACGATCTCTGTCGGAACAGCCATAGCCTTCGCGATGGAGTGCTATGAAACAGGCTTGATCGACAAGAAAGTGACAGGCGGATTAGACCTCAGGTTTGGCAATGGAGAAGCTGCACTTGAAATCGTTCATCAAATGGCAAGTGGCCAAGGGTTTGGTTTGGAGGTTGGTCAAGGCATAAGAAAGATGAAGATGATCTTTGCCCAGAGATATGGGGCGAGCCAGGAGAAATTGTTTGATATTGGCATGGAAGCCAAAGGCCTGGAGTTCTCTGAATACGTGACCAAAGAATCCTTGGCACAACAAGGCGGCTACGGTCTCGCGCTCAAAGGCCCTCAACACGACGAGGCTTGGCTGATCTTCCTCGACATGGTCTACAATCTGATGCCCACTTTCGAACAAAAAGCCGAGAACCTCCATTGGTTCCCCATGTTTCGCACATGGTTCGGACTCAACGGTCTATGCAAGCTTCCTTGGAATGACGTTGTGCCAGAGAATAACAAGCAAACGAAGGAGCCGGCAAAAGTGATGGCTCATGTTCAAAACTATGCAGGGTTCTTCTCCGCCGTCACAGGGAGAAAAATCACTTCGGATGATATCATCACCATGAGCGAAAGAGTATACAACTTTCAACGGGTTTTCAACCTGAGAATGGGGTTCGGAACAAGAAAACACGACGCAATACCCTACCGCGCTGCTGGGCCTGTAACAAAAGAAGAGTATGAAAGCCGCCAGAGCCGTTATGATAAGGAGCTTCTGGAGAAAGTCGGCTACGACCCAATAGACAAGTCAACCGAAGAGAAGTCAGCCGCTTTGAGAAAGCATCGGGAGGCGGAGTACGAAAGATTGACAGACGCAGTCTACAAACGTCGTGGATGGACACAGAACGGCGTACCTACACTTGAGAAAATCAAAGCCCTAGAGATAGACTATCCAGAAGTCGTCGAACTGGTCAGGAAACATTAGAAGAGGCAAAATGCACCGCTGCCCAAGTAGAATATATTGCAGCGGGTTCGTTTCGTTACATTTCGATCCGAATATTCATGATACGTTGAACCTTTGGCGGAGTATGCACCCTCCAGCACGGTGCGCAAAAAAAACTGGATGTGGCGCTTCAGAGACGCATGGAGTCACCTTCAAGACCTTACGTGGGTTCCACATAGGGAAAGCATGGGCTTGACCTAATAGGATCTGGCGAAGTAGACTACTTCATTCGCTTGCCGTTCACAGTAAACGCACTTTGCTAGTGGCTCCTCTTTTTCAAAGGGCACTACACGTATCGTTGCCCCAGTTTCCTCCTTTATCTTTGCTTCACATTTTTGATCGGAGCACCAGGACGCTCTGATGAAGCCACCCTTCTTCTCAAGTATTTCTTTAAACTCGCCATATGTCTTCACCGTGGTCGTGTTTGCCTCGAGGAGCTTTTTGGCTCTGTTGAAAAGGTCTCGCTGGATTTCCTCGAGCAAGCTTGCGACAGTGCTCTCTATTTGTTCATCTTTCACGGCGATCTTTTCTGAGTTGTCCCTTCGGACCATTATGACTTGCTTTTGCTTCATGTCTCTTGGGCCTATCTCAATCCTTACTGGAACGCCCTTCAATTCCCACTCGTTAAATTTCCAGCCTGGTGTGTATTCTCCGCGACCATCTAAGACGACTGCAATGCCCAACCTCTTCAGTCTTTCATGCAATTCTTTGGCTTTCGTCGCTATTTTTTCTGCTTCGATACCTTTGTAGGGTATGGGAACTATTACGACCTGTGTTGGCGCCACTTTTGGAGGTAGAACCAGTCCTTTGTCGTCGCCGTGCAGCATCACGACTGCTCCTATCATGCGGGTTGAGAAGCCCCATGATGTCTGCCAGACGTTCTGTTCTTTTTCATTCTGATCGAGAAACTTTATGTTGAAAACCTTCGAAAAATTTTGTCCGAGCTGGTGTGAGGTTCCCATCTGCAGGGCTTTTCCGTCTGGCATCATCGCTTCTAGGGCTAGCGTGTAAAGGGCGCCCGCGAATTTCTCCATTTCAGTCTTCTTTCCTGCAAGAACTGGAACTGCCAAGTAGCTTTCCATGACATCTTTGTATGCGTTCAGGATTTCCGTCGCTTCCTCGTCGGCTTCTTTCTCCGTTGCATGAGCTGTGTGTCCTTCTTGCCAGAGGAATTCTCTCGTTCTTAGGAAGAGTTTCGTTGCTTTTGTTTCCCATCTGACGACGCTATTCCATTGGTTCAGCTTGACGGGGAGGTCTCTCCAGCTTCTGATCCATTTTGCGTATGTCGCGTACATGATGGTTTCAGACGTTGGTCTTATTGCGAGTCTTTCCTCCAGGGGGCTGTCTCCTCCCTGTGTGACCCATGCGACTTCTGGCACGAAGCCTGCGAAATGCTCTGATTCTCTCTTTAGGTAGCTCTCTGGAATGAAGAGTGGGAAGTAGACGTTCCTGTGTCCTGTTGCCTTTATTTTTTGGTTGAAGATCTCTTGGATTTTCTCCCAGATGGCGTACGAGTCTTCTCTGAAAATCATGCATCCTTTTACTGGAGCGTAGTCGGCTAAGCCTGACTTCAGGATGACTTGTGTGTACCATTCTGAAAAGTCTTCGCTTTTCTTGACAGTGACTCCTGTGTCTGACATCTTATCTCTCCAAATGTTCCTCAGTGGCCGAATATGCCCGCAGTGAAAAATGGACCCTTGACTGGGCTAGCTGTCTTGAGAAATCAGCAATGTGGAAGGCAATCGCCCATGTTCAACCACTTGCCACGTATGTGGCAGGCGAAATTATTAAACATTTCTTCATCCTGCGAAATACGCAAGTGTTTTAACCGAACTGGACTTAGACTTTGGAATATCTCTGTCAACCGGAATGGTGTGAGTCGAAGTTGAAGATTGTTCTAGTCATAGCTGATGGAATGGCGGACAGGCCGATCGAGGAACTGGGATGGAAAACTCCTCTTGAAGCCGCGCGAAGACCTTCGATGAACCAGATAGCCAAGACTGGGATTTGTGGGATTATTGATCCTTTGTCGCCTGGAACGCCTCCGGGAAGTGATGCTGCTACGCTGGCGTTGCTGGGATATGACGCATTAGAGATTTATTCTGGAAGGGGCGCGCTAGAAGCGCTGGGATCAGGAGTAAGGGTTCTTCCTGGAGATGTGGCTTTCAGATGCAATTTCGCGACTGTGGACAAGAACCTAATCGTCCGGGACAGACGTGCTGGCCGAATCGTGAATGAAGATGCGGCCAAACTTGCCAGCAGCCTGCAGAGAGTCAGGCTTGAAAGATCTTCTGAGGCCAGGTTCCTGTTCAAGAGCACCATACAGCATCGTGCCGTTCTCGTTATTCGCGGGCCTAGGCTATCAATAGCCGTCAGCGATTCAGATCCTGGAGAGGTTGGAAAGAAAACTCTGGAAATGAAACCGTTAGATAATAGTAATGAAGCAAGGCTCACAGCCAAGATCGCAAACAAGCTTGCACGGGAGTTCCACAATGTTCTGAAGAACCATCCGTTAAACAAGGAAAGAGCTGAGCGCGGGCTACCGGCGGCAAACATGGTCTTGTTTCGGGGTGCAGGCACCCTTCCGAGCGTATCTCCTCTTCCGCAAATGTACGGTATCAGGCCTGCGTGCGTGGCTGCAGCGCCGCTGGTCAAAGGAGTGTGCAAGATTGCTGGCATGCGATCGATTGATGTGAAGGGTGCAACTGGAACCCCTCAGACAGACTACACGGCTAAAGCAAGGGCCGTGGTTGAAGTGCTGAAAAGCCATGATTTTGTGCTCTTGCACGTGAAGGCAGCAGACGTTGCCAGTCACGACGGAAAACCGAGGCAGAAGGTCGAAGTGATAGAGAAGATCGATGGCATGCTGGGTCACTTGTTAAGCAACGTTGATCTCGGTTCAACATACTTAGCGCTTACCGCTGATCACACCACGTCGACGATCACTGGAAATCATGAGGGCGACCCAGTTCCGATAGCCATAACTGGTCCGTATGTTCGCCGCGACGACGTGGAGGAATTCGGCGAAAGATCCTGCGCAATGGGCGGCCTCGGTCGACTGAGGGGGCTGCATTTGATGCCTATTCTCATGAACCTGCTCGGTAAGGTTAAAAAGTTTGGAGCATAGCCTACTGGACCTGCATGAGCCGCCATTCCTTGTAGTCTGTGACAACTCTGATGAATCCTCTGAGCATGATATCCACTTGGGCGTCTCCCGTGTCAACTCTCAGAATCTCTCCTTCTATGCTTTGAAGCTTGTTTTTCGTCGCGGCAACGATTATTCGGTCCTTTCCGACGAGCTTGATAATCTTTGGGCTTATCTGCTGGTTTCCTCTTCCCAAGAGAATTCCCTGATGTCCGATCGGTGAAAGAATAATCCAAGTGCTGTGCCAATCGTCTATTTCTTCTAGGATTTTCTTCTCGTCCACGTCGAGTATCACTTTGCCCTCTTTATAGATGTCAACTCCTAGAACGGTTTTGTCAATCCCCAACATTTCTGTGACGCGTTTGACGGTCGTTCCCGGGCCGAGAATGTACGTTCCACTCTGTTGCATTTCTTCTATTATGAACTTTGCCGTGGCAGTCTGGTTGTCCTTTTCGTCAATTGTCTCGGGGCTGATCTGTTTGCTTCCCTGAACATGCGCTGGAAGAAATGGGCCCTTCATTAAACCATGAAGCTTGACCGCGAAAACGTCGTTACGAATGGCTTCTTCATCAGCATCCATGATTTCGAACTCCGTTGTTTCAGCTTGATTCTGAGCGAAGGCCAACACGACGTCTGCGGCATCGGAGGGACTCACTGCAAAGATTCCACTGTACATTTTCACCCCGGAAGGCACGCCCAAAACTGGGATCTGATCAATGGCGCCTTGCATAGCATCCATGATGTCTTTGGCCGTCCCGTCTCCGCCGACGAAAACTATCAAATCTGCCCTCGCAGCAGTCAGCAGTCTGACGGCCTTTTTCGTGTCTGCCGCTGTCGTTTGCGTTCCGATTCTCATGTGCAAAACTTGAACGTTGAAACCTGCTTTTTCTGCTTCCTTTTCGCCCATAACTCCCGGGCAGGTTAGAACGCTAATCTTGGTGTCCGCTTCGAATTCCTTTAGTTTTAGGAGGAAGTCTGCTGCCCTCCTAGGCGCTACTGGTTCTGCTCCTCTGTCAATTGCCATCTTAAGGATATTGTCAGTTCCCTTTAATCCAACCTTGCCGCCCATACCTGCTACGGGGTTGATGATTAAGCCCAGCATCATGGTCTCGATCAGCAAGAGAATCGGCTAAATTAGCTATAAACTGTTTTGATAGAATACGTGTTCTTGACGCTGACGAAGAGTCAAAATGCCGGCTTCTCCATGTTGGACGCGTAACTTCGGCTTGAAAATTCTTATATCTCAAGGTTTCAAGATTGCTTGCTTGCCGCTGAAAAACAGTGAGGTTGTGCAATGTCAAGAAAAGTGGTCAGAAAGATTCTGGTGACTGGCTCTACTGGGCAAATTGGGTCTGAACTGACTTTGGAGTTAAGGAAGAAGTACGGGGGCAACAATGTCGTTGCTGCTGGCCACAAGAGACAGCCCAATGACGCGTTGCTGCAGTCTGGTCCTTTTGAATACGTCGATCTAAGTGTTGAAAAAAACATCGAAAAAATCGTGAAGCAGTATGACATTGACACTATCTGCCATTTGGCTGCTGTGCTTTCTGCGACTGGCGAGGAGAACCCTCAGGCTGCTTGGACCATGAACTTGGGCACCCTCTACAGCGTTTTGGAGGTTGCGAGGAAGCTCGACCTGCTGAGAGTGTTCTGGCCCAGCTCTATAGCCGTGTTCGGTCCAACAGCGCCCAGGATTAACACGCCCCAAGAGACCGTGCTGCTGCCGAAGACGATATACGGCGTCACAAAGGTCGCGGGTGAGCTCTTATGCAACTACTATTTCATAAAATACGGCGTTGATGTTCGCAGTGTCCGTTATCCCGGCATAATCAGCAGCGAGGTTCTTCCAGGCGGAGGCACGACGGATTATGCAGTAGCGATATTTTATGAGGCGATAAAGAATAAGCACTATACGTGTTTTGTTCGGGAAGACACTGTGTTGCCGATGATGTACATGCCAGATTGCCTCAAAGCCACCATAAACTTGATGGAGGCTGATCCGTCTCGGGTTAGACGCCATGACAGTTATAACGTTGCCGGTGTGAGCTTTTCGGCAGGAGAGCTTGCTGCCGAGATCAGGAAATACATGCGCGAGTTCCAATGTGAATACAAGCCTGATTCAAGACAAAAGATCGCGGATTCTTGGCCGATGTCAATCGATGATAGCGTAGCTCGCAAGGATTGGGGGTGGAAGCCAACGTATGATCTAGTCGAGATGACTAAGGACATGATGGCAAGTCTGTCAAAGCGTTTTGCGGAAGGCAAACTCTAGATGATTATTGCGTATGGCTTCGCGGGAAAGAGTTAAGAGAAAGCGGGAGAAACTAGGGAAAAGAGGTTTGACGGTGATGCGGAACCCAACATCATTCCTGCGAGAAGAGTACCAGGATCTGGTGAAAAACGAGATCGACTGGAAGCTGCGGATTCTGCAGGGTCCGAGCACTCCATGGTGCACCGTCGACGGGAAGAAGGTTCTAATGTTCTGCTCCAACAATTATCTGGGGTTGAGCAATCATCCGAAACTGAAGGAAGCAGCAATCAAAGCAGTCCAAACTCATGGGGCAGGATCCGGCTCAGTTCGCCCGATCGCTGGCACGATGGACATTCACATGGAGCTTGAAAAACGGTTGGCGAAGTTCAAACACGCAGAAGCTTCCCTCGTTTACCAAACCGGCTTTGCTGCAAACGCGGGACTTATCCCACAGCTAACCGGAAAAGAAGACCTTATCATAAGCGACGAGCTTAATCACGGCAGCATAATTGACGGAGTCAGGCTATCCCATGCCGAAAGGGCCGTCTATAAGCATGGAGACGTTGTGGACCTACATCGCGTGCTCCAAGAGGCAGAAAAGCATTCTCCGCCATACCGCCGAATTCTCATAATCACAGACGGAGTTTTCTCAATGGACGGCGACATAGCCCCTTTGGACGGTGTAGCCAAAGCAGGAGCTGAACATGGTGCCATGGTCTACGTGGATGACGCCCACGGTGAAGGAGTGCTGGGCGAAGGCGGAAGAGGCATAGTTTCGCACTTCAAGCTAGGCAGAGACAAGGTGCAAGTGGAGATGGGCACGTTTTCGAAGGCCTTCGGCGTCGTAGGCGGCCATATTTCGGGTTCCAGAGATCTGGCAGATTTCGCCTACAACAAGTCTCGAACGTGGCTTCTCAGCGGATCGCATCCTCCAGCAGTTGCGGCTGCATGCACCGCGGCGATCGACGTCTTGGAGAATGAGCCCCAACACGTTAGAACGCTGTGGGAACACACTCGCCATTTCAAGAAAGCCATGAAGGACCTAGGCTTCAACATAGGCAGCAGTGAAACCCCGATAACACCGATTATGGTTGGCGAAAGCGGCATAGCCAAGAAGCTCAGCGCAAGACTGTTTGAGGAAGGCGTTTTTGCCCTGCCAATAGTGTTCCCGATGGTCGCGCGAGACAAGGCTAGAATCAGAACCATCATGAACGCCGCGTTAACCCGAAAGGATCTGGATTTCGCGATCGGAGCATTCGAGAAAATCGGCAGAGAACTGCATATAATCTAGACTAGCAGGCGCAAAGGCACGCGGTGTCAAATCGATCTTCGGTGACATCCCTGTGGTAACGACCGTTCATGATGCACAGGCTGTCAGAACTGTCCCCTATGAAGAAGAAGATGAGAAGATCTCAGCGATCATTACGCCGACACGAGTTATCCGCATTCTAAACTGATTGTGCTTTCAAAGAGAACTCCAAATTACGCTGTGACTTATTAGAAACAACTTCCAGCCCTGCCTCCTCAGCCAACTTGCCGACAAGCCTTGCATCTTGCGTTTTCCCCTTGCCTCTAACGCCGTAGCCAGCAGAAATCTTCTTATTGCTGGGCAAGGCAACTTCAACCTGCGCTATGTAGGGATCTGGTTTCTCTTCCACGATAGTGTCCCAGATGTATTGCACCATCTTTTTTCAGAACTAACGTCAACAAAGAATGTCGCAGGATATTCTAATGTTTTGGAGGAAATTGGAAATAATCGAATCGGTGAGACTGAACCTATTTCACGATCCGCAAGAACCGCAGTCGATTGCGATATTCCGCATCCATCAGCTAGAATGGCTTAAGAGCTAGAAAGAATAAAGCAGCTGACCAAGAACGCGCTCTGGCTAGGGAACATCTTGAGAGTGATTGCCGATCTCCACATTCACAGTCGTTACAGTCGTGCGACAAGCGGAAGGATGAGCGTTGTGGAGATAGCTCGATACGCAAAGGTGAAGGGCTTGAACGTCGTCGGCACTGGAGATTTTACGCATCCTAAGTGGCTGAAGGAGTTGGAAGGAGCCACAGTGCAAGAATCTGACGCGAGCTTGTATAAGGTTTTGGGAGACCCTCAGTCATCCGTGCTTTTCATGTTGACCACAGAGGTTAGTACGATTTTCACGTTCGAAAACATGGTCAGGAAAGTTCATCACGTTGTTTTGACGCCGGAAATTGAGACAGCGCGGCAGATCAACGACAGACTCTCAAAACATGGTGACCTCGGGTCAGATGGCAGGCCAACATTAAACATGGACGCTCCCAGTCTGGTTGAGCAGGTTATGGAAGTTTCAAGCGAGAACATGGTTTTTCCAGCGCACGCGTGGACGCCTTGGTTCAGCATATTCGGGGCCTTCAGCGGTTTCGACCGTGTTGAGGACTGCTATCAAGACATGACTAAGCATATTTACGCCTTGGAAACTGGGCTTTCATCGGATCCCCCCATGAACTGGCGACTTGAGTCTCTGGATCGTTTTGCGTTGGTCTCAAACAGTGATAGCCACAGTTTTTGGCCCTGGCGAATTGGAAGAGAAGCAAACGTCTTCGACTTGGAAAAACCGAGTTACCATGAGATTCTGGATGCTATCCGTCGCAAAGATGGGGCAAGGTTCAAGTTCACAATTGAAACGGATCCTGCGTATGGCAAATACCACTGGACTGGCCATAGGAACTGCAAAGCTTCATTTTCCGCTCGTGACGCAATAAGGCTTGGAAACATCTGCCCAGTATGCCGGAAGAAGCTCACCAAGGGAGTTGAGCAGCGCGTTGAAGAATTAGCGGATCGACCTGAGGGTTTCACGCCCAGAAACGCCGTCGGTTTCGTGCATTTGCTTCCGTTATCTGAGATTATTGCCGCTGTCTTGGGTGTTGAGTCTCCGTCTGTCCAGAAGGTTTGGAGCATTTACGATTTGCTCATTGAAAGATTCGGCGACGAATACGCTGTTCTGATCGATGCTTCGAAGGATGCTTTGAGGGCAGTTGTCGATGAGCAAGTTGCTGACGCGATTGTCAAAGCGAGAGAGGGTCAGGTTAAGGTGTTGCCGGGTTATGATGGTGTTTACGGGCGACTTGTCCTGTCGGATGACAGACTTGCTGCAAATCATGCGCTTAGAACGGTTCAGCAGCGGAATCTGACCGATTTTATGGGGTAACGGCCTCTTGCACCATTGCGTCTGTATACGTGCACGACAGTTGAACGAGAATACTTATTAAGTCGTGCGACGCACGATACTAGCGTAAGGTGTGCACTATGCAGGTTCAGGCTCAGGTTTGTGTCCACGTTGTCTCTGACGGTGACAAGGTTTCTAAGGTGATTGATCGAGTTTTGACTCAGATCTTTGGGGAAAAGGCCACTCGTTTGATTTACAGGCATTTGGAGCGCAATTACTCTTTGAAGCCTGATGAAATTGCTGACAAGATTGACTTGTTTGCGAAGGGTCTTGATGACTTTCTAAGCTCCGGCGCATGCGTCGTTGAGCGTAGGATTCTGGAGGATTTGCGGTCAAGTTGCGGCTTGATCAGTGAGCCTGAGCGTGCTCATGCAGACTTTGTCGATCAGATTCGATCCTTAACCGGCAAAGCCTAGCCTCACCTTACATTTGATCCCGTGTTTTTTCTTGATGCTTCTCTTTGTTCTCAACAGTTAATTCTCGCCCGCTTCCCATGTGGAGCTTGGTTGACTGAAGATCGGGTTGTATCAAGCTCTGTTTGGTTTGACAGAAAACGTTAAAGTAGTGGTAAAAGTAATAACTAGGACTTTCGCAAGTTGCATGGAAGAGGCGGGAAGTTGAGAAGCGGCCGGTTCAAAGAGTATTTGCTTAGGTATAATACGCCTCGTAGGGTGGTTCAGTTCTTGTCCTTCGTCTTGTTTAGTGCGCTAATCTTTAGTGCCGTGTCGTTGCCGATTGTGCTCCCGGTTCTTTGGACTTGGGGTCAGAAAACGAATGCCGTGGGTGATGCCTTCACAGCTATACAGCTTTGGCTCTACATGGGTGTTTTTCCGTGGCTCGCCTTGGCGTCGTTCTTGATCGTTGGGGTGCTCATAGGCAAGTCCATGTGCGGTTGGGTTTGTCCTTTTGGTTTTGTTCAGGAACTGCTCGGGTTCATCAAGCGTGAGCAAACGGATTTTTCGGTTAGAACTCATGAGAGCATGGTTTACGTGAAATATGCAATTGCCGGAATCGCCTTGTTCGTGAGCGCGACCTTTTCTGCCGCACAAGCCGCGGGTGTCGGTAAAGGATATGCAAATGCCTTGGGCGTTTTTGTGAAGGTTCCTTTCACTGCCTTCAGTCCAGCGGAAATTCTGTTTGCAGCTTTGCCTGGGGGGGTTCAGTATTTCAGTTCTGCAATCGTGCAGAAGTCTGCGTCGGATGTCTTTGGTGGCCTTGCAAATCTGTCTGCGCTCTTCTGGATTTCCTTTGTATTCATGATCGCGGTTCTTGTGCTGGCTGCTTTTGTGCCGCGGGCTTGGTGTAGGTACCTTTGTCCTCACGGGGCGATCATGGCGGTCATGAACAAGTTCAGTTTTATCGGGTTGCGGCGGGATCCTGTAAAATGTGCCAAGGAAGGATGTCGCCTCTGCGTTAAGGTTTGCCCGATGCGGGTTCCGATTTTGGATTTGCCCTGGGAAAAGTTCAGTCATGAAGAATGCATCTACTGCATGAAGTGCGTTGACGCTTGCAAGGATAAGGCGATCCAACTGAAGTATCCGTAGCTACATCTGCAAGTGCAGCTAATCCGTGACGCCTTGTTCTGTGGCAGCTTTGCTGGTGCGCATGGACTCTGCGTTGGAAATGTGTGTTCAGCGTTTTCGTGAGTTGACTCTTTTCTAGGTTACTGTTTGCGCCCAGAAGCTTCTGGAATAGTCACTTAGCACGTTGCTGTAAATTGTTTTTGTCTGCTGGGCTATTCTGTTCCAGTCGTATTTTTCTTGGATTCTCTTGTATGCGTTTGTTCTTATCCAGTTTGCGTAGCCGTCGTCGGTCAACACTTTTGTTATTCCCCATGCCAAAGAGTCTGGGTTGCTGACGTAAACCTTGACGCCGCTTACGTCGTGTTCGACGATTTCAGACAAGCCGCCAGTGTCGGAAACCACGACCGGACTCTTTGCAGCCATGGCTTCAAGGGCTACTATCCCGAACGGTTCAAAAAGCGATGGGACTACCGACACGTTTGCGCATACTTGTAATCGTCTCAATGTATCATCATCGACAAATCCTGTGAACAGGACCTTATTGGCCAATCCCATGCCTTTGACGAGGCCTGAAAGCTGATCCTTCATGTAACCGTTGCCGACGATCATGAACTTGGCGTTAGCTTTGTTCAAGACTTTTGGCGCAGCGTTGACGAGCACATGTACGCCCTTTTCGTAGACGAGCCTCCCAACGAAGAGCACGATCTTCTCTTCAGGCAGGGCGAACTTGCTTCTGAACTGAGTCAAATCCTCTTTTTCATATCTTGAATATGTTTCGTGGTCCACCCCGTTTGGAACCATTATGAGCTTGTCGGGAGGAAGTCCGAAAGCCCATTTAACATGTGAAATCATGTAGTCGCTGCAGCAAATTACCTTCCATGCTTCATAGGTCAACCATGCCTCAGTCTCGTGAATCATGCGCTCATAATCAAAATGGATGCCGTTTCGGCGTCCAGTCTCAGTGGAGTGCATTGTTACGAAGAGAGGTTTCCTGAAGACGTGTTTCAATCCGACTGCGGCAGTTGCTACGAGCCAATCGTGAGCGTGAATTATATCGATTTTTCCGGTCAGGGTATTGATAAGGGCAGCGGCTTCCTTCTGCATGTTTACATTCATCAGATAGACCCATGTTGCAAAATCGGGAGAAGGGTTCTTGTAGGAATCTATCCTGAAAACCTCTACGCCGTCAATAACCTCATGCGATGGCGCGTTAGGGAAATCGCAAGTGACCACGTAGACCTTGACCCCGTTGGCTACTAGACTTTTTGACAAATTGTAGACGTGTGGTGAAATCCCGCCGATGATTCTTGGCGGAAACTCCCAGGAAAGCATCATTACGCTTAGGTTTTGGTTCATGTTGGGCCATCAGCCTCCGTAGCGTCCCTGTAAGCTGCCAAAATATCCTCAATCCAGCTTGCAGAGTCTTGTGAGACTGTCTTGATCTTCTCAGTTGGCAATCTGTAAAGCCTGATAACTTCATTTCTCATCCATTCTGACTTTACGGTGAGAATTTTCGCTTCGTACATGCCCAGCCACTCAATGCTCTTGATGGCCATGTTGAAGGGTGAGTTTGCCCCTTGAGAACGCTGCTCTTCTAAGCTTTCGATAGAGTAGATGAACGGTATGTTCAAAGCCTTCTTGAAGGTGACCGCGGCCGGGATGAAATGCCAATCATGGATATCAATCAGGTCCACTTGCTTTCCGACATCATAATAGACGCCCGCGGCTGCTCTTTCAACTTCTTGGTTTAGGGTTAACACCCAGGTGAGCACGCCGATGTGCGTATGAACCGGGTTCGTCACTTTGATGGTTTTGACACCGTCTAAATCGTCATGCCCCCCAGTTAAGAAATCATGATACGTTATCACGTAGACCTCGACCTTGTTCTTGACAAGCTGGCTTGCAAGCTTCTTCACGTAGTTTGCAAGCTGCCCAACTATCCTCGGCGGGTATTCCCACGAAAAAATCATGACACGC
Source organism: Bathyarchaeia archaeon (assembly GCA_041481365.1). Taxonomy (GTDB): domain Archaea; phylum Thermoproteota; class Bathyarchaeia; order Bathyarchaeales; family Bathycorpusculaceae; genus DASPTR01. The sequence continues at coordinate 31,786 of JBGPBS010000002.1, forward strand.
ATCAGGTTTTCACTACGTGAAAAGCGCACAGACCCTGATTATTCCGCTTCCAGTCAAGTAGTACCGTTTCTTTCCTTCACTATCAACAAAACTCTCTGCAAAACCCTCAGCCTTGTAGCCGTCCAAGATTCTCTCCACCTCCCCCAAGTCGATTTGCAGAACCTGAGCGAGCTCTTCGCTTCTTCTTGCAAGGTCCGGCGTGGTTGCGCACAGATTGTGCAGTGTCTGAAGGATCTTCTCCGACAAAGGAAGTTCTTGTCTCAACGCTATTCACCCTATGGGCAACGATGGAAATACTGGTGCTCTTTTCTTATAAAAGCCTAAGCCAGCTTCAGAAGTATCCTGTTGCTGTTTGTGTTTGTTTGGTTAACTCGCGAAATCTCTGTTCCATGATTTTGCCTATTGCTTCTGTAAGAGCTTCCCCTTTGAGCTTTATAGCTCTCATTTTGCTTAACTCCTTTGCCAAAATTTCGTCGTGCAGTGATTTTTCCGCCCACTTTTCGAAGTCGCCGCGTGCTTGATGAAATTCCACAGATTTTTTGTTGACTTTTCGAAGAGCTTCTGTCATTCCCTTTAGGCTCCAAGCTAATGTTCCCGTGAAGTATTTCTCTCCTTCGCCACTGTAAAACAGGAAAGGTTCGTTTGCAGCAATTGCTGCGAGTCTTACTCTATTCTCAAAGTCAAGGATGATTGCCTGTGCTGTGACGAAAGCGTCTGTCGGCGTATTATACGGGCTAAAGTAGGAGTGAACCTCACCCGGTGATCCGCCTGCAGTGAACATGTAGTACAAATGATCGCTTGTTTGCATGTACCGCCAAAGCTCCAGAAAATCTTTGTCCCCTGCTTCCTTCACGAACGGTTCAAGTTTTCTTATGCTCGTGTAGTAGGCCCACTGCATCGTGTTTCCAAGCCAACAGCTTGCGTCCCTTTCAAGATCCGCCCAAGAAACGGTTCCACCTAGTTCTGGAACGTCAATCTCGCCCACTGAAGCGTACTTCTCCACAACTTGCGAGGGCGTCGCCATATGCAGGTGCCACCATTTTAGGATTTCGCTTGGTAGGTGCTTCAGGAACTCGTGAATGCCAGTTTCGGGCCAGTGATGCTCTCCGAAGGTCTCGTAGTCTGGGAAAATATTGATGATGTTCCCAGGAGTTCCGGCCAACCAGTTTGCGTACTTGTCCGCCGATAAGGGCCACTCATTCCACCATCTGGCTGAGAACCTGAACCCGATGTCATCGGTCAACTTGTAGTTCCGCAGAAGAATTTTGATTCTCTTGGTATCTTTGGGCGAGTAGAGATAGTTAGGCGACTTTTCATGTAGTATTCGTTCGACTCCTTCAGTGAAGATTCCCTTGTATCCAAGTTTCTCAACTGCTTTTGCCACAGCATTGTTGTAGAGCAGTTCTGTGTTTTCAAAGACCGTGGGCGTGTAGTTCACCAGATCTCTCAATGCTTGTTGATGTTTTTCTACTTGCTCGATGAATTCCCCCCTCTCAGGATAAAGACTCGCCAACGAATGATAGTATGTTTGACTTAGAAATTCCACGCAGTCTGTTCTGGCAAGCTGCTTGAAGCTCTCCAGCAGGTCTCTGTTGAATTTTTCGCATTGCTCCAAAAAAACCCCCGAGAGGCTGAATGAGACTCTAACTTGCTTCTTCTCGTTCTTGTGCTTGTCAATTTGTTCAAGCAATATCTCGTTTGATGGAAAATAGCATTTCCTGGATGTTCTCTCGAAAATCTCCCTGTTTGCGACACCGTCAAAGTAGTAATCAAAAAGCTCTTTCTTCCTCAGCCGCCTGAAAACTCTGTTTTCCCAGAAAAAGTCTCTTCTAAATCGATACGGCTGATGGACCTCGAAAACAAACACGATATCAGTCAAAGCTTTGTCCTCAACTAACCCATATTAAGTCTTCTTTATTTCAAATTTGCCGTTTAACGGCAGAAGCAAACCTGGGCAACGCATACTGGGGCGTAGCACAGGGGCATAGTAAAAAAGGAGGCATTATGTCTTTCTTGTCGCCGCTTTTTCCAAGGCATTCACGCCTGGAAGTTTTTTCCCCATGAGAAATTCTATGAGTGCTCCGCCAGCGGTGCTCACGTAGGAGATCTTGTCTGAGAGCTTAAACTCCTGCAAAGCACCAATCGTATGTCCTCCTCCGGCGAGTGAATATGCTTTTGAATTGGTGACCTCCTCAAGGATTCGCTTGGTTCCGAAGCTGAATTCGCTGTTTTCATAGACCCCCATGGGGCCGCTGACCACAATCGTTCTTGCGTTTCGTATTATCTTGCCGTAGTCTTCAACTGTTCCTGCTCCGATGTCAAACATCAAGTAGTTTGTCGGCAGTTTATCCGCTGGGATTTCTCTTCTTTTCTTGTTGACCTCCACTGCTACGTCTTTCGGGAATCTGATTTTCTCCGGATACCTCTTCTCTAATTCCCTTATGCCTGGCATCAGATCCATAAGTTCTTGCTTCTTCAAGAATTCCATGTTTGGTTTGCCGAGGTCCGTGCCTTTAGCCGCTAAGAAAACTTGACCCACAACACCGCCTGTGAGCACAAAGTCTGCTATCTTGTTGTCAAGCACGTACTTGGATATTTCCAAGGAATCGTCCGCCTTTGCGCCGCCCAGAATGAATATGCATGGTTTTTCTGGTTTTTCCAAGACCTTGCCTAGCGATTTTAGCTCTCTTTCCATTATTCGGCCTGCTGCGCTTGGGAGCACGGCTGTGAAGCCTGTGATTGAAACGTGTGCCCTGTGTGCTGCTGCGAAAGCATCATTAACGAAGGAATTTGCTAATGGCGCGAGGTTCTTGACAAGGTCAGTTTTTGCGTGTTCTTCAGGTGTTCCTTCTTTGGTTTCGGCGGCAAACGTTCTGACGTTGTCTAGGACGAGAATTTCACCGCTTTTCAGCTTTTTGATTTCGTTCTTGGCTTTTTGGCCGAAAACGTCATCGACGTATTTGACTGGTCTGCCGAGGATCTTGCCCAATATGTCTGCGTGTTGCTTCAAGGGTATGAAGTCCAGATCGCCTTTTCTTCCTTGATGTGCTAGGATTACCACTTTGGCACCTTTTTCGGAGAGTTCCTTTATAGTGGTTTCGCCATGGGCTCGGATTCTTGTATCTTCAAGTATTTTGTGGGTCTTGGGGTCTATGGGTGAATTGAAGTCAACTCTGACAAGCACCACTTTGTCTTTGACTTTAATGTCGTCTAGGGTAAGATATTTCGCCACTCGATTCAACTCCTAATGATAAGAAAAAAGCGGGGAGAATGTTTTAGATTTTTTATGGGATTTCCTAAACTAGATCAGTCCTTCTTTCTTTCCTATCAATTCGATTTGTTCGACCATGCGGCAGGAGAACCCCCACTCATTGTCATACCATGCTAGTACTTTGACAAAATTCTTGTCGACGACCATTGTTGATTGTGCGTCGAAGACGGCTGAGTAGGTGCTGTGCAGCACGTCGGTTGAGACTATAGGGTCTTCGGTGTATTCGAGGATGTTCCTCAGGGTGCCTTGGGCAGCTTTCTTGAAAGCCGCGTTTATCTCTTCTTTTGTGGTGCTCTTCTTCAGGACGGCTGTTAAGTCGACTATCGAAACATCCGGAGTCGGTACTCTCAGGGCTATGCCATCTATTTTCCCGGCCATCTCAGGCATGACTAGGCCGACAGCGTAGGCAGCTCCAGTGGTCGTCGGGATAATGTTGAGTGCGGCTGCTCTTGCTCGGCGTAAGTCTTTGTGCACAAGATCTGTTACTCTCTGGTCGTTCGTGTACGAGTGTGCTGTCATCATCAGGGCCTTTTCTACGCCAAAATTGTCGTGGAGAACCTTTGTTACAGGTGCAACGCAGTTCGTTGTGCATGACGCGTTGGAAATCAAGTTGTGTTTCTTGTGGTCGTACATTTGCTGGTTGACGCCTAAGACTATGGTTGCATCTGGGTTCTTTGCCGGTGCTGAAATCAGGACTTTTTTGGCTCCTGCTGTCAGATGTTTTGTGGCGCCTTCTCTGTCTGTAAATAAGCCAGTTGATTCGACAGCCAAGTATACGCCCAAGTCTTTCCAAGGAAGTTGTGCTGGATCTCTTTGCGTCAATACTTTTAGTTCTTTGCCGTTGACAACCAAGTCGTTCCCTTTTGCCTCTACTTCTCCTTTGAATCTTCCGTGAACCGAGTCATACTTCAACAGGTGTGCAAGTGTCTTTGCATCGGTTATGTCGTTGACTGCAACAAAATCGATTTTTGCTTTTTGTTCCAAAGCTGCTCTATACAGTAATCGTCCGATTCTTCCAAAACCATTTATCGCTACTTTCATTGTCATATGTTTCACCGGTATTTCAAATTTCGTTTGATACTAATGAATATGTTCTTCTAATTAATTTTCCGACGGAAAATTGGAAAGAAATATGGGTGGATGCTTAGCGAAGCTTCATGAGCACCATTTCTGCGGCCAGAACTAGTGGTTCCCAAGTTTCGCACACTGGCGGTGCATACGCCGTATCCGCTTTGGACAATTCTCTCGCGGTCATTTGCTTCTGGATTGCAAAGGATATCGCGTTGATGCGTTGAGTTACCTCTTCTCCGCCTATGATTTGTGCGCCGATTATTTTTTGTGACTCTTTCTCAACGACGAGTTTCACTTTGATTGGGAGTGCGCCTGGATAGTAGTCTGCTTTGGTTTTTGAGGTAATGGTACCCGTCACGGTTTCGATTCTTGCCTTTTGTGCTGCTCCCTCGGTTAGGCCTGTTGAGCCGACATCAGTCTCGTAGAGTCTTGATATCGAGGAACCTAAGACTCCTGTGAAGAGCGCGTAACCTCCTGCTGCATTGATTCCTGCTACCTTTCCATGTCTGACCGCTACTGTGCCGAACTGCATCAGCGAGGGCTTCTGCGTAACGATATGCGTGGATTCAGCGCAGTCGCCTACTGCATAGATGTCTTTGATGCTTGTTTCCATCCTAGCGTTTGTTTTTATTGCTCTGGTGTCTCCTAGGGCTATTCCCGCGTTCGCGGCGAGTTGAGTGTTTGCTCTTACGCCGAAGGCGCTTATGATCAGATCCGCTTTGAATTGCTCGCCTCCAGCAACTAATCCTGTGGCTTTTTCGGTTCCGAGGATTTCTTCAACGGGTTTTGCTATTTGGATGTTGATTCCTTTCTGTTCAAGCATTTCCTGAGCTGTTTTTGCCATGTCTGCGTCGAGCATCTGGGGGAGCACTTGGGGGAGCATTTCGATGACGGTTACTTTGAGGCTTCTTTCTTGTAATGCTATGGCTGTTTCAAGGCCGATTAGGCCAGCGCCCATGACTACTGCCGTTTTTGCTCCTTTTTTGACAGCTGCTTCAATCTTCTCCCCATCTTCTATCGATCGAAGTGAATGTATTCCCTGTTTCTCCTTGCCCTTTATCGGAGGCATGAATGAGCTGGCGCCTGTTGATATTATCAGGCTGTCATAGGGCACGTTTTCTGTCTTGCCGTTCTTGTCTGCGGTCTCAACTGTCTTGTTTGTCACGTTTATGTTTGTGGCTTTGGTTTCGGTTTTCAGGGTTAGTTTCATCATTTGGAAGTATGCTGGCGGGAAGACTATCAGGTTGGGGAAGCTTGGGATTTGGCCGCCTATTACAAACGGAAGTCCGCAGCGTGAGTAGCCGCAGTGTTTTTCTTCAGTTATCAGCGTGATTTCAGCGGTACGGTCTGTCTTTCTCGCTGCAGAAGCGGCGTCTACTCCAGCCGCGTGGGCTCCGATAATCACTATACGTTTAGGCACTTGTTTTCCTTCATTTTCCCAGGGTTTTGTGCCACTCAGCTGCCTTGTTGAAGTCCATTAGGTTAGCTAGCTCCACTTGCAAGCTTGACGGCTTAATGACTAGCAACCAGGCCTTGCCGTATGGGTCTTCGTTTAACAGCTCGGGTTTCGACTGAACTTCTTGGTTTACCTGCTCGACTGTTCCACTTATCGGTGCGATCAGGTCTGAAACGGCTTTGACTGATTCCACCGTGCCGTAAGGCTCATTCTGCTTTGTTGCAGCTCCTTGGCTTGGCAGTTCTGCATACACGATTTCGCGAAGCTGTTTCTGAGCATAGTCGGTTATGCCTACGCGGACTTTGTCGCCTTCAACTTTCAGCCATTCGAATTCCTTGGTGTAGTACAATCCCTCTTTCACTTCTGTTCCGTCTACTTTGACCATTTCATTGTTCACCTCTAAACTAGTGCTGATACTCTCTCGCACCTTGACGTTTAAAATTAACTGTTCCAAAAATGTCGCGTGGACGGAATCAAGCGTGCGCTAACAGAATCCCATGGGGGTGATTGACAAAACCGATTGCATCACTGCTCATCTCGCTTCAGGATCTATTCAATCCCTTTCGCTTCGTAGCGAGGCGAGCTTCATTCCGAAGTCTCTAGGGATGAGAACTAGAAAGCAGATGGCCGCGTAGAAAAGGACATCGAAAAGAAGCCCCTGCCGCAAAGGAGAGTACGTCGAAAAGCTTCCTACGATTGGACCACAACCTACCCTTCTTACTCCTTCAATGTGGACGAGCCAAGGGGTTGGCCAACCGAAGTTTGTTTGCCTCAATGGAATAGCAAAGATTTGCATAACGCAGGGCAACATATAGCTCGGATGAAAATCAACCTCAGACTTATAGACTGAAGATATGAATGTTAGAACCAATCCACAAGTTGTCAATATGATGAGCAGCTTCAGCGAACCCAATATACCGATTCGCATACAGGTCACCATCACACGGTAGTATTAGAGCGAGACTTAATTCTACGGAAAAGAACGCCTTGTTCTAAAAATGGTACAACATGTTAATCCAATTTGCTTGGGAGCCCTGGTGCATCAGAACCGTCGCCAGTTTTGACATTTTCGCCTAGGCTGAAAGGCGACGTTTTGATGAAATCTTTGATCGTTGGGGCGTGATTTTTGGTCTTGTTTCATAGGCTCGCAGAAGTATGGTATTAGCTACTTGGCTATCATGACTTCTGTTGCTTTTACGATAGCTTCGACGGTGTCCCCGACTTTTACGTTCAGATCTTCAAGAGCCTCCTTCGTTATTACGGCTGTGACAACGGCAGGCACGGAAACTTCAATCTTGACTTTCGCTGTAATGCCATCTTTTTCAACAGACACAACTTTTCCCTTCAGACGGTTTCTTGCGCTGATCTTCAAGTTTTCCACCTCCCAATATCCTCTATTAGATAGAACCTCCCTCAAATAATCCTCTAGACGCTTGTATTCGTCTAATAAGCTTTCACCAAGCTTGGTCAATCTTGCGCCACCACCGCCGGATTCGCCTCCTCTGAATGTTTCCAAGACTGGCTCGCCAATGGCTTTCTCCACATTCCGCGTGTATCCCCAAACATAACGATATGACATTCCGAGCTTTCGAGCAGCTTTTGAGATTGATTCTTCCTTTCTTATGTTTTCGAGAATCTCGGCTCCACCCTTGCCCAGTAACGGTTTTCCCCTGTACTCTATCCAAATCTTGCCTGAAGGTTTGTGTTTGCCTTGGGTGGACATTCTGTTTGCTAGTGTTATATTGCAATTCTTATAAGGTTTAGAGCTGCTAGCGGCGCCGTAGTGAGCATTCTGCCTAGCAAACCAACAATATTTATAAAGCTCAACCGACTTGAATCACGAAACATAACGGTGAAAAAGAATGAAAGCATGGCAAACAATTCTAGCAGTAGCTGTCATGGTAACGATCATAGTAATTGCCGCCACTGTTGCTTACTTTGATTTCTTCGCGCGAAGCCGCCTCAGAATCTCGACGACTACAAGTCTTTACGACACTGGATTGCTCGACGAAATAAAGACGCGATATGAAGCCACGCATAAGGTTGACCTCAACATCATATCGGCTGGAACAGGCATCGCTCTCCAACAGGCACAAGCCGGAGATGCGGACATAGTCCTAGTCCACTCACCATCCCAGGAACTAACTTTTCTCACAAATGGCTATGGAGTCTGCAGAAAGATAATCGCTTGGAACTACTTCACGATAGTTGGTCCAAGCTCTGATCCAGCCAAAATTGCTGGAGAAAACGCTACCCAAGCATTGAAGAGTATATTGACTTACGGAAGAAACCAAACAGCTGGAACCATAGTGTGGGTTTCACGAAATGATGGCTCAGGCACGTTTACGAAAGAACAAAGCCTTTGGACGTCGGCAGGCTACAACCAGACGACGATATCTGCAGAATCGTGGTATGCAAGCACGGGATCTGGCATGGCTGACACATTGAACGTGGCTAACCAAAAAAACGCTTACACACTTTCAGACTTAGGCACCTACCTAAAACTGTCAAGAGACGGCACAATATCCCTGAAATCGCTCATATCGGGAGGCAAATCCCTGCTTAACGTCTACAGTGTAATGGCGGTTAACCCGCAAAAAGTCAGCAATGCCAGCTTCAACGAAGCCATAAACTTCATAAAATGGCTCGTATCGAACACAGGACAGCAAATAGTAAACGACTATGGCAAAGCCAATTATTCACAGAACCTCTTCTACTCAGCCGTCAAACCCCTCAAAGATGACAGCCCTCAGCCTGATGTTTCGTGGATACAGAGCTACGCCTTCTTCAACGGAACAGAATGTCCAACACAATACAGAGATGACCATCCAGATCTCTATCCTTAAAGAGGCAAACTGGATTGAACCCGATAATAGATGGCACAGAAAAAGCGCTGCAACTGATTTTTTCGGGCGATCCAACTGTCTACGGCATCGTCTATCGCTCCCTCCTTTTTTCAGGAATAGCCGCGATACTTGCAGCATTGTGGGGAACCCCCATCGCAATGCTTTTAAGTCTCAAAGATTTCCATGGAAAATCCTTAATCAAAGGCCTTTTCAACACTCTAATCGGCATACCCACAGTCGCGTTGGGCTTGATCCTGTTCCTCATTCTTTCAAAGGATGGACCATTAGGCTTTCTTGGACTGCTTTATACGCCAGGCGCAGTAATTCTAGGGGAAGCCGTGCTCGTAACTCCTCTGATCGTTAGCATTGAAACATCAGCCATTGAAGCCGTTGACCCCGAAATATTGGACCTAGCCAAGACTTTGGGTGCTTCCGAGTCGCAAGCATCGATTGCAGTCTTGAAAGAAGCAGCGAATGGAGTTTTTTTATCCAATATCGCAGGTTTCAACCGGGCGATAGCTGAGTTGGGTGTTGCTCTGCTGGTGGGGGGCAACATTGCAGGCTTGACCGATGTGCTGACGACGGATATTTCAAAGTATAATTCAAGGGGCGACTTCGCCATGTCTATCGCACTCGCCATAATACTGCTCGCAATAGTTTTTGGCATAAATTTGATAATAGTCCTCGCAAGAAAAGTGACAATGCTGTTTACTGTGGGCAGAATCCCCCAGTGAAGCGTAAGGAATGATTTGCCGGAAGCAAAAAGATGACGGTACTCGCAGAACTTAAGAACGTAACGAAATGTTTCGGGAACAGAACAGTATTGGACGCCGTAGTGTTGCAAATCCAAGAAGGCGAGATATTGGCCCTTCTAGGGCCCAATGGTTCAGGAAAAACCACTCTGCTGAAAGTTTTGGCTTTCCTGTTGAAGTCCGACGGCGGAGAAGTCAAGTTCCAGGGCGAGACAGTTGTGGGAAAGAATTCGGAACGGATGCGGTTGCAGAGTGCAATGGTGTTCCAGAAAACTCTCCTTTTCAGTACAACTGTCTTTAACAATGTTGCTTATGGCTTGAAAATGCGGAAAGTGCCAAGAAACATCATCGGAGAGGAAGTCAGGAAGGTCTTAGAACTCGTTAAGCTAGAGGGCTTCGAGAAATATCCTGCTAAGAAACTCTCAGGTGGAGAGCAGCAAAGAGTGGCTTTGGCTAGGGCTTTGGTTCTGAAAACCAAGCTTCTTCTCTTAGATGAACCTACTGCGAACTTGGATCCGAAGAATGCTTCGATCCTTGAGGACGTCATCGTCGCTGTAAATCGTGAACTGAAAACCACGATCGTGATGGCTACTCATAACATGTTTCAGGCCAAAACTATACCCAGTCGGGTGGCATTGATAAATGATGGAAGAATAACCGAAGTTGGACCGCCAGAAGATATTTTCGGCAGACTTTCAAAAAATTTGGTCAGTTTCGCGGCTGTTGACAACACTTTCGAGGGAACAGCGAAAATCACCGAAGCGGGCACATCAATTGTGGATGTTGGCAATGGTGTATTGGTCGAAGCAGCATTTCAAAGACAAGGTGAAACTTCCGTTTTCATAAGTCCTCAAGACATAATCCTATCAAAAAAGCCACTGGAATCCAGCGCCAGAAATGTATTTGAAGGCAGAATCACTCAAATCTCGGATTTAGGTTCGCTCGTGAAGCTCACAGTTAATATCGGAAAGCCTTTCCTGGTTCAAATAACCAAACGATCCTTCAGTGAGATGGAGCTTAATTTAGAGGGTGGAGTTTTCATCGCCTTCAAAGCTTCAAGCGTGCAAATACTCTAAGATAGCGAGGGTCAGCTAGATTTCGGAGGTTCGCGTTTGAGAATCAAGGATTTGTATTCGGAAATTGTCAGGCAGTTGGAAGCAGAGCTGATGTTGAAGTCGCCAAAATATCGGATTACTACCACAAAACGTCTGGACACAAGTCTCACGGTGTTCGGACTCGTAAGCTCAGAGAGATGCTTAAGAAATGTGAGAGCATGTTTAGGCAATTGTGTCTTAAGGAGAGGCTTGAACTTGCGGAGCGCGCGCGTTCATAATATCCACCTATCTTCAGAAGGCAAGCCCCTATACTCTGAACAACATGGCCAACATACTTGGCCTAGGCTTGGTCTTCATGCCGTCTGTATACTATCCTGAAGAAGTCTTAGGCGGGCTCAGATGGTTGTCCATGACATTTCCAACATCAAACGCTGCTGGCTTGGTCAGATACTATGCTGGAACGATGCCGCTGACCATGGATGCGGTGCTCGTCCGTTGGCTAGTCCTCGCCGCAACGGTAGTCGTCTCGATAGTTATCGTGTCGTTCAAAGCTAGATGGCGAGAAACCTAGTCTTCGAAACGAGCTCACACAATTCTCTTGTCACTTAGCGAACCATGTACCTGACTCTTTGAACCTTTTTCAGAGAGAACAAACAACCTCGAACGAAATATATCGTTACTATGGAACGCAAGCCCTTACAAAGCAAGTTCATCGATACCTCTGGCTTTGGAGAATCACGATTGAATCACACATTGAGTCGGAGAAGAGACGTAGTCACACAGGAATGCTCGAAGCTGATCAACCATGAACCACGCATAGCGAAGGAATGTGCTCACATCAAGTCTTATGAAGACCGATAAAACCGACGGAGAGGAGGTGTGTTTTGCAAGCCTCTTCACTGGTCAACAATAGTTCGTACTATAGCCTTGCATTGGCACTTCCAACACTTGCCGCAGTCGGGCAGAGGCTACGGCTGGTCCCGAAGGGTTGGAATGGCGACAAGCCTTTAACCGTTCTTGAACCTTCAGTAGAAGGAGGAAGCGTACGGTCCAATATGAGTGCGGAATCGAAGCCTCGGGTTTCGAGAAGGATTGTTCTGTTTACTATTATTGGATTGCTTACGCTAGTGGTCTACCTATACTATTTTGTAGGCACTTTGAACATAGCTGACGTGATCAATCGGACAAACCTATTTATCTTCGCCTTGGCTTTCCTCGCATTCTTGGCAAATATCCTGTTCTCGACGCTAACTTGGCGGGATCTCCTGAATAATCTGAATGTGAAAATCACGGTCCGAAGGGCGTTCTTGTTCATGTGGGCAGGAATGTTCTTTGAGGCAACTGTCCCTGACCCTGGCTGGTCCGGCGAACTGTCAAGGGCTTACATGCTGGCAAAGGCTTCTGATCTGGACACGGGAAGAATCGTCGCGTCCGTTGTGGGTCAAAAAATCATCAGTCTCGTAATAACTGTTTTCGATCTGATACTGGGCTTGGCCCTTCTGAGCCGGAACTACACACTGCCGGGCACAGTCCTGATCTTTATTGCCGTCGTCTCGTTCCTCTCAGCCTTCTCGCTGTCTATGGTGTGCTACCTGAGCGCCAAACCCAAAGTGACAAAAAGAATCCTTGACTGGCTGATTCGCGCAGCAGGCTTTGTTCGAAGGGGTCACTGGAACCCGGAGGTTTTTCGAGCGAAAGCGGAAGAAATGCTGAACCAGTATCATGTGGGCATCCGAACTCTAGGCGGCAACCTTAGGGCCTTGATTCGGCCAGTCATATTTGCTCTCATAGGATGGGGGTTCGAGCTTTCAGTCACGTTCCTAGCGTTTGCCTCCACAGGATACTCAGTGCCTGTGGACAAAATCCTGATAGTTTATGCCCTGACTGGGAGCCTGCAGATAATCGGCGTCGCCTTCGTAGGGTTCACTGAAATAGTAATGAGCGGTTCATACACCGTGCTCGGCATTCCACCAGCCGTCGGTCTGTATGCAACCTTGCTAAGCAGAATCGTGACCCTATGGTTCAAACTTGTCGTGGCCTACGTTGCCTTTCAATGGGCAGGTGTCAAAATCCTCTTGGACAAGAAGCCATTACCCGCAAAGTAGAGGGGGTTCTCCTTTTCCATTGGGAAGAACGCGCAGGTCATAGGCAGTCAATCATTTAAGCTGTGAAAAGCTACGTAACTCAATCGCGCTTGGAAGAGAGACAAGACTTGAGCCAGAAAGACAACGCCCCTTCAGATATGGAGGAGCTCAGCAGAAAACTCGATCAGATAATTCGCCGGCTAGACCTTCTTGAGGAGGCGATTCTTGACAAACCGGAGTATGAGGGATTGGCAGCCACTCTGAGGCTCACGAAAGTCGGCATAGGCATGTACGGTGAACCGTTGAAGATTGCCTATCGTTTGAAGAACGCTGAAAGATACCTGCGTCAGAAGCCGATCGCGCAGGATGACATTTCGAGATGCATCGTCCAAGTGCTGGCTTTGAAGGGACCCCTGAACCTATCAGCCATAACGCGGCAGGTGGCCACGATGAGGGGGAAAGCAAGCAGGCGCATAGTGCGCGAAAGAGTTGGGAAACTGTTGAGACAGGGCATCGTGCTAAAGAAGGAAGGCAGAGTCCCTTCATATGAGCTAGTGGAGAAGGATGATCACTAGTCTGGTCACTATTGCACAGAACACCTAACTGGAGTGACCGCTCCTCTATGTGTTTGAGGTGAAAAGAAGTGAAGTATGGATACATGCATAGTAAGAACGGGAAATATGAACTGTTCGTTCCCCACGTAGAGGAGTATTCAAGTCCACGCACGGCATCTGAGGTAGACAATTGCTCGATGAAAGACGAAATCCGCGTGGATGAAATCAAAGCAAAGGCCACATCGGTGCCGTTACATCTGACACTCGGGTGAAAGATCTAGGAGGTGAAAAAGAATGATTGAAGGCGAAAGAAAAGACAGAAAGATAGAAGCCGAAAACGTCAAAGAGATTCTCGGCGTCGTTTCGTCCGAGGTTCCAGGGCTGATAAAAAGCATACTTGCGTCGGTTTTCTCCGAGGAAACGGGGAAGAACATGGGCCGGGCTGCGGCGGCATACTATAAGGAACTGAAGAACGGCGGACTGCCTGAGCAGGTAGCCGTCAAGCTCACTGAGGACTACATGCGAACCTTCACAAGTCTGGGGGACATGCTTAGAGGCGCTGGCAGAGGAAGAAGTGAGAGAAGCGGAGACGAAATCAGCGAAGAAATTGAACGAAGAATCCGAGAAAAGCTTGACAAAAGACGACCAGAAAAAGGAGAAGAGGAAGAATAGTGTTCTTCTTCTCCATAAGATGAGATGTTCCAGATGAGCGAAGCATCAACTGTAACGAGCTTGGTACTGTCGGCTCCCTATCTGATTCGCATGACCCTCAGCCTTTCTTGGATGTACATCACACTGGGCAGTCGAGTGCGAAAAACTAGGAGAGCTTTCGAAAAACAGCTTATCATGGAAGGGATGGCCAAAGAAGACGCTGTTCGGCTGAGCGCGTGCTTTGAAAATCTGAAGAATAGTGTGACTCAAATGCTGAAGCAAGGAGTTGGACGCGTCGTTTAGGATTATGAGGCGAGAATGCGAGAGCTTAGAGTTGAAACATGTCGTCCCCTTTTTTGGTTGATTCTTATCGTCGATCACATGAACTCTGATCTATATAGACTATAGATTCTATGTTCAAAAATCTATTGAGCCCTCACTGCTTCACCATTGATGGTGAAGGAGAAATGAAGAGGGTTTCCTTGTTTGAATATGAAGTGCCCCCTCACAGAAAACGTCCAACTGAGTGGGTGCGAAAAAAGCAAACTCGATAGCCACGTGGATGCCCTTTGAGGCATGTGTCTTGGGTTCAAGTACACATCGCCCGAAAGGGACCATCGGGCTTCCAGCCGAAGTGTTGTAACGCAAAGATTATTCAGTCGAGACTCTACTTGAACGGTGGTTGGATATGCCTTGGTGATGAAGTTTCGTTGTCTTCTGGCCACTGACTTAGACTGGCTGACTGATATCGCGAACGATCCTGAGGTCGCGAAATACGCTATTAGTGTTTATCCAATAACCGAGCATGAAGTCGGCGAGTGACTCAAGAGGGACCTTGAAGAAGGTGGCAATAAATACATCGTGGCTGAGCTGAACGGCAAGCCCGCAGGTGAAATCAGCCTGTGGCTCAGATCAGGAGCTGGAAAAGACCGCCATGTGGCTTGGCTTGGGATAGCGGTGAGAAGGAAGTTCTGGGGAAAGGGTGTCGGCGCTGGGCTCATGAACGAAGCTAAGAATCTGGCCGGCAAATCTGGATGCCGAAGGCTAATGCTCGGTACAATAGAGGGAAACGAAAAAGCCATAGGGCTTTACGGCAAATTCGGGTTTAAGACTGAGGCGTACGAACGCGTGCGCTATTCGCTTATGCGCCAGAAACAAGCATGTCCATCAAAAACACACTTGGCAGTCGGGGCTTCAAGAAAAATGGAGTGATGAAAGACTACTACTTCATCGACGGGTACTGCGTAAACGTGGCAATGTACGCATATCCATAAAGCACGCGCATCTGCTTGAGCTGCTTCGCTTTGTTCAACGCTTTCTCTTGCCTTGGATGAACTCTTCCACAGATTGCTTCGCCACTGGATCCGGCACCTGAATGGGCGGATGCTTGAACGCGTACGCTGATATGCTCAAGAGCTGGCCGGCTATTTTCCGGTCTAACGCCAGCTTTGTGGCTCTGATGATGTCTATGACTACGCCTGCACTGTTCGGTGAGTCCTCGACTTCAAGCTTCACGGTCATCGTTAAAGGCCTGTCGCCGAACTTTCTGCCCTTCAGCCACAAGTAGCAGATCTTCTTGTTCCCTAAGAACGGCACGTAGTCAGAAGGTCCAATCCGAGTGGGCAGGTCGTAGGGCACCATGCTTGTGACAGCCTCTGTTTTGCTGATGCGTTTGGTCTTCAACCGTTCCTCAACGGTCATGTTCTGAAAGTCAGTGTCTCCTCCCAGGTTCAGCTGATACGTCTCATCAATAACTACCCCCCTATCGACGCACAGCCTTGCGAGGCTTCGATGCAGGATCGTTGCCCCCACCTGGCTTTTAATGTCATCACCAGCGATCGGCAATCCTTTTTCTTCAAACTTCTTGGCCCACGCACCGTCCGAAGCGATAAATTCTGGCATGCAGTTTATGAAGGCGCATCCAGCGTCTAAAGCTGCTTGAGCATAGAACCGCGTGGCATTCCTACTGCCAACTGGCAAATAATTCACTAGAATGTCTGCTTTTGACTTCTTCAGCGTCTCGACAACATCAACCGGAGTGATTTCTCCTTCCTTGTAAACGTGGAAAACTCCTTTCATGTGTTCAGCCGCGCCATCCATTACGGGAGCAGCTGAAACCTTGACGTGGAGAGTCGGCACTTCGGCAAATTTGGCGCAGCAATTAGGTTCGGTGAATATGGCTTCAGCCAGATCTTTTCCGATTTTCTTCTCGTTCACTTCAAACGCGGCCACAAACTTTACGTCTCTTATGTGGTATCCGCCGAAATTCACGTGCATGAGCCCGGGAACCATCGCGTCTTCTTTAGCGTCCTTATAATAGTGCACTCCTTGAACCAGAGCTGAGGCTGAATTGCCTACACCTACGAGTGCCACTCGGATTTCTGGCAAGTTAGGGTCCTCTGTGAATTGTTTGGCTAAGGTTTTAGCCCTGTTCGCTCTTTAATCTTTCCTAGATTGTGATAAGTTTAAAAGGGAACTTGAGCAGAGAAGCATGAGAATGGGTGAACGATCGTGGACGGAGGAGAAGTCATCGTAAGATTCGAGCCTTTTCAAGAGATCATCGTCATGGAACGCGACCTTTTCGCGACTTCTGACGAGATAGCGAGGTTTGCGTCCATCATTGCCGGAGGAAAAACAGCAGGGCTCTACTGGGCTGAAGGCGTGGTCTTCCTTTACTTCCCAATTCCAGCCTCAACGGAAACTGTCGCAAAGGAACTGGTTGAACACAAACGAGTGTACTGGTCTTTTGTAGGTTACGCGTTGATGCCGAAATACCTGCCAATCATTGAAACCAGGGAGAAGATGATAGTTCCAGTTGTCGACATGTCTTCTAACCCGCTGATCAGAAAAGTTGCAGCTTGGCTCAAAGAACAAAAATAGCCCCCCTCTTTTTCTGAAACTCCCGAGTTCCTCTTGAACGGCAACGAGGAGTCTAGGCTCGTTGGACACTCTCTGTTTGAAAGGCAGAGTTTATTCTGGCGTGGGCGAAGGAGCAAGATTCGTCAGTCTTCCATGGGTGAAGAAACAGATAGAGGAGAAGCTGAGTTTTTCTCCTTACCCTGGAACGTTGAACATAAGGCTAACGCGAGAAAGCACTAAGTTGAAAGAGGCGTTGGCGAAAGCACCTGGCATAAGAATCTTACCAGCTAGTGGTAACTACGCCGGAAAACTCTTCAAGGCCAGTCTAATGAGTTCAGAATGTGCCGTCATCTTTCCAGAAATCCCTCTTTATCCGGAAGATGTAATAGAAGCTATTTCAGCGGAAAACCTCAGGAAAAAGCTGAATCTAGTCGATGGCAATCTGTGTGAAATTGAGGTCATGTTTTAGCTTGCTTTTTCCGCTTTTTCTCTGGAAAGCTCTTAATGTATTCCTGAAGGTAGCCCTTCTTCTGAAGATAAATTCCGTATCTTGAAAGGGCGCTCATTGCTCTCGCAGTGTCTTCAGGTGAAGAGTAGGCCGGAATGCCCAAACGGTCGAACCTCAAGCGGATGCTCAATGCCATTTCCGTTTCGCCGATGTCGCAGGCGACTATGGGCTTTTCGTATTGGCTGGCAATTTTCGCAACTTTATCGACGTAATCTTCCTGCAAGGCTGGCATCTGATGTAAGCCAAGCATTATTATTCCATCAATCTCTGGGTCTTGGAAAAGGATCTCTGTAGCAAGTACAAGCATCTCCGAGGTACCTGAACCTGTTACGTCCACAGGATTCATGTTAGTCGCGAACTTGGGAAGCTTTCCATCAGTCTTCAGCTTTTCAAACTTCGCAATTGTTTCTTCAGAGAATCGCTTGACTGTCAAGCCTTTCATTCCGCATTCGTCGACTGCCATTATTCCCGGGCCGCCTGCATCCGTGATTATTCCAACGTTTTTGCCTTTGGCAGGCACCTGCATCGACAATGCCTTCCCTGCGTGGAAGAATTCGTCCATATCCTGTGCCCGGAGCACGCCTGTCTGTTCGAAAGCAGCATCGTATATCTGGTCTGACCCGGCTATAGCGCCTGTGTGTGAGGCAGCAGCTCGTGCACCCGCATCTGTCCTGCCGGACTTCAACGCGACAACAGGCTTCTTCCTGGTGATTTCCTGGGCCGCTTCCATGAACTTCCTTCCCGACTTTATGTCCTCTACGTAGAGGAGTATCACGTTTGTTTCATTGTCATGATATAGGTAACGTAGCATTTCCGCTTCGTCGACGTCGATCTTGTTTCCGAAACTCACGAATTTGCTGACTCCAGTGTGCAGACCTGCCAAATAGTCCAGCGCTGCCACGCCGAACGCGCCGCTCTGCGTGACAATCGCTATGTTTCCCGGCAAGGGCCGCGGTGTTGCTACAACCTCGTCTCCTGTCGCCAGAACCTTTGTTTCTGGCAGAAACAGCATGTCCACGCCCGTTCGTGAATCATACACGCCGAGGCAGTTTGGTCCTAGAACCCTTATTCCGGCTTCTCTAGCTATTGTTGCAACTTCATTTTCGAGTTCATGGTTTCCCACTTCACCGAAACCAGCGCTGATTATGACCGCCGATCCAACTTTCTTGGCTGCAGCATCCTTCATGATCTGCGGCACAATTTCCGCTGGAACAATGACGACAATCAAATCGAGATTCCCCGGGATCTTCGTTACGGTGGGGACACATTTGATGCCTAAAACTGAATGTTCGTTAGGGTTAACTGCGTATATTTCACCCTTGAAAACTTGTCTTCTTTTGTTCTCAACAAAGTTTTTGAAGATGATGTGCCCAGCCTTGTCTGCCTTTTTTGTGGCTCCCACGATCGCGACTGAGCGGGGATTGAAGAAGGCGTGGAGCTTTGTGGTTGTCTCTTCCATCGGCGTTTTCACCGCTTGCTTCTTAGAATAACTATGGGTTTATGTTTTACTGTCTGAAGCATTTCCCAAGTTACGTCAGTCAAGTCTACTTTGAACCTGTCTGCCATGTCCCACACTGTTCGTCCAGCACCGAATCCCCTCATGCGATTCGCAGCCTCAGCAATCTCCAGTGCATCCTCAACATGCAGTTCGCATCCAGCGACAGCCAGCGGCGTTGCTCTCCTCCTAAGCCCAAGGCACCTTCCAACAACATATGCTAGGACTCCTCCAAAGGAATGAATAGCCCTAATCGAAGTCCGCCGTGGCGCGAAATGAAAATGCATGAAAGAGTAGGTCTTGTCAGTGTCGGTGATTATCACGCATACTCTCTTGTGCAATGCTTGCAGCAGTTCTCTTCGTATTCTTTGGGCTATCTTGTGGCCGTTTCTTAACGGTAGACTCACGTAGGAGTATGCCAAATTGCTTGCGTCTATGCCGTCCTCTGAACCGAACATCAGCGTTTGAAGAAGACGGCACTGATGCAATACCACTTGTTTGTGACGGCCTCCTGCCTCAACTGGGTATTCACGAAGATGTTGAAGGAAACTTGCATTCAGGCGGCACAAGGGACCAAGAATGTAACCCCATACGGTTCGCATCCAGAATTTTGCGATGAACTTGGAACTCAGTGTGGGCTCTACCTTGCTCTCATCGATGATGTTGCCCGAAGCTGTTGAGATGGCTTTCTCCGAAACGACTACGAAGTCGCCATCGTCAATCTTCCCTTTAAGGCCATCAATGATTTCCAGAACGTAGTTTGTTTTGGGCATCCAATATTTCGTTGTGATAGCCAGGATTTTGTATCTAGTCATTCTTATCGCATTTTCCGAGAAAAAGAGTCGACGCTGCTACAAGGCTTGGAATTTTTTCCTGATTTCTGCGATGTCGCAGTCTTGGGGTCTCATTTTTCCTTCGGAACAGTATCCCAGCTCTATGCATGTTGGTCCCGCGTTTTCGAACAGCGTGGGTGCTGCCTTCTTTGCTTGTCTGAGCATTTCAGTTGCAGTTTCTCTCATTTCCCATTGGGCGCGTGTGCAGCAGCGAACATTGAAGAAGTGTCGGAGTTCGCGTGCGTTCATGGTTACCATAATGTTCGTTTTGGCGGCGTTTGGCAGGATGAAACGTGCATCTTCCTTTGGGATTCCCTTCTGCAGGAGGGTCTGATAAGTCTCGGAGATCCTCTTCAATGTCTCATCAAATTCCTTCTCTGCATCATTATTCCCTGCCACGCTTGGCGGCGTCACGTAGTTCTTCAACGTGTCGTAACGGACGTACCGTTGGCTTTGTTGCGTGTAAGACGCAATGCGATGTCTGACGAGCTGGTGTGTCATGGCTCTTGAAACGCCTTCGATGCTGAAGGTGAACGATGCATGTTCAATCACTGAGCCATGTCCATAGCCTGTTACGCGCTTAGTTACCTCTTTGGCGGTGTCTGGGTCGATCTTTGCAAAGATCTCGGATGGGGTTCCGCTTTTCGTCGTCGTTAGGGCCGCGGCGCCGCATAGTCTTTCGGCGTCTGCCGTGTACCTGAGAAGCTGGACTTTCAACTCTAAACCTCAGTTTTCAATCTAGCTTGAAGCTAATAAATCTGCATTGCGCGAAGAAAAGGGCGTTGAAGAGCCTTTTCTAGATACGAGCGTAGACGCGGTCGCTCGTGTATTTTCCGCTGCTCATTTCCTCGTCTATTTCCTCCAGCAGTAATATTCGCTTGAAGGTCGGGGGATGCGTCGCGAACAAACTGTTCACTTTCGTCCATGTGGATTTTGGGTCCTTCTCCATGGCCTTTTCTAATTCCTTTTCGTCTAGTACGCCGTCGTGATCCAAGTCATATTCTTCTTTTTTATCCATTATTTCTTTGACTTCTTCCTTAGCCTGCACTGGGTCGCCTATGAAGAAGGCTCTCACTCCCGCAGCAGGTTTCGGTGAAAGTGATAAGCCATACGTAATCTTTGCGAGTGCACTCTCTAGGCTTCTCGGTGAACCCGTGACGTAGGCTGAGTAAGCGTCTGAATAATGTTCCCGTAGCCTGCTGAGCCTCATCACGCCCAGCAGCGAGACGATGTAAACCACGAAGGACAATGCACCAATTGCGATCAGTGCTGCTTCGATGCCGCCTCCGTTTTTCTCCCTTGAAGACCTGCCTGACATCCAAGCTGCTGTCCATGTTCCTCGCGCCACAAGATAGGCTAACAGCGGTAGAGCTGAAAGCACTGTCATTACGATGTAGTCTTTGTGTTTTATGTGTCCTAACTCGTGGCCAATTACGCCCTTGATTTCGTCTTCATTCAGGTTCTTGAGCAATCCTTCGTGAACGGCCAGAGTTGCTGTCGTCGAGGTTCTTCCAAAAACAAACGCGTTTGGAGTATTGTCCGGAACTACCGCGAGCTTCGGCATCGGTATTGCACTCTTGTCTGCCAGCTGCTTTACAGTAGATTCGAGCCACGGGTTATCCCCTGGTTTCAAATATTGCAGCCTCGTTGACATTTTGACTATGGCTGGTCCTATGAGATACTGAAATAGTATGAAAAGTACTGGAAGGGCGACAATCAGAATAATGTTAGAAATCAAGTCTAACTGGACAACAAATGCTTGGACGATGACCAATATCACTGCCAAGAACGCTGCAAAAATGAAGGCCACTACGAATATACTGGTTCCCATGGCAAGCTTGAGCTGAGCTAAGGTGGCCAACGTTTTTCACCAGTGTGTTCTTATGACAGAAAGTCTGACAGAATTAAAGTTTTCTAGTGACGTTTTTGAGGAAGAAATGTATGATTCATGCATGACCTAGAAGAATTAGCTGATCACGATTCACAAATGATAGGGTGTTTTTGATCTCATATTCTTCTTCTTTGTGTGGTCCAAGTCCAGGTTTACAGCGCGCTTGGTCTGTGGCAGATCCTAGACTTTTTTTCCCTCTAAGCTGTTGCCTGGATAGCTTTGAAGTATCTTGACGCCTTTCACATCTATCGCTACTTAATTGCCTGAGGCTAGGATTAGGTTGGGCGTCCGCAGTTCGCCTCTTGCTGGATCACCTGTGATGAATACTTTTCTTGCGTCCGTTATGATCAAATCAATCTTTACGACCAGGATAATTCTGCCAGTTTCTCTTGAAGGTGTCGAGTGTGGCGTTTGATTTGGTCCAAGAAAGGTTTGGCAAGTCGCGCGCGCGTCCCCTTGGTTTTGCTTTTGGGCTTCAGCAGGTCACTCCTCGATTTCTCACTGATACTGGGGGTGTAAGTGCTGTTGGAAACATCAGCGGACCTGCAATTTCGGCTTGGCTTATGGATCTCGTTCCTGAGCACAGACGTGCGAGGGTTTCAGGGATAACCCAGACGCTTAATGGAGTCGGTCTTACTGTTGGACCGAATGCTGGCTATTACGTTTGGAACTCCACGAAACCTGACGCAGTTGTACCATGCGGCATCGTAGCGTTATTGTACATTGCTTCCTTGCCTTTCTATTTGATGCTCAAGGAGCCCAAGAAAACCATTTCGCAGATTAACGATGCTCGAACCATGCTTTCTCCAAATCGCTCTTGAGACGTAGTTCGTTGTTGTCCATTTTCATCGCATATCTGCACTCGTTGATAAATGGTGCTCCGGCCGGGATTTGGACCCGGGTCCGCGGCTTTCTATCACCTTTGAAGTGTCGAGAGGCCGCAATACATGGTCCTTTGTTAGGTTTGACCGGACTATACTACCGGAGCCCTGAAGATTGGATTTCTCTTGAGGATAAATGTCTTTTCACACGTTTGCGGGCGCTATCAACTCTCAGACAAGAGAAGTGGTAAACAAATACGAGGAATAGAGGCCATTAGGGGCAATGAGCAGAGGCAACTGTGATTTCTCGGCTCTCCAATCGGGAATCGTGTTTCTTGACCAATATCTAGCGATACTTGTTTAGAGCTTTGCTTGTGGTCGTCAAGGATTCTGGTAAGTTGATCCACAGCTTTTCAGTTTGTTCAGGTTTGTGGTTGATCGGAATTGTTACCGTAAAGGTGGTTCCCTTGTCTACTTCACTTTGGACTTTGATGTGGCCTCCATGCGCTTCTATGTTGCGTTTGCAGATGGCTAGGCCGAACCCCATGCCTTTGGCTTTTGTCGTAAACAGGGGTGTGAAAATCTTTTGAGTGACTTCCTTTGGCATGCCTGTTCCGGTATCGATGAAGGTAAACTCCACGTTGCTGTTCGACTTTTTGCTAGTTATCGTCAACGTCCCGCCCTTAGGCATGGCGTCTAGAGCATTTTTGATTATGTTGATGAATGACCTTTTCAATCTGCCCATATCGATGTTAATCCTAGGTTCTTTTCTTGTGGAATCAGTCAGTTTGATATTTTTTGGAATTCTCAGAAGCCCTATGGCATCGTTTATTATCGCTTTAGGGGTAGTTTCTGTTTGTTCCAACCTGACTTCCTTCGAATATTCAAGCAGGTCGTTTATGATTTTGTTTGAGTATTCGATGTCGTTTCCGATTATGCTAAGCATTTCTTTTGCTTTTCCATCCAGTTTTCGGCCGTATTTTGCTTTCAGATAGTATGCGGCTCCCGCAATGCCTGTTAGAGGATTGCGCAGGTCATGGCCAATCATTCCCGCCAACTCGCCGATGGCTGCTAATCTTTCAGACTTGAAGAGTTGTTGCTCCATCTGTTTGCGTTCAGTTATGTCTTTGGTTATTGCAACGAAACCCAGTGGGTTGTAAGAGGCGTCCAAGACAATGCTTGAAGATAGCTCAGCTGGAAACTCGCGTCCACTTTTGGTCACGAAGGTGTATTCTGCGTTCTTGATCTGTCCTTCATCGAATGTTCTCTTCATGTTTTCAATGGCTCTTTCTTGGTCTTTTCGGGCAAAGAGACTGAGAGCGCTTTGGCCTATCAATTCCTGTTTTGAGGGGTATCCATACATTTTCAATGTTTGGTCATTGCATTCGACTATGTTTCCGTTAAGGTCAGTGGCTGTAATAGCGTCAGGTGAAGCGGCAAATATGCTTCTGATCTTTTCCTCACTTTTTCTCAGATTTTTGGTTCTCTCTTCTACTTTTTCTTCTAGGTGTTGGGCATAATCTTTCACTTGTTGTATTAGCTTCCCGTTTTCAATGGCGACTGCAGCTTGATGAGCAAAGAGCTCGAGAGGAGCCAATGATTCTTGTGTTGGTCGGCGCCCATCCTTAGGATCGTCCATGCTCATTATGCCCACGACTTGGCCATCAGGCAATCGAAGTGGGACGAAGAGCAAATCGTCTGGGTTCCAATCGATTGTCTCTTTCTTCAGGACTTTGCTGCGAAGTGCGTATTTGAACTGTTTTCGGACCAATGAGTCGGTCCATGGAAGATAGTAGAATTCTCCTAGGTGGAACCTTTCAAACATGGAACTCAAACGCTTTCGCCATACACCTCCTGGTGCTTGGTGTTCTCTCAAATATTGCTCTTCATTGGACGTGAGACCCGCCGTGACCACATCTGTCGTGTTGAGGTTTTCGTCTCTTAATGATATGACTACTCTTTCCCATCCTTGTTCCCGAACTGCCGTGGCGATGGTTTTGAGTCGTTCGCGCAAGTCTGTTGTTTGGAGCATTGTGGCAGAACTTCTCATCAGACTCTCCAGTTTCTGCGATGCGCTGCGATACTTTTCCTCGCTTTGCCGCGTTATTTTTTCCATCTGTTTTCGTTCGGTTATGTCTTCAAAGGTCATGCCGATGCAATCGTTTGGAAGCGCAAAAGCGTTAATGGAAATGAAGCTTTCACGATTGTGCCTTTGGCTGTAACAGAATTCTCCTAGGCTCCTTGATTTTCTAGAATGAATAATTTCCTCGCTGATCTTTGCGATTTCCTTACCCAGTTCTGGAAATGTGTCTTCCATAGTCTTGCCTATGATGTCTTTTGTGAGCGGTCTGCTGAACAGTTTGATGGCGGGATTGGCTGCGACAAGTCTGAAGATTATCGAGTCCTGAATTCTTTCGAAGTGCCAAATGCACAGGCCAATCTGCATGTTGTTGATCATGCTTTCATACTGATGTCTAATCAGGTCTTTGCCTCTTTTCCAATCGGCCATAACTCCCTTTGTGCCGACGAAAATTCCAGAGTCTTCGACGTTTCTCTTAATCTTACCTCGATCTGCGTGAGCGTACTTCAATTTCTTGATCACCAAGATTCACTTCAAACTAGACAATTCAATCTTTGCCGCACCATTCAACTCCTGCGTTTTTTCTGGCGCATTTGGGTTCGCGGCGATTGCGCCAAGTCTGGAACTCGCATAAACGCTTCATTCAATCTGCGCTTATGATATTTGATGCTAGACAATTGAGTTTGTCAGGCTGGTCTGACTTAATCCTTATGAATCCAAACTACGTATTAAAAGTGAACGCCTTTGCCTGTACCTTCTAATAGTCAAGAAGAAAAAACTTTGGGTGCTGATCTTTACTGGCTTTTTGCCTGTTCCTTGCTATTCGTTCCCTCTTTCTATGAGAAGCTTGTCGTCTCCGGGTTTGAAACTTATTCTGAGTACGACTGAGTCGGCGCCTCTCTTTGTCTTGCTGAAGTTTTTGAACGGGAACATGCTGTCTTCAGCCAGATCCAGTGGAAGATAGATAAGGTACTTTCCATCTTTCCTCCTGAATAGGCGTCCTCTCCCTTCCTTCACCATTCAGATATCACCTCGATTAAATCTGTAGTTCAAGATCCACTTTTATGAACGTTGAGACTATTTAATACTTGTCCTCGTGCAATCCATTCTGTCGGCAATTATATGCATGGTTCCCTAGAAAATGTGAATTGCATGAAACAGAAGCAGCGACGGCAAGCGAATCACGTGTTGCGCAATGGCTCAGAGAGAAGGATTGAAACCGTTTGTGACCTAAGGTCTGAGTCAGTCAAGTGCATCTATCCATGTTTTCAGGGGAAACAAGCCTGACCTTTGGCACTTCGAGCAGAAGCAAAACACTCGAGCCAATGGGTGACTGATCTCAGCCTCTTTCTGGTTCCGAAATTCGATCGTCCGTTTGAGACATGCACTAGGTCTGTGCTCTAGTGAGCGGGCGAAATGTCGGAACTTCATCCTTGTGGGCTCTTGATGTTCGGTGGTGATCCTCACTTTGATTTGTAAGTCGTGTGCAGACTGTCAAATGTAGAGCATTCTGGATCTTCAAATTTGATCTTGCTTGATGGGAGGCTACCTACTATAGGGCGTTCTTGGACTTGTTTATATCCACATGCGCATTCGAATCCTACGATCTTGCCTCCGCGTCTTATTTCCTTGCACTTCTTCGCGTTACATCGAACGTTCTGCTTGTGGATGTGCCATAATGCTCTTGCTTCGTTGCCCGTTATGGGAACGTAGTGTTTTGCTGATGTTAGGTACCATATTCCATAAGCCGCAAAACATGCCCATATTGTGGGGAGGAGGATTTGCAACATGCTTTCGATCATGTTCTACACCATGTGTATTTTTGTTTTACTTAGATACAATATGTCTGCTTTCGGACATATTCACAGTTAGAATATGACATCTTACGATATAAGCATTTCGGAACGTCTCATCATTACACAGAATTCATTCTCTTGGAAAACAGTTCGGCATCATTATTTCGATCGGCAGTCCCGGTGTCTTTCGGATCATTTTTTCTCTTTTTTCAGAATTGCAGCTGTCTCAAGGGCATTTTCGATGTTTCTGCCAAGTTCGCTCATTGTTGGAGAGGTATTTCTGTAGTATTCTATCGTTCCTCTATCTTCGGTTTTCAGCAGGATCAGGTTAGTCGGATAGAAATAGTGGCCGAACATATCCTTGCTCCGCAGTGATTCCTCTTCCGACGTTGGAGGCCGCCTTACATGGATTCGAATGAAAACCACTCTACCTTTGTGCTTCTGCTCAAAGATCGATGCTAATTTATCCAGCTTCGGCTTCTGCTTGTGGCAAGCTGGACATCTGTCCCTCGTAATAGCGACAGCATAGACTTTCCCGATGTCCGGGGCCAAGTAATCTAACGCGGACTTGTTCACCTTCGAAAACTTCTCAAGCTTGGTGAATTCTATGCTTTCGATTTGCACAGGGTCTTATCCGCTGGCAAGAATATTTAAGTGATCTGGAAAACGCGTCAGGATTCTCCCTAGCAATGGTTACCGAGTGGGTCTGATAGGCGCGCGCCAGTTTCAGTCTGAGTGCAGACGTGTGCATGCTATAATCATCCCTGAATTCTTTCAGTCACGAGACCCACGCTTCTGGCATCCATGAACCCTTCTCGCAGGAGTTCGCTTTCACTCAAGCGAGACTGTGGCATATCCTTTCAACCAGTCTCTTCTGTTCGATAGTCAAGCAAACCTTGATTATTTTTCGCGGCATGTAAATCCTCCTTCAAGCTTCCTCGGAATACCCTTTGCATTTCAACCCATAAAGGCATTTTTCGCATGAAAACCTCAAGTTGTTCGAACCTAATAGGACATGAAAAGAATCATAACAGATGGAAGCGGCAAGAAAAATGATGCCCACGAGGCATACCTGCCAAAGTGCGTCATTGTGGTTTGAAGGATCTACCGAACGAAAATCCTCTCTATTGAATGACGATGAGTGGTGCGGTCGCCGAGATTTGAACCCGGGTCGTCAGCGTGGCAGGCTGATGTCCTAGACCAGGCTAGACTACGACCGCTCTAGGATGGACTACGATACAAACATGATGGTAGGATTATGAACTTGCTATTAAATCTTCAGAACCGCGGCAGAGCGGCTTTCACTTTAAAGTTTGACTATGCTGACTGTGCGAAACTATTTGGCAAACTAGCGCGAAACTCTGTCTCTCTTCGTTTTCTTAAAGGGTGATGCCATGAGTAATGTTGTTGCCATGAACATTGATGGAATTAGAGCCGATCGAAATTCTGGTATTATCGTTTGTTGGATCATCAGGGGATAATGGTCTACGTTGTTCGGGTCTATGATGTATGGTTGATCTCCCACTCCGTCATGGTTCATGTCTGATCCGTTGTAGCTGCTCCAGTAGTTGCCTCTTGAAACGCCGTCATCCCAGTTGTTGTGGAGAGTACCAGGGAGGCTGACGCCGTCATAGATGTTGTTCAGTGTAATGTTGTTGTCGTAGCTCCAGAGTAACTCAAAGCCAGCGATCTTATTTCCATAAATGTTGTTTCCAGTAATCAGGTTGCGCAGGCTGCTTTCCATATGGATTCCAAATCTGTCATTTGTGAGGTTGTTTCCATAGACTGCGCTGTCTCGAGACCAATTGAGCCACACGCCGTATGCAAATTCCTCTATTTCCAAGTTTCTAATCGTCACGTTGTCTATGCCGCCCATTATTCTTACTCCGGCGGTAAAATCTGATTCAGCAATGTTTGGGCCCATGAGAACGTGGTCTGCTCCCTCAAGAACCGTGTTGTTTCTTTCAATCACGATTCCATCGTCATAGAGCGTTATATGGATGTTGCCAACTAGAGTGAAAAGGTTTCCATTTCTTTGTATCGGGACGGTTGATGGATTGACAGATCCATCAGCCATGATGAAAGTAGCCTGGCCTGAATCTGCACCGGCAAATCTCAAAGAAGAACCCAAAGTGCCTAATGCAAGCGTTAGGGCTACGACGAAAACAAGGTCTCTCATAGTACCCAGGTTATATGACGGTGTCATGTCAACCTATATAATTTTCGGCAGAACCTTCTGTTGAAGCGGAAACCCTAGCTCGGCCGAGGTTGGATAGTTTGTATTGCAGACTCGCAAAATGGGCAAACTGTGGAGTTTTTCGGCATCAGTTTTCCACAATTTCGACAGGTAGGAGTTTTCGTCGTCATTCTCTTCAACTGCGTCAAGAGTATGCTTCGTTGATTTTCATAACCAAAAAGTATCAGCTAGCCCAGTGGCCATCAAAAGTGCGCCGATAGTGGCTTCAATCCACTCGGGAGCCAGCGCAGAGGAGATAAAGACAGCTAAACCGACGGGAGCTGCTCCAAGAATGACGCTGAGGCATCCAACCATACCGCGGCTTCTTGCCTGTCTGATCTTTCACTGAACGTGTGTCAGAGATGTTTCTTCAGACAATCCCAGATCCTAATCCAAGTTCAAAATAAGAACTCTTCAATGTTCAAACCTTCTGATAAACTCGACGGAAATAGACACACAAACGAAGCCACAACTCGACAGCACAGAGGCGCACACGAACGATGCCTGTTCAAAGTCAAAGAGTGGCATTCAGCTTTTTCAGGAGGCCTCAGCAGCCGGAGCTAGCCTATTCGATTTCTCGAAGGCCTAATTCTCCCGTTCTCCGTCTGGCGTTTTGAAGAAGAATCTTCAATTGATGTAGCCGAGCGAAGCTTCATGATCGCGCGTCAAAACAATCCGCCACCCATGCATATGCCCCGTGAACCATTTCACCATACTGACAAGCATACACAACCAAAGCATCCACAGAACACTCAAGCCACAAACCAAAAAACATCGCGGAAGACGACATCTACACACCAATTCAACCGCTGAAACCAAACGCCACGTAACCTGTTACATATTTGGATCCAAATATTCATCCCATGTCGAAACCTAGGAGGGGGTAGCTCATAATGCCTCTTCGAAAGTTCGTAAGCGAAAAAGCCGACGGGCAGGCTGTTTTGCGGGGTCAATTTGCTCAAACCTCTTTGAACGTTTCGTCAGGCCCATACGCACATACTCACCTTCAAAACCAAACAAGACAACTGCGAAAAACGTGTGCTGGGGGATGATGCGAGACCTGCTGAGCTATAGGATGGCGAATCTGACTCTCGATGCAACATGCTGAAAGCTCGAAGAAATGATTCCTTCAGGCTTTGCCTATGCAGCAAGTGGGAAAGGTTTAAATAACGTTTTTTTGTTTAGGCATCCTACTTTTCGAGGGGACACTAATAGATTGCGAAGATTAGGTTCAGTTCTGCATTTGAGTCCAAGCCGAAACATTATAGTCAAAGTTGAAGACTCCCCGAAAATGGGCGAGCCAGTCGTTGACGAGAACCTGAAATCCGTCGGAGTAGTCTTCGACATATTCGGGCCCGTATCCTCGCCGTACGTGGCGATAAGACCCACGACGCGAGACCCTGAAAAACTAGTTGGTAAGAAGCTCTACGTGATCCCCTCAAAGAGGAGAAAGGAGAAGGTAAGAAATGATTGGCGAAGAAGGGCATGAAGAAACAGGGACGGCGGCAGCACC
>JBGPBS010000003.1:0-60453 GCA_041481365.1 Bathyarchaeia archaeon
CCATATGAAATGCAACCTTTCAGACGGTAGCCTCAAAGAAGGAGGGATCGTCCAGTGCCCATGCCACGGCTCAAACTTCGACGTGAAAACTGGCAACGTTGTGAAGGGACCCGCGAAAAACCCGGAGCCTGCTTTCCAAGTTAAAGTAGAGAAAGATCAAATCTTGGTCAACGTTTAGCGGCAGAAAGAGTGGGTTAGGGTTCGCCGCCTTCGTCTGAGGATACGCTTTTGCACTCTTCGTCGTGACGGATTTCACAGATGCCCAATTCTATAAGCATTCTGAGGACTGACGGTGAAGCGTAATGGGATTGCCCTTTCCCACGCCCGAAGCGCACGCGCTAAATAAGGAACAGACATGCACGCTAAAATTAATGATAATCTGAAGAATTGCGCGGTCAATTGAAATAGGTGCTCATATAATCAGTACTGAAGCTGACGTTGGGAACGTGACTGAAACATTGCAGTCAAGCAGACTTGCCAAGGGTGGAGAGGTTGCAGCTAAATCCTTTGTGGTTCTTGTGTTGGTCGGCATGGCTGAAGTGTTCATTGGAATATTCTCTTTCAGTCTTGCCCTAATTGCCGATGGTGTCCAATCCTTTGCCGATGCTATTGTTTCGTTGATCGTTTGGATTGGCTTACGTTTGTCTGGAAAGGCGCCAGACGGTAAATTCCATTTTGGCTACTACAGAGTTGAAAACTTCAGCAGCATTATCGCCGCTTTCGTCTTGACTATTTCAGGCGGACTGATCCTTTATGAGTCTTATCAGGGGGTGCTTCACCCTAGAGAGATAGTCAATGCAGAGATAGCTATGGCAACCGCACTCTTGGCAGCTGTTGCAGCTGGGGTCATACTGTTCTTCAAAGTTCGCGCTGCCAGAAGATACGATTCTCTAGCGCTCAAGGCAGATGCGTTCAACTCAACCAAGGATGTGCTCACCTCTGTAACGGCCTTTGTAGGCATAGCCTTGAGCAAATACTTGAACATCGGAGTAACAGATTCCATTGCTGGAATAATAATCGCCTTCTTTGTTTTCACTGTTGCATACTCAGTCATAAAAGAATCTTCGTTGATCCTGATGGACGCGTGCCAATGCTCAGACATCCTGTGGGACATAGAAAACATAGCAAAACGCGTCAAGAACGTCAAAGAAGTGCACGACATCCGTATGCGGAAGCTCGGATCATACTTAATGGGTGACATGCATATTGTCGTTGATGGTGATATGTCGGTCAGAGAAGCCGATCTGATTGCAACACAAGTAGAGGAACAAGTGAAGAAAGAGTTCGACGAAGTGACAGAAATAAAAGTGAGAATAGAGCCACCAAAACCCTCAACTAAAGAGTGAAAACGACATTGGCGCGCGAGAGTTTAGACCCCTTGGGGATTAGAACCGAAATTGGTTCAAGTCCAATAATGGGGCTGCCCGGATTTGAACCGGGGTCTATAGCGCCCGAGGCTACAAGCCTAGACCAAGCTAGCCGACAGCCCCGCATGGTATATGATTGTCTGAGTCCATGAAAATAAGCGTTCCTTAATCTTTAAACCCTTGCGCAGAATACTAATAGATCTACCGCTGAAAGGGAGTTCTGCAAGCCTTGTCTGTTCCTCATCGCGTGCGCGGAGTCAGAGTGCTCAAGGCTGTCTCCTCCACTCTGAGGCTGCAAATTCTGAATTTTCTCTTTGACAAGGGACCTCTCTCCTACACTGAGTTGATGAGTTCGCTAAAGATGAATCCCAGCAGAGATGCTGGACGGTTTGCCTACCACCTGAAGTTTTTGCTTAAAGCAGACCTGATCGAGGCTGACGTTGAGACAAGAAAATACGGCCTAACTGAACTGGGCAAAATGGTCATAGACGTCGCGGACCGCATTGAAAAGAGTTCCTCAAAATCTAAGGAAATACTCGTCCGCGCTTCAAGACTCGCGCTCGAGGAATTCGACTCCAACAAAATCGCCAGCTCCCTCATAAAAGAAGCAAAAATGTCAGCGGAACTCGCTCAGAAAGTGGCAAACGAAGCCGAGAAACGGCTCCTCAAGTCAAAAACCAAGTACATGACCGCCCCCCTTGTCAGAGAAGTTGTCAACACTATCCTTATAGAAAAAGGTATGGAAGAATATCGGCACAAGCTCACTCGCTTAGGACTCCCAGTGCATGAAGTCACCATGCTAGTCGAAGCAAGAACCACCGATATTCAAGATGCAGAGTCAATACGCAACGCAGCCGGAGACGCTGTCCTGAGTGAGTACATGCTTCTCAAAGTATTTCCAAGAGACATTTCCGACGCGCACTTGGCCGGTTTGCTACATATCAGCGGTCTAAGCTCATGGATCACCAAACCAAGCGAGGTCGTGCATGATCTACGATTCTTCTATCAGCACGGGCTAAACTTGGAGAAGACAAACGCCTTCCAACTTTCTTTCTCTCCGCCGCAGAACCTAGAATCAGCCCTTTCTGCCACCTTCAACGTTCTCATGCACTCATCCAACGAAACTGCCGAAGCACAGACGCTTGAATACTTCAACGTTTTTCTCGCTCCCTTTGCCAAGGGTGTTGACCCACAGAGAATCAAAGAAGCACTGCAACTATTCATTTCCAACCTGAATCAAATCATGGATACATCATTATGCCTCGAACTTTCTATTCCAAACTTCATCGCCGACAAGCAGGCCATAGGACCCCTCGGAAAGTCCATCGGTAAGTATGAAGACTTTGCGGAAGAGGCCCAACTTCTGACATCAGCAATTCTTGACACGTTAGTCGAGCAATGCCAGCGCAAGCCACTGCTTAGACCCAAAATCATAGCGAAAATAAGGACCGAAGCATTTGTAGATGAGAGAGCCAAAGCTTTGCTGCTGAAAGCGCACCGGCTCGTGTCAGACAAAGGTCTAGCATATTTCGCTTCTTTATTGAGAAAAGGGGAGGAGCAAACCGTCTTCTCTGGTCTTGGACACAAGTTTATGCCAGACCTAAACGAAGACTGGGAGACTGACACCCTTCGCACAGGCGTTCTCGGATCTGTCGCGGTAAACTTGCCCCGAATCGCGTACGAATGCGAGAAGGATGAAGCGAAATTCCTTGATCTTCTTCAGGAAAGACTCGAGATGGCAGCTCGAGCCTTGGACATCAAGTATGCAGCGCTCAAACAGAACGGCACTAGACTGCTGCCCTTCCTCTTGCAAAGCGTAAGTGGTGATCAATATTTCAGACTTGAGAATACCTCACGCCTGGTTAACATGGTTGGACTGGAGGAGACGTTGGAATCGTTCTACGGCAGGAATCCCCAGGATGAAAAAGCTCGCCGGTTTATGGAAAACATGGTTCAATGCATATCTGATTTTACCCATAAGATGGGCAAAAAACGCATGAAACGTCTGCATTCATCTGTGCTACCTGACGTAGAGGCAGCTGAGAGATTGGCGCAGCTGGATATTGACAGATTCGGATTTGGAAAGGTGAAGTATTCTGGAACAAGAGAAAAGCCGTTCTACTCCACGATCAATGTGTTGCATTTACGGGAAGGCCTGATTCCCCCGGACCACAGAGTGTTTGACGCCAAGATTATGAACGGATTGCAAGCTGGCGGAGGTCTGAGCGTAATTGAGCCTGAGGGCACCGAACACCAACCAGATGAGCTCATGTCCCTAACCAAACAGGTTGCAGAGGACCCACGGTCAGAATTCTTCACTTACGATCGTAAACTTACATATTGTTCCAACTGCGAAGAGAGTTGGGTCGGCCTCCTACACAAGTGTCCTTCATGCGGCGCAACTGGCACTTTGACATTCTACGATCGTTTCATGTACTCATAAGCTGTCAGTGCCGAGCTGGTCTGAACCCTATTTCACTGCCCCTAATATTAGAGCCAAGAGGGCCATTCTGACGACTATGCCGTTCCAGACTTGTTGGAAATAGCGCGCATAAGGCGTGTTGTCCACTTCAGCGGCTATCTCATCAACTCGAGGAAGCGGATGAAGAATTATCAGGTCTTTCTTGGCTTCAGTCAGTGTTGGCAAGTCTATCTTGTATGAACCCTTCACCTTAGCGTACTCAGCGGCATCAGGAAAGCGTTCTTTCTGTATCCTCGTGACATACAAAACGTCTACGAGCGGAATGATTTTTTCAAGATTCGCCTTTTCCACTACGGGTATTCGCTCCTTTATCGTTTGGAGAACTTCCCGCCGCATCTTGAGAGTCTCAGGCGAAACGAGATACAATTCAATATTGTAAAGCGAGAGAGCGTAGGCAAGCGAGTGAACGGTTCTTCCATACCTAAGGTCGCCAACAAAGGCTATTTTCAATCCCTCAATCTTGCCCTTCTCCTTCTTCATAGTGTACAAGTCCAAAAGAGCTTGTGTCGGATGCTCTTCAGCTCCGCTGCCAGCATTAATGACAGGTACTTTCGCGAACTCTGCCGCTAACCTTGCGGCGCCTTCAAGCGGATGCCTCAGCGCTATCACGTCAGAATAGTTATCCACCGTTCGAACGGTGTCGGCAAGATTTTCACCCTTCTTGACTGAGGCTATCTCTGCTTCGGCAAATCCTATCGCGGAACCGCCTAACTTGAGCATGGCTGATTCAAAGCTTAAACGAGTTCGAGTACTCGCTTCATAGAACAGTGTTGCAAGGATTTTTCCCCTAAGCATGTCAGAGCCCTTTGCAGCCAATGGTTCCATGGATTTTGCAGTCTTGAAGATGAAGTCGATTTCTCCGCGAGAGAAATCCTTGATAGATATTATGTCTCTGCCCTTGAACTCCACTTCGATACCCAAACACACAACTTCACAGTAACTTCTAAATAACTATTTGCAGGCGTTCTGGACACGCAGGCTGGTGCTCGTTGTGTTCTCTGAAGAGAAAGACAAGGCGCGTGATCCTCACTTTTGAATATCGTTCAGACCGGCGGTGAGAATAAGCAAAAATATCAGAATCGATTTAGGGTCAGGGCATGTTTTCGAATTAGGTTCCAAAAGCGGGAGAACACTCGGTGAAAAACGAACAACCAGCTCGAAAGAATGTGTTCATCAATTTGGGCGTATTTCAGCTGCTCACCTTTGTCCGAAGAGGCGTATTCTACACCTTCATGATAACCTACCTGTATGGTCTCATGCATAGCGTGACTTACACCGCCCTGTTGGGAACACTTAACATGGTAGGATCTTCACTGGGCCAGAACTTCCTTTGGGGAAGAATCGCCGACCGACATAAGCTGAGAGCCAAACTCGTAATCGCAGGCGAATCTACTGCCGCAATGTTCTACTTCATAGTCTTCCAAGTTCATAAGTCACTCCTCAACGCCGAAGCCAATTTCCCAGCTGGCCTGTCTTTAATCATCGGCCTTTCGATTCTGGAGTTCTTTTGGTCAATGTCAGACGTAGGATGGGCCGCCCTGCTGGCAGAGGTTACTACAAGCAAGAATCGAACCAGCATAATTGGAATACTCAACTTCATCGGGTCACTTGGCAGGATGATAGGAATAACCTTCGCAGGATACCTGTACAGTAATGGAGAAGGCTTCAGCCGAGGAACAATCTTTTACACGGTCATAATTATGCTCATCGTTGGCGTAATATTGATGTGGATAACATCGAAGTCAACGGACAAATCGACACAGAAAACCGCAGATAAACAAGCTGAGAACCAAAAAACGTCGACGTCCATGCATTACGACAAAAGAACTTACAAATGGTTTCTCATATCCCTCATCGTAATCGTCATCGGAATCTCTTGTGTCAATCAAGTGTTCCTCGTTTATATCACACCTCCAACTGGGATAATGCTCACAGATCAAGAAGCAAGCTTGGTACTGATCGCGTTCACCGTGGGTGGAATGTTCATGAGCCTAGCTTGCGGTCGGCTTGTAGATAGATTCGGCAAGTCACTTATCCTCTTTTCTGGGCTGATATTGGCAATTGTCACGCCATTGTTCTACGGGATGTCCTCCAATGTTACGACGATGACGCTCGTCTATGGCCTGAACGGAGCTTCTTATTGGATGGTTCTCACTGTAGGCTTCGCATTCGCAGCAGACATCATACCTGAGGACAGAAGGGGCAGACTGTTTGGACGATACAACACAGTCATAGCTCTAAGCTGGGGTCCAGCTGGCCTTCTTGTGGGAGGTCCTCTCGCAGACTTTCAAGTCAAAACATTGCGAATCCCAGCGTATGCCGCCTACGCCAACGTATTCTACGCATCATCCATAATTACCGCATTGGGAACTGCAATATTCTGGATCAAGGTTTCCAAGCAAAAGAGTACGACGCGGCTTGGCGACTACAAATCTGGAGACCTGCAATAAAACCGTGCAGATGGTTCAATATGAATTAAAGTTTTTTATCTTTGTTTTGTGCATAGCCTCTTTTCAGAGAGGATTTCATGTGAGTGAAACTGAACTGCACGTTTCTAAGATCAAGGATGGGACAGTTATTGACCACATTACTGCTGGACACGCGTTAGATGTTGTGAGGATGCTGGGAATAACCGGCAGAGAGATGGGAACGGTTACTATCGCGATTAATGTATCGAGCAAGCGGTTCAAAGCTAAGGACATAGTCAAAATCGAGAGGAGAGAGCTAAACCCTCAGGAACTTCATAAGATCGCATTGCTGGCTCCTCACGCAACCATCAACATTATTCGCGGCTACAAGGTCGTGAGAAAACAGGAAGTCAAACTGCCGAAAGCAATTGAGAACATCGTCAAATGTGCAAACCCCGCATGCATAAGCAACGGTAACGAACCCGTGCAACCAAAGTTCTACGTCGACAATGAAGAACCTCTGTTATTGAAATGTCACTATTGCGGCCACATAATGGAAAAGAAAGACGTTCTCCAACAGTTCCAGACCTCCGCTCTGGCTTCAAAAACGGCATGATTGCATATATTGATCAGCGGCATGTTGGAAAAAGATCGTATGATTCAGGCGTTGGCACCGTTGCCTAGCCCTTCTTCCCTTTCATAATTCTATCTATCGAACAAAGTCGTCGTGTATCTTGTAATTCTTCGTTACGTCTTCCACCTCGCCGTTTTCGAAAGCATAAACCCTGAACAGGTTCTTCTTCCAGTCTCGTTCATACATTAGCGGATCATCGATTCTCTTCTCAGAAGGGTCAACATGCATCCACCTGTCCTTCGTCTGATCCCACACTTCGGTCCACACATGATCAGACATATCAAGTATCAATCTGGCCTTGTAGCCGTGAGACAAGCACAGAGCCGTGAATAGTATGCTGAACTCACCGCATCTGCCCCTGCCGTAAGCCAATATTTCCAGCGGATCGTCGTGTCGTTGTATTTCGCCATTATCCCAATTCACTCTTTCATGAACCCAGCCTAGCACCTCGACTAACGTGTACTTCCTATCAAAAAACGCTCTCAAGCGGGCAAGCAGGGATGAATCAACGAGCTTCTCACTCACTCCTCGATACTTATCAATGGTGCCTTGATCCAAATTAGTCGTTAGTGTTCACCTTCTTGTGGTGTGCAGGTCACTCGATCGATTCTCCCGCAAGCGACTGATCCAAACTTCTGGGAGTGTACGTTGGTATGGCTTCCCTCAAAAATTAGACTTATGAACTTCGAATCAAGTACAAGGATAAAGAGCAGAAGGCGACGCGCCGCTCAGGGAAAAACAGGTCTCAGGTTGTGAAGATGAGTTACACGTTGATCGTG
The DNA here is from genome assembly GCA_041481365.1 of Bathyarchaeia archaeon. Lineage (GTDB taxonomy): Archaea > Thermoproteota > Bathyarchaeia > Bathyarchaeales > Bathycorpusculaceae > DASPTR01. The sequence goes on from JBGPBS010000003.1 coordinate 7,671, forward strand.
ACAGAAAAGCCAGATGCTGCCAAGAGAATCGCCGAAGCTCTGGATGCTAAGCAGCAGCCAAAGAGGAATGAGATCAACCACGTGCCGTACTACACCGCAAGCCGGGACAGGCAAATTGTTGTGGTGCCGGCGATTGGGCACTTGTATACTGTTGCGGCAGAAGGAAGGGGAAGAAGCCAGTATCCCGTTTTCGCTTTTCAGTGGCAGCCAAGATACTTGGCAGAGCGAAACGCGAAGTACACTCGACGATGGGTTGAGAGCTTTGTGAAGCTTTCGCAGGGTGCCGACACGTTCATCGATGCATGCGACTATGACGTGGAAGGAAGCCTCATAGGCTACACGATTCTGAGATATGCATGTGGAGAGAAAGAAAAAATCGCGAGAAGAATGAAGTACTCAACCTTGACCTTCAATGAACTGAAAAAGGCTTATGAAACCTTATCGCCACATCTGGATTTCGGACTCATAGAAGCTGGACGCGCAAGACATGAAGTGGACTGGCTCTATGGCATAAACCTCACCCGCGCCCTCACGGCTGCCCTGAAGAATCATAGCGGAAAGTACATGACGCTCAGCACGGGGCGCGTACAAGGCCCAACCTTAAAATTCTTAGGTCTGAGGGAAAAGAGCATTCGAACCTTTGTGCCTGTACCTTATTGGACAATCAAGGCACAGGCCGAAATTGGCGAGCGGACTTTTGAGGCACAATACGAGAAAGAAAAAATTGAGGCCAAACACGAGGCAGAAGCAATACTAGATGCAATCAAAGGAAAAGATGGAACCGCAGAGAAGATTGAAATCAGACAATTCCGCCAAGCGCCGCCCCCACCCTTCGACTTGGGCGCATTGCAGAGCGAAGCTTACAACATGTTCGGATATGCACCCAGACGAACGTCACAAATCGTTCAACGCCTGTACTTGGAGGCCCTGATTTCCTATCCGAGAACGAGTAGCCAAAAACTGTCGCCGGCGATAGGCTACGAGTCAATACTGAGAAAACTGCACAGAATCCTAGAATACCAGAAGCTGAGCGCAGAGCTCCTGGCGAAGGCGATGCTGATTCCCAGAGAAGGAAGGAGAGGTGACCCTGCACACCCAGCCATTTATCCAACAGGCGAGATACCCACGAAGGCATTGAGCAATTCGGAAAGAAAAACCTGGGACCTCATCGTCCGAAGATTCATGGCAGTTTTTGCAGACCCAGCAACGAGACAGAGCATCAAAGTCAGCATTAACGTTAACGGTAATCACTTCTACCTCAGAGGAATGCGCGTATTGAAGGATGGCTGGCTACACTTCTACGGATCGCACGCGAGATCACGAGAGGTTCTTCTGCCAGATACAAGAGAAGGGCAGATCATCCACATCAGGAAGTTCATCATGGAAAACAAATTCACAACCCCGCCCCCGCGGTACAATCCGCGGAGCCTTTTGAACAGAATGGAAAGGGCAGAGATCGGCACGAAGGCAACCAGGGCAGACATCATACAAACCCTTTACGACAGAAATTACGTCAGAAACGATAGAATGACCATCACTGAGCTGGGCTTCGAAATCCTAGAAATCCTTGAGAAATACTGTCCAGCCGTAGTTTCGATAAAGTTGACGACACAACTGGAAGAAAAGATGAACCAGACACAGACAAACAATGAGACCAGGGAGAAAATCCTGAGAGATACCGTTGAAGCACTTAAGCCGATAATGGAGAACATCAAACGGGAGGAAAATGTGATAGGAGAGCAGTTGAGCGAGGTCGTGAGAAAATCAAGGCTGGAAGAAAGAGTCATAGGGCCATGCCCAACATGCCAAACTGGCCAACTCGTCACGTTATGCTCAAGAAAAACTGGCAAGCGGTTCGTAGGCTGCACAAACTATTTTAAAGGGCTATGCAAGACATCATTTCCTCTTCCTCAGAGAGGCAACATAAGACCACTTGGCAGTATCTGCCAGGCTTGTGGCTGGCCCACTGTTATGGTTGGAATGAAAGGAAGACGACCTTGGATCATGTGTTTCAATCCTGAATGCCCGCTAAAGGCAAAGAGAGGAAAACAGAACTGAAATGCAAGATATGTTCCAAGAAGGCCGGCAAGAATGGATACTGTAGATTCCACGCCAAAGCCTATGAAGAAATAGTCGGAAACTATGATCAGTGGAAAAGAGCCTTAGGCATTTCGTGGAAAGAGTATTTAAGTGAGATTGCTAAGAATCCATTAACAGGGCAATGGGCCAGAGAAATGGCGCAGCATTTCATCAACACCGGAGAGGAAGAGGATGTCACGCAAAGTTAGGCGAGGAATCTCATCAGCATCATTCTCGATGAGCAAACTCTACCAGAGAATCTCGAAGCTAAAACTCTCGACATTAATCATTTCAGTCCTCGTCATGGGGTTCACCGTATTCCTGCTCGGAGGAGGCTTGTATGATGTAATACAGGCACCGCTTCCAGCAGCAACCTATCAGGGAAGGATCCTTATCGTGTACCCTGGGCTTTCTGAGCAGTTCATAGGCGACAGTGCGGTAGCAATGATGATCTATAGTGTGGGTATAGCTGGGATTTTGCTCATGTACCAGAGCACAAGGTACGCTTTCAAGCCAAGGCAGGCCTATTTGATGCTCATGATCGGATTAGTCTTCCTTTTTGTAGCATATGTATTCCTCGAAGCCACGATTGCATACAAAATCGCAGGAAAACCGTAGGATTCTACCAAGGATTGTTTTTGAGCTTCAGTTTGTAAGCTCCAAAGTTCGTGAGCAAATGCACGGGCAAGGTTATCATCAGCGCCGTTAGAACAAACTCCCAGGAAAATGATGATAACGATAGCGAAATGGGCAGCGAAAGCAAGATCGCCCCAATCATGAAGTCTAACTGATCAACGACTGGAAGCAGGTCGCCCGACGCGAGGCCGATTCTTCTCTTCAAAAAAGCGCCTGCCAAGTCGCCCAGTAGGGCTCCGAATGAGAGCAGCATCCCCAGCAGGGTGGGGAAGGATGCTGGGCCAAAGGCTGCACTCTCTACTAATCCAACCCCAGTTCCGACAACGAGTCCTGAAAAGAATCCGCGAAAAGTCTTGTTCTTTCCAAAGATTGGTTTTCCGTCAACAAAATTCTTTCCGAAGTCCATCTGACGCCCCCCGCCCACGATGACTGGTACCGCGTTTGCGCAATAGGCGGGAAACATGAATTTCAACGCTTCAATAACTAGTTGTGTCAGATCCATTTCATCAACCATCAATGAGCTACATATTCGACCATTCCTGATTTTTCTATCTTTAGGTAACAGGCTGGGTTTTGGACTTTGGGCTTTTCCAAAATTGCCTTGATCACGTGTTGGTTTTCAGTGAATTTCAGGTTTATTATAGTGTCAGCCCAGAACTTGAGAACCCTAGAGGCAACTGGTTCCACGCTTACATTCTCTTCCTCGAAAGCCGTCCGCACTTGACTTGTCACAAGCATTGTTATTCTACTGAGCTTCGCTGTTTGAGCCAGACAAGCTAATTGCCTGTTCAGCTCACGGTTTAGTCCGAATGCTTTAGCCGGGGACTCTGCAATTTCAGCCCGGTAGAGTGAAGTGATAGTGTCGAAGACGATGAGGCCGAAGTGTCCAGTCACATAGTCCGCGGAGCGATCTATGATCAGCGTCTGCTCTCGAAAATCTTTCGGCCTCATCAAAACAATCAAATCAGCGATTCTGTCAAAATCCTCTGATGCAATCTGTGACAGCCTCTCGGCAGAAAATGTGCCGTCGCAGTCTATGAAAAGCGTTTTGAAGCTTTGCCTCGCACAGTTTATGGCACACTGCATTGCCATGGCTGTTTTGCCAGTCTCCGGTTCTCCGTAGATTAGATTAACACTTTCGTTCGCGATGCCGCCTTCTAGGATTCCGTCGATGATTCTGCAACCCGTTGAAATTTTCTGGGGCAAGACCAAGCACGTCAACCAATATAAGTTACGAAACTAATATTTCGTTTGGCGTTCACAAGTCCATTAGAATAGGAAACTAGCATGAAAGCAAGCATCGCTGTAGCAACGGTTTCAGGAAAAGCATACTATCTTATTGTCAATGAACTGAAAAAAAGAAACGTGTCTTTTCTAAGCCTCATGCCGCGCGAACCCATACCAGTAGAAGTAGAGGTTGTTTTAACGACTGAAAAAGAGAAATGCCTAATAGAGCATGAAAAAATCTTAGTGTACAATGAGAACACGGACGTAGAAGCAATGATCAGCAACGCACTACAGACCATCCAGGGAAGGGAGAACTGCGAGAAACTTGTGATAGGCATCGATCCTGGCGAAGCACCAGGGTTGGCTGTCCTTGCAGACGGTAAAATAATCAGAACAGAAATGTGTTCCAGCATGCCGAAAATACTGGAAAAAGTGAAAAACATCATTAGCAACTTCGAACACGTTCCAATAGCATCAATTTCGGTAAAAGTCGGCGATGGAGTTCCTACATACAAGCAGGAACTCCTAAGAGCTCTAGACGATGCCTTGCCTCAAAGCATAATACTGGAAAGTGTGAGTGAAACTGGAACGAGCCGATACCAGAATGAAACCAAAAACAGAAGAGGATTAAGGGACATAGTTGCAGCTATAAAAATAGCTGGAAGAAATGGACATACATTTCAAAGGAAGAGACCGAATGAACAGAACAGTTGAAAAAGGAAAAACGCTGCTAGTTGACGGACCGGCCTCGGTAATCGTGACTGCTGGTAGCGTCGAAGTGTTCGGATCAAGACCGAGTACCACAAACAGGATCATCATACGCGAGGGAAAAAGGCTACCCTTCGCAGTCAATGAAAAAGCATCGTTGGACATTTCACTGGCAGAGAAAGCTAGCGTGGAAGAAGTTGAGGGAAATACAGTTCCACCATCATGGGTCAGAGCATACGAGAACCTGTCAGAGGTGCAACCAAAGCCAGTCACCGCAATTGTGCTAGGCACGGTTGATTCTGGAAAAACCAGCTTCTGCACATATCTGATCAACAGACTCTTGAGTCAAAAAAAGAAGATCGCAGTATTAGATGGGGATCTGGGCCAGTCGGATGTTGGACCGCCGTGCACTGTTTCCTACACTTTCGTGGCGAAGCCAATAACTGACCTGTTCAGTCTGCAGGCAAGAAACGCCATTTTTATCGGCACCACTTCACCGAACGGTGCCGCAGACAAGGTAATAGAAAGCTTGACTCAGCTGAGGAAGGAAATCCTCGCCAGCGATCCTGACTTCATCGTCGTGAACACTGATGGATGGGTTGAGGGAGAAGAAGCGGTCAGATACAAGACTCAACTCGTGGAGAGGATTAACCCGGATGTGGTTTTCTGCGTTCAGCAAAAGGATGAAATGGCCCCGCTCATGAATAGCCTCGAGAAGTTCAGGAGAATCGCAGTAGAGTTTCCCTCGGTTGCCAGTCAGAGAAGTGGAGAAAGTCGGAAGAACCTCCGGGAGTTAGGATACAAGAAATACTTGAGAAACGCCAAGGTGCAGTCATTCCCACTCGGCTGGCTGAGAATCGAGGACAACGAACTGTTCGGCCTGAGCAGAACGCATCAAAACGTAAAAGTGGCGAGGAAAATCTACGAGCTTCTGGGAATGAAGCCCCTCCACTTTTCGGAGCAAGTTGACAGAATATCAATAATTATCGGTAAGAGACGCTGGATCAGTGCTGAAAATCTGAAGAAAATCGAAGAAGCCACAAGAAAGAAGGTTGTGGTGATTCGAAAGGGCGAAGAAGAAGGGCTTTTGACGGCGTTGTGTAATGCCGACGGAAAATTCCTTGGCATAGGAGTCATACAAGAGATCGAATACCTAAGAAAAACCCTGAAGATTCTGACCCCCGTGTCCCAAGACTTCGCGGTGGCGGTGATAGGAAGGGTGAAACTCGATAAGAACATGAAAGAAATCCCGTTTATGAGCGAGGAAAACCAAGAGTCCAAGGCTTTCAGCAAGCTTCTCTAAAGAACAGGGAAAGCTCCCTTGCAATGGATCCGTCTTCATCTGGAAGCACCCTCAGGTTATCTCGTATCCACAGCGGCAGGAAACTGCGACAGTACTGAGTGGCAAAACGGTAATCAACGAAAATCATTGCTGCCTTGTCTTCAAGAGTTCTGATAGGTCTTCCTGCAGCTTGAGAAGCCTTTTTCATCGCTGGCAAAACATAGCAGTACTCTCGGCCAAGCCCTGGAAAGCTTTTCTCGAAATAGTCAATTTGAGCCTTCACTCGTGGAGTGGGCTCAGCGTAGGGTACACCAATGATCACGACGGAGTTCATCTCATCTCCCGGAAAATCCACGCCCTCAGAGGAACGCCCTCCCTGAACACCAAGCAGAACGGCCCCTGCACGCTTTGAATTTGCTTTGAACTCTGCGACCATCGTCTCGTTTTCTTGGGAGCTCATGCTTCTGTGTTCGCAGAAAAATGGTTTGTGTACGGCTTTCTTCAATCCTTCGGCAAGCAGTCTTCCTAGGACCTCGAAAGAAGCAGCGAAGATTCCGGTGTTTGCAGGTGTGTGTTCGACCACTTCTTCTATTCGCCTTATGATCTTCTTGTACATGTCCGGCGTCCTACTCTCCATTGCAGTCGTCACACCGCTGCAGGCGAGTGGAAGAACATGCTCTTTTGGAAAAGGTGAAGGCACAACTTTCATAATACTGTTTTCTGGAAGCTTCGTTATTCTCTTGTAGGCCTCTAGTGGCTGAAGCGTTCCAGACATGACTATGCTGCAATATGCTTGAGAAAACACGGGCACCGTAATTTTGGAGGGATCAAGGGCAACTATTTCCAGTCTTGCCGTGGGTTCACCCTGTTTGGAAGCATACTTGGCCACCGTGTTTACGTAGGATTCATCTTCAGCAGTTTCCACCCATTTCAGCAGAAAACTACCCATCGCATATACGAAGGAGCGTGGATACTTCCCGTCGACAAGTAAGTCTCGCTTAATCAGCGCTCCAGCATCGCTCATGTGTTCAAAGAATTCGCGAGGCTCGTTGAAACCAGGTTTTTTCTTGAAGAGTTCCAGAAGATACTCCCGCGGAATCAAAGCCTCTTTGGCAATCCTCAAAGCTATCTCCTCAGTCTCTTCTCTGACAGTCTTCGCGAAATCAGCAACATCATCATAGCCGAATTTCTTCGCTTCGATTTCTGCCTGTCTGATGCTGAAGAGCGATAAGCTACTGCTTGCGATGTCTACGGCAGTTTCAGGCAAGTTATGCGCCTCATCGATAATCAGAATTGCCTTGGACAGTGGAATCTCCAGATTTCTTAGAAAAGCACCTCGAATCACCGGATCAAACAGATACAGGTAACTCATGGCAATAGTATTGACATCGACTAAGCAGGACTTTATTAGTTCATACGGACAGAAGCCTCTTCCTTGTCCAATCCTGTGGATTTCTGAAGCCGTGCATGGATGAACCGTGACATCATGCTGCAATTCCGAGTATTCTTCTTCCCGGTCGCCTATGCTTTGATAATACGGACAACTGCCCCTTGCCTTCAACAACTCACATGCTTCTATAGCTTCCCGAGCGTTCAAAGCATGTTTTGTTATTAGGCTGTTGAGACACATTTCATGACGACTTCGGACTGAAAGACCCGATACGGGCCTCTTCTTTGAAATAGCCTTCAACTCCTCTATGACGCGGTCATGCTGTCGATGTGTTCTTGCAACGTACAATATCTTCAGCCGCTCCTCCGCAGCCTTAGAAAGACAGGCAGACAACGCGGCGACGGTCTTGCCAAGGCCATTACTTCCTTCTATGAGGATCGAACGACGCTCTTCAACAGCCTCAAAAACCGCATTGACAAACTCGTCCTGACGGGGTCTAACCTTGGCATATGGGAAATAGTGCACAATCTCTTCGTTAGGTTCAATCACGATTGTCCCACTTGGTTCTTGACGGGCAAAGCTTGTTGACCGAGCATTCCTTGCAAACCGGGGATCTTGCCTTGCAGCATTTTCTTCCGTGAAGAATCAGCATCACGTGGACTGCAGCGTAATCTCTTTCACTGTAGAGTCTTTGAAGGCAATTGCGGACGACCTCGTAATCACCATTCTTGGGCGCAAAGCCCAGCCTCTTCGACACTCGATAAACGTGAGTGTCCACAGGGATTGTTGGTTTTCCCGCACAGAACAGAAGCACTACATCGGCTGTTTTAGGTCCGACTCCTGGAAGCTGAAGAAGTGCTTTTCTTGCTTCATCAAGCGGTAATGCCAACACACTCTGCAAATTGCCGTTAAATTGCCCCATGATTATTCTAGAAACCTGTTGTATGGACTTGGACTTGTTCCTGTAGAGGCCTGCGACTTTCAAGCATTCTTCGATTTGGCTGGTTTCAGCCTTCGCTAACACTTCAGGCACTATCCTGAACCTGTTCGAAAGTTTTTCGAAAGCCTTTGCCGTGTTCCGGTCATTGGTATTCTGCGAGATTATCGTCACGATCAGCGTTCCAAACGGGTCTCGATTTGAAGTCAGCCATCTTGGCATCGTGAACATCTCTTCAAGCGTCTCAAGGATACGCTTCGCCCGTTCATCAACCATTAAGTGTTTTCGCCTCTTGAAAATGATAAATAGTGAATGTATGAAGCTATTAATAAGCCATGGAGACTTCGAAGCATGGAACGTGCGAAAGTTGTTAAGGATGAAATAGTCGAGCAGGATAGGCATTTTCTGGCAGTATACTTGGAGACAGAAAATTCATGTCTGATCCTGTTAAGCGAAAGAGAAGACAAGCTTGGAACATTGGCGATTGCGGTTCCGAAGCCAAAAGAAATGTTGGGCCCATTGACATCGTCTATTCTCTTAGGCGATAGTCACGCGATCTCTGCGCGAATGTTCGCAGAATACGTTGCTTCTAAGAAGGGAAAAATGGCGCTGGTCTCAATCTATCTGGAAACCATGGACGAGATGCAAGCACAATCATTCTTCAAGAAGCTAATCGAAAGAGTCGTTCATGCAACAGAAAGCGGCGAAAAAGAGGGGGCTATGGCATGAGCGTACGAGAGTTTCTCGAGCAAATGGACAAGAAGAAGCAAGTTTTGCACGTAAAAGATGAGGTCTCGAAGGATTTCGAAATATCGCATCTGATGAAAACCTTCGACAACGAGGGCCCTATACTGCTTTTCGAAAAAGTCAAAGGTAGCCATGTAAAGGTCGTCGCCAACGTCTGTGGAACTAGAAAAAGAATCTGCGACTCGCTTGCCATTGATCCAAGCGAACTCTATCGCAGGCTGCTGTGGGCTTGGCGTACGCCTAAGAAGCCGAAGATGAGCAGAGAAGGCCCAGTCAAAGAAGTGTCAGAAGATGGGGTTGACCTGTCAAAGATTCCAATTCTAACTCATTTCGAACTTGACGCTGGGTCTTACGTTACTTCAGGGGTCATACACGCAAAAAGTGTTAACGGAAGCGTTGAGAACCTGTCTGTCCATCGTCTTCAAGTTTTGGACAAAAATCATCTGGCGATCCGCTTGGTTCCACGACATCTATACAAACTGTGGAACGAGGCTAGAGAAGCTAGGAAAGACTTGGAAATAGCGGTTGCTATTGGAGTTCACCCTGCAATCCTGCTCGCAGCCTCTTCACCTGTTCCCTTCGGCGTGAACGAGTACGACGTGGCCAATACCATGCTGAACGATGACCTTCGCTTAGTCAGCTGCAAGAATGTGGACGCATGCGCTCCAGCCGATGCTGAACTGGTCTTGGAAGGAAGGATTTCCGCGACGAAGGAAGTCTTGGAAGGACCATTCGCCGACATCACAGGAAACTACGACATACAAAGAAAGCAGCCTGTCGTAGAAGTGGTAGGCCTCATGCATAGAGAAGATTATGTTTATGAAGGCCTTCTGCCATCCGGAGCTGAACACAGGCTTCTGATGGGCTTGCCTCGCGAAACCTTGATCTGGGAAAGCGTGTCCAAAGTCGTCCCGAAGGTATACGCGGTCAACCTTTCCGCCGGGGGAAAAGGATGGCTTAATGCCGTCATAGCGATTGAGAAACAGCTTGATGGCGACGGAAAGAATGCTTTGCTAGCTGCTTTTGCGGCACATCCAAGTCTTAAGCATGCCGTAGTTGTGGATTCAGACATCAACGTGTTCGATGCCCAAGAAGTCGAGTGGGCAATTGCAACGCGCTTCCAAGCAGGCGAAGATCTTGTTCTGATCGAAAATGTGCGGGGCTCCACACTTGACTCTTCGGCCGATCAGGTAACAGGGCTCACGAGTAAGATGGGCGTCGATGCAACAAGGCCGTTCACGAAACCCAAGGAAAAGTTTGATCGGGCAAGGATACCCTTAACGAAGCATGCTGAAAGGCTTGCTCGTGAACTGCAGCCTGTCTGAAAACCGTGCACACACCAGCCTATATATGAAAATGAAGAAGTCAGCCGTCGCCGACGGAAAGAAACTCGCGGATCAAGTGTGTCCCTGGCAGACATTGCACGCTTTCACCCTGCAAAGATAAAAACGGTGAAACAGCTGGCTGCGAGGCAGACGGCGCCGAAGAGCTGCAAAAAGTCATCAGCAACTGCGTCGTGTACTAAAGCATCGACGTTTGCCAAACGCCTGATTTCCTTGCCTTGAAGAAGTTTAAAGGGCAAGTTTAGCTCTGATTCATACGACTGGCAAATGAAGAAAACTCTTGTGTTAAAGGTCGATTCGCACCACCCGGATAAGGACAAGATCAGGATAGCGGCAGATCTAATCAAGAACGGTGGCCTCGTGGCCTTTCCAACCGAAACCGTCTATGGCTTGGGGGCAAATGCGCTGAATGCGGAAGCCGTCCTGGCACTTTTCAAGGCTAAGAACAGGCCGCTTGACAACCCGCCCATAGTGCACGTATGCGATTTTAAGGACCTTTACACGTTAGCTGAAGAAGTGCCCGATGAGGCTCAGAGGCTTATGGAGGTTTTTTGGCCAGGCCCCCTGACGCTTGTCTTCAGAAGATCCAAGATTGTGCCTCAAGTCACGGTTGCAGGTCTGGACACGATTGCCATCAGGATGCCCAGGCACAACGTGGCTTTGGCGCTTATCAGAAAAAGCGGCTGTCCAATCTCGGCGCCGAGTGCCAACCTTGCGGGGAAGCCGAGCCCAACTTTGGCAAAGCATGTTCTAGACGATTTGAGTGGGCGCATAGACGCAGTTTTGGATGCGGGGCCAACGCGTGTTGGAGTAGAATCTACGGTTCTGGATTTGACTGTTGATCCTCCGCAGATTCTGCGCCCAGGTGGAACACCTATCGAGGCCTTGTTGGAAGTCCTCGCAAAAGTGGAACTTAATCCCACAGTAACTGCTGACAAAGCTTTGCCCATTGAAATAGCGCGTTCGCCAGGGGTTAAGCACAAGCATTATGCGCCTAGCGCGGATATGATTGTTGTTGAAGGCAAAGCCGAGGCCGTTGCGGGAAAGATGGAACAGCTCATTTGGCTCTACAGCGAGGAAGGCAAGACGGTTGGGGTCCTTGGGACTGATGAAACTATCGGACGCTTCAGGGCGCATGCGGTGAAGTCTATGGGCAGCAGGAGCGACTTGGCAGGAGTGGCAAGAAGCCTCTTCAAACTGCTGAGAGAATTCGATTTTGAAGGCGTCGACGTTATCGTTGCAGAGGGCGTGCCGACTGAAGGAATAGGTCTGGCGGTTATGAACAGGCTTAGGAAGGCAGCGGGCTACAGAATCATCAGGGCAGATGCATGAGCAGAATTCGCGCGTAAGAGTTTTATGCTGTTGCGACCCTAGGTCGTAACTCAGGATGCCAGAACTTGAAATTAAGTAAGCATCTTATGGCCATAATAATCGTCGGGGGGTTTTTCATAGGCTTTGGGTCTGGCCTCGTTGAAACGCCTGGTTCCGGTGGCATTCCAGAGAACAAGTATTATGGGTTTCCACTTGGTTGGCGAGCCGTGAACACGATGACGGGTGACAAGTATGGATATCCCCTTGAACTGTTCGTCGATTGCCTTTTTGGCATACTGTTGGTCTCGATAATCGCAGGGACGACGATCGCCACAGAAAGGCGGCTCATGAAGAAAAGCGGCAAGTGAGAATAGATGCTATCGTAGTCACTTCAGCATTGGCATCTTGATGTGTTTTTCTTTGGCCATTTCTTGTGCTTTTTCGTAGCCCGCGTCTGCATGTCTCACTATGGCAGTGCCTGGGTCAGTCGTCAGAACCGTCCTCAAGCGTTTTTCAGCTCCTTTTGTACCGTCTGCCACCAAGCACATGCCTGCGTGTATGCTGTAGCCTATTCCTACGCCTCCGCCGTGGTGAACACTGACCCACGTTGCACCGCCGACGGCGTTGATCAAAGCGTTCAATATCGGCCAATCGGCGATCGCGTCGCTACCGTCCTTCATGCATTCAGTCTCGCGGTTGGGCGATGCCACGCTTCCACCGTCCAAGTGATCTCGACCGATCCAGACTGGGCCTGAAAGTTTTCCGTTCCCAACCATGTCGTTGATCATCTTTCCGAACCTCGCCCTTTCGCCGAAACCGAGCCAGCAAACCCGCGCAGGCAGACCTTGGAACTTGACCTGCTCCCTTGCTTTCTTTATCCAGCGGCAAAGCTCTTTGTTGTAAGCGAATTCTTCAAGGAGAACATCGTCAAGCTTGTAGATGTCTTCCTTGTTACCAACGAGTGATGCCCAACGGAAAGGGCCTTTGCCCTCGAAGAAGAGTGGCCTCACGTAGCGTTGCACAAAACCCGGATAGGCGAAGGCTTCCTTGTATCCTGCGTCGTAGGCTTGTTGACGCAGGTTGTTTCCATAATCGAACGCTACGGCTCCTTTCCTCATCATTCCGACCATGGCCTCCACGTGGGCTCGCATACTTTTCATGGCCCGGTTCACGTACTCCTTCTGATCAGACTTTCGGAGGTCATCCGCCTCCTTCTTAGACAATCCCGCTGGGTAATAACCCCATAATGGGTCATGCGCGCTCGTCTGGTCCGTCAGGACGTCTGGTATTACACCGCGCTTCAGCAGCTCCGAGTGCACTTCAGCGGCGTTTCCTAGAAGACCTATGCTCCGTGGAATGCCTGCTTGCTTCGCCTCAGTTGCCAAGGCTACTGCCTCATCAAGCTCGTCAGTCCACGTTTCCAAATAGCCGTGCTTGAGTCTGCGTTCTATGGCCCTTTTGTCAACCTCGACGACGATGGCCACGCCGTCATTCATGGTAACCGCCAAGGGCTGCGCCCCTCCCATCTCGCCCAAGCCTGCTGTCAGCACAAGCCGACCACGCAGGCTCCCTCCGAAATGCTCTTTTCCCACGGCAGCCATGGTTTCATATGTGCCCTGCAGGATTCCCTGCGTCCCAATGTATGCCCATGAGCCAGCCGTCATCTGTCCGTACATAATCAGGCCTTTTTGCTCCAGTTCGAGGAAATAGTCCCAATTGGCCCATTTTGGCACGAGCATGGCGTTTACGATTAGGGCTCTTGGAGCCCACTCGTGTGTCTTGAAAACGGCCACGGGCTTGCCGCTTTGAATAAGCATAGTCTCATCTGACTCCAATTCAGTGAGTGTTTCAACGATCTTGTCAAAGCATTCCCAGTTTCTTGCCGCCTTACCAGTTCCGCCGTAAACGATGAGTTTTTCAGGATCCTTCGCAACTTCAGGGTCCAAGACGTTGTGAAGCATCCGCAGAATGCCCTCAATCTGCCAATTCTTGCAATGCAGTTCAGATCCGGTTAGACAGATGATTGGTTTCTTAACCATGGGTGACTCACTATAGGGCATTATTACTAGAACCAGAATTAATTCTTTTACTTGAAAAAGGCTTGGAGCCTATTCTTCTAGGTGCACGATTTTGCTCGGACCTATTTCTTTGTCGACCGCGATTCTACCGTTCTTGACCACTTTGTCAACGAGGTTTGTGCCGAAATGATAGCCTAGGAATTTGTGGTTAGGCGCATTAAGGATGACAGCGTCAGCCTTCTTTCCCACTTCTAAACTGCCGACCTCGTTTGCCTTGCCTATGGCATGCGCAGCGTTGATCGTTGCAGCAGTCACCGCCTCTGCTGGAGTCAACCTCATCAAGTAGCATGCGAGGGCAATCACGAGTTGCATGTTTTCAGTCAAACAGCTCGGGTTAAAGTCGGTTCCTAGGGCCACGGGGACGCCGCATTCAATCATAAGCCGGGCATCAGCGTACTTTCCCATCATGAGACTCAACGCGGCAGCAGGAAGCAATACCGCTACAACGTCTTTTGCAGCCATTGCTTTGAGACCTTCTTCAGAAGAGAACAGCAAATGCTCTGCAGAGATGGCTCCAACGTCTGCTGCTAGCCCCGCGCCGCCTAGCATGCTCATCTCATCTGCGTGAACTTTCGATTTCAAACCGTGGCCCTTGCCCGCGGCTAAAATCTTTCGAGACTGTTCCAAACTGAAAACGCTTCTCTCGCAGAAGACATCGCAGAACTCTGCGAGCACTTTTTCAGCTACTCTTGGAAGCATCTCTTCGATGATTAGGCTGACATATCCTTGCGTGTTGCCTTTGTATTCAGGCGGAATGGCATGCGCTCCCAGAAAGGTTGGGATGACATCAACAGTGTGGAGTTGATTTGCACGGCGAATTGCATCCAAGATTTTCAATTCATCTTTCGTCGTTAGGCCATAACCGCTCTTGGCTTCAACAGTCGTTGTTCCATGCTCAAGCATAGCATCGAGCGTTGCAAGTCCTTCAGCAGCAAGTCTGTCCACACTTGCCTTCCGCGTTTCCCTGACCGTTTTTAGTATGCCGCCGCCGGACTTGAGGATCTCCATGTATGAGGCGCCTTCGACTCGCATTTGGAATTCTTCCTCGCGGGAACCCGCGAATATGAGATGCGTGTGCGCGTCTATGAACCCGGGCAGCACGGTTTTGCCGTTCGCGCTTAGAACGTTTTCCGACCTGAATCTTTTCATGATATCATGGGTCTTTCCAACTGCGACGACACGACCATCTTTGACGGCGAGGCTACCGTCCCGTATTATTCCAAGCTCGCGCATCTGCTTGCCCACTCGGGGTTTCTGGTTGTCACCGGCCAGCGTGACAAGCTCGTCAGCGTTCACGATGAGTAGATCGACTGTTTCCCTGCTTCCCCGCTTGCCTCTCTTTTGTGATGGGCCCATTCTTAGACCACTTGGAATTCTTCACCTTGCGACAGGATGACGACTCGAATCCGCGGATTGGATTCTACCTTTTTTCTGAATTCTTCAGGGTTGGTGTCCCATCGGTGCATGGGGATAACAACTTTTGGTTTGATCGCCAAGGCTGCTTCGGCACATTCAGGGTTGTCCATGGTATATGTGCCGCCGCTTGGAAGCATGGCTACGTCTACGCGGCCGAGCTGCCGCATTTCAGGGACGAAGTCGGTGTCACCAGCATGATAGATCGTCTTTTCTCCCGCAGTTATCAGGTAGCCCACCCCGAATCCTTTGGAATGAAACGGGTTGCCAGGCGACCTAAAACGTTTGTTGTTGTAGGCTTCGACCGCTTTGACGCGTATCTTGTCGACGGCTGATTCCTGTCCTAGCTTCAGCGACTTGACTTCTCCGCCTATTTTTGGGGCGCAGTCCTCAGGCGCAATTATCACGGTGTTTGATTGGCGAACCTTCTTGATCTTGGACGGATCACAGTGGTCTAAATGCGAATGGGTCACCAATATCAAATCTGCCTTTTCAGAGTACTCACCTTCATAAGGGTCAACATAAATGGTTTTTCCTTCGGCTTTTATCTGGAAGCCAGCGTGTCCTAACCATTTTATTGAGATACTCATTCAGGTTTTCCCCCTTTTTCAACGGCGTTTTGCACTGCTATTTCTAAGACTTTGTCTTGGGTCAGGTTATCAATCTTTAGGTAGTACCCGCCGATATCGATTAGCGCTTTCAGCGGGGCCATCCCGCAAAACTCTGAGCCTACGATTGGAACGTTGTAACGTGTACATTCTATCTTAAGCGTCTCGAAGACACGGTACAACGGCGTCTTCTCAAAGTCGTTTATGCTCATGCCGATCTGCGTGATGTTCTGTTCAGGGATGAATGCTGCCATGGCCTTAACGTTTGAGAATCCTCCTTTCTTGGCATGCAGGGCCTTGGCAATCTTCTTGGCGATCTTCAAGTCGGCCGTGCCCAAGTTGACGTTGAAGCCGGCCATGATTTTGCGTGCACCAGTAACCGTGGCGCCTGATTTCGCGTTGAACTTGGCTGGGCCGTAGTCAGGTTTACGTTCGGGCTTCGCGATGTTTTCCGAGAGTTTCTCATAGTCGCCCTCGCGGATCCAATCTAGGTCCCCACGTCCGAGTTTCGGTGAGGCCGCACCGTAGAGGTAAACGGGCACCTTGCACTTCTCTGCGAACGTTTTCCCGAATCTCTTCGAGAGGGCTATGCAATCTTCCATCGACACATCTCTTATCGGAATAAAGGGAATTACGTCTACGGCGCCTATGCGTGGGTGCTGGCCTTTATGCTTCCGCATGTCAATCAATTCTATGGCTTTGGCCGCAGCGTTCAGGGCAGCCTCCAAGACTGATTTTTTGTTTCCCACGAATGAAACGACAAGCCTGTTGTAGTAACTGTCAAACGTGACATCGAGCAAGAAAGCATTCTTGGTTTTCCTGATTTCGCCTTGTATGGACTCGACAGTTTTCGGGTCTGATGTGCTGAAGTTGGGTACGCACTCAACGATTTCCATGATTTAGCTCACCCTTTAGGAATATCAGCGTCCCAGAGTAATGAAAATCGGGCCTTGATAAGCTGAACTCTGATTTCTCCTTCAAACCTCTCACTCCAATTTCCTTCGTTTCCGCTTACGGCGAACTTGCAATTGTACAACAATTAATGGAGGTTGTTATTTTACTTTTTTTCTGCGCAGCTGTTTGTCACAACCCTCTTTCGAAAAGTCTGCTCTGGCATTTAAGATCGCAAGCAAGAAAGAAGCCCACGCCCCACTGGGAGATTGGAAAGCAACTTGAGATGATGAACCTTCGTAGACTTTTAAAGCAACCAGCAGACTCTGTTAAACGAGGAAGGATTTTGGGTTCCGAACTTGAGTTTGAGGTGCCGACTTGGGATCAGGTTTATGATATGCTTTTGAGCTTAGCTGGCAAAATTCGAAAGAACGAGTTTAGGCCAGACGTAATTGTGGGCGTCTCCAGGGGTGGATGGCCTCCTGCCAGAGTTTTGTCAGACTTGTTGGGCAACCCTAATGTTGCTAATGTCAGAGCTGAATTCTACATGGGACTGACAGAGACCAAATGCGAGCCGGCCCTGACTCAGCCTGTTTCTGTCCCTGTTGATGGAAAAAAAGTGCTCGTTGTTGACGAAGTTGTGGACACCGGCAGAAGCCTGAAGCTTGTTAAAGAGCACATCGTTGAAAAGGGAGCCGCGGAAGTGAGGGTTGCCACGGTCTACTCCAAGCCGTGGAGTGTTGTGAAGCCGGATTATCATGAGAAGGAATCAAGCTGCTGGATAGTGTTTCCTTGGGAGAGGAAGGAAACCATCAGAAATATCCTAAGACAATACGTGGAGAAAGAAGCTTTATTCAAGAAGGAAAAGGCGAAACTCGTGAAAGCTGGAATGCCGGCGAAGCTTGTTTACAGATTCTTGAAGGAAATCACTGAGGAAGAGAATTGCTGAGGTTTGTAGAAGAATTCCAGAAGTACGTTTTGATAACGAGCTTAAAGGGAAGTAGAATCGATGTCCCTGAAGAATTGTTGATCCTCGTTGGTAGGGAAAAACCGTCAAACGTGGAGATCCAAATCTTCGATGCTGAAGGTGTCGCCACGTGGGAACATCTGTATTTTGCAGTCTTAAATGCGCTGATGGCCTTCAAGAACAAGACAAATGCTTCAAGAAGCCTAGCTATGGAAACTATGCTCTACGCTTCGGCTCAGAGGCAGATTTGCAAGGCCACTGAAATCCTGGGCGTTAAGTCTGGATCAGCAGGAATAGCCATGGTGATGATCGGCGAGAAGGCTGAGGATCTGGAATCAACGCTTTCGAATATTCTGAAACTCGTCAGGGCTGAAGTGGACGAAGCAGTTCTCGAGTTGACGGATGCGAAGGCTGCAGGCATTCGGAGAATCTTTGACATATCTGATGGAGAACTCGGTGTGGTCACCAAAGGATGCGAGACGAAGAAGGCTCTGATAGACCTCGTCATTGAGCGGATGGCGCTGCTGACCACTGAGCGCTAGGTTAGAGCATTTTCTCCTTCATGACGGATATTAGGTCTTCAGGTTTTATCGTGGACACGCCTGTTGACGCGCCTACTACTTCTATCAATATTATCTTGTCGGGTTTGGCTAGGTTGACCTTCCTTTTGACGTTTGCCGCGACAGCTTCTACGATCTCATTTGCGTGCAGCTGGGTGAAACGCTTTTCTACCGTAATGCGAAATGTCTCGTTCTCATCTATCTTCGAGCTGAGCTCCTTCGCCTTGTCGGCAATCGCATTCAAGTCCGTTGCGACAGTTGCTTCGACTGGGATTATCCTAAGCATATAACGGAATTCATATGGACGTTCAACCAGTATCTTACGCAGAATTCTCACAGCTTCAAAAGGGTCGAGTGCCGTCCTCGCGATGATCAGCCCGCGGACGCCGCTTTTTCGGACGTCTGAGAAAGGATCCCCTGCCTGTTCGAGCAGGTACTTCAATTCGGAACATGTGGCCCGTTCAAGCCCGCGTGCAGTAGTAGCTAAGATGTTGAAGTCTCTGGGCGTCTTTTCACCTTCTGTTTCGGCACTGTCTTGCTATCACCTATTCTGTGGATGAGTCTAGTGTTCTTCAGAAGCTTTTTGGGGTCAGTGCAGGTTAGTGGCTTTGTCACAGCTTTTAGCTCTTAGCCGTCGCCTCACATCATCCCAGTTCTAATGTTTCCGCGGCAGATTTATCTATTTTGATGAGCGCCAGTAGCAGTACCCTTAAATTTGGGTTGGGGACTGTTGGCATTTGCCCAAATCCACAGAGGGAAACAGATCTTTGAGTGGGACGAGAAAACCCGTTATTGTTGTCCACGGAGGGGCCGGAACTTGGCAGCCTGAACGCCAGCCCGGAGGCTTGAAGGGCGTTAGGAGAGCAGCAGAGAAGGGGTTCGGGGTGCTGGTGAATGGCGGAAGCGCCTTGGACAGCGTTATTGAAGCCGTCGTAGTCATGGAGGACGATGAATCGTTCAACGCGGGTTATGGTTCAAGCCTGACCGTTGAGAAGACGGTGGAGATGGAGGCTTCGATCATGAGTGGAGAAACGTTGGAGGCCGGGGCGGTGGGACTCTTGCGTGACATAAGAAACCCTGTCCGGCTAGCAAGAATCGTCATGGAAGAGACGGATCATGTCTTCGTAGTGGGCGAAGGCGCTGAGAAGCTTGCTGAGCTTCACCATCTTGAGAGGAGAGATCCTGTGACGGCGCTCAGGTTGAAGTATTATGAGCAGCAGAAAGCGCTGCTGTTCAAGGGAAAATTTGAACTGCCCAAGCTGGCCATCCTCGTCAGGAATCATCCTGAGCTGTTTGATCTTGAAACGGTGGGCGCGGTGGCTCTCGACGGAGAGGGAAACGTGGCGGCAGCAACGTCGACTGGAGGTTTCCCCATGAAGCTTCCCGGAAGGATAGGAGACTCACCGCTGATCGGATGCGGCACCTACGCAGACAACGAGAGTGGAGCCTGCTCAGTAACTGGCATCGGCGAAATAGCCATGAGGCTTGTCCTAGCCAAGACGGCATGCGGCTACATGGAAGATGGAGAGACTGCTGAGAAAGCTGCTGAACGAGCGATAAGACTAGTCAACAAGAGGATGGCGAAGGTCTATAATTCGATGGGAATCATCTCCGTCGACGTTAATGGAGGAATTGGAGCGGCACATAATTCGCCGAACATGTGCTGGGCGTACATGAAGCATGGAATGAACGAGCCGATCACATCTCTAACGGCTAGAATTGTGAAGTAAATCCCGTGAATGACCTTTCTGAGACACAGTCTAGGTGTCTAATCTCGACAATTGACGAACTGGAATGCTTAAACCGGGGCTAGATCGTTTGTGTACGCAACAAAAATCGAGGAGGTGCAAAAAAGTGAGAGACGAAGAAGAAGAATGGGAAGAAGACGACTGGGAAGAGGAAGATTGGGAAGACGAAGAAATGTAACATCCCACGCTGGATTCATTTCTTGCGTCTTTTCTTTGTACGGTTTTTTAGGTCGTTTTAATGCTTTTTAGGTTCATGTTTATAACCTTCTGGACATGACCATCTCTCTAACGGGTCTGCAATGACACGGGTTGCCGTCTTAAACGTTGACAAATGCAAGGTGAAACGTTGCAACAGGCTGTGCCACAAGTTTTGTCCAATAGTGCGCAGTCGCATAGAGGCCATAAGGTTCGAGAGCGACAAGCCAGTGATCGTGGAGTCCCTGTGCACAGGTTGCGGGATATGCGTCAAGAAGTGCCCGTTTGGCGCCATTTCAATAGTCAACCTTCCAGATGAATTGGAAAAAGACGTGAGCCACCGCTTCGGAGAAAACACTTTCAAGCTTTTCAGACTTCCGACACCATCGCCGGGCACGGTCCTGGGACTGCTGGGACAAAACGGCATAGGAAAGACGACAACACTCAAGATTCTATCCAGCGATTTCAAGCTGAACCTCGGCGACTTCAAAGAGCCTCCTGGCTGGGACAAGATAATCCAGCATTTCAGAGGCTCAACGCTTCAAGAGTATTTCAGAAAAATGGCTCAAGGCCAACTCAAGGTCTCGCAGAAGCCCCAATACGTGGACAAAATTCCGAAGGTCGTCTCAGGAACGGTTGGGAAGCTTCTCGAAAAAGTGGATGAAAGAAATAAACTCGAAAACATCGCACAGAGACTTGAGCTTAAGCCGCTTTGGGAACGGCCGCTTGAAATCTTAAGCGGAGGCGAACTGCAACGCGTCGCCATAGCGGCGGCATTATGCAGAGAAGCAGACGTATATCTCCTAGACGAGCCTTCAAGCTACTTGGACGTGAAGCAGAGGCTTCAAGCTGCAAAGGCAATTAGAAGCCTGAAGGACGATCAGAAAACCATCATCGTTGCCGAACACGACCTTGCGATAATAGACTACTTGTCCGACCAGATTTGCATATTCTACGGGGACCCGGGCGTCTACGGCGTCGTCTCAAACGTTCACGGAGTCAGAACGGGCATAAACATCTACCTGCAGGGTTACATTCCCGACGAGAACGTCAGGTTCAGGAAAGAACCCATCGTCTTTCATGAGAAGCCGCCGGCGGCAAGCGCCAACAGCGGCGAGACACAACTGCAGTGGGAACAGATGGAGAAAACGTTCAAAGGGTTCAAGCTGGTAGCCGCAGGTGGAGAGATCACGAAAGGAGAGATCATCGGAATCTTGGGAGCAAACGGCATTGGTAAGACCACTTTTGTGAAGATCCTAGCCGGACTTGAAGAAACAGACAGCGGCGAAAAGTTCGACCGGCTAAAAGTGAGCTACAAACCTCAGTATATTTCATCCGAATATGAGGGCACGGTCCAAATGCTACTCATGAGCATCGCGAAAGACAATTTTTCTTCAGGCTGGTACAGGACTGAAATCCTTCAACCCCTAAAGATAGACCAACTCCTGGATAGGAACGTGGCAGAACTCAGCGGTGGCGAACTGCAAAAAGTCGCGATCGCAGCGTGCCTATCCCGCGAGGCCGAGCTTTTCCTTCTGGACGAGCCGAGCGCGTACCTGGACGTTGAGGAACGTTTGAACATGGCGCGGACCATCAGGAGAATAGTTGAGAACCATCATGTTACTGCCTTCGTCGTGGAACACGACGTCATGACGGAGGACTTCATAGCCGATCACCTGATGGTCTTCACAGGCGAACCTGGAACAAAGGGCACGGCACATCCGCCCACAACCCTGAGAAAGGGAATGAACGAGTTCCTGAAGGAGATGGAGGTCACCTTCAGAAGAGACCCCGCCACGAAGAGGCCCAGAGTAAACAAGGAAGATTCAAAACTTGACAAGCTTCAGAAACAAATAGGAGAATACTACTACGTGCGCACGATCAGAAGAGAGAGCAGCAAGTGAAGATTATGACTAGGGTAGCTGGAACCGGGAAGAAGCTGCTGGAAACTGCTTTGAAAGGCATGAACAATGCTTACGTGCTCTGGGCTTCAGAGTAGGCGCAGCCGTGCTCGCTGAAGACGGCAGAATCTACGAAGGATGCAATGTTGAGAGTTGTATCTCAGGATTGGGTACGTGTGCGGAGAGAAATGCCATCAACCACGCTGTTCTGCATGGCAATCGAAAGATCAAGGAAATAGCCATAGCCATGGATTCAGAAACCCCCAGCGAACCAAAACCATGCGGGGCATGCCTACAGTACATCCACGACTTCGCTGAAAACCCAGGCATCAAGATCATCATGACAAAAGCGAGAAGCGACGGAATCCTCTTAGAAACCGTTCAGATGAAGAAGCTTGCAGAGCTGCTTCCATTCCCCTACAAACCATCACGCGTTCAATTCCAAACATAGATGGTTCTTAACGATGGAAATTGTCTGTCTTCCCAGCTTGTCAAAAGAACAAAAAGCGCAACTGCCTGAAGATTATGTTGCTCCCCCCATTGAGGACATGTACGATATCAACGAAGAGCATCCTGACTGGAATAGCACTCTTCCCGTTCTTAATTGGGCTTTACGAATGGTACAAAGATGATAAGCGGTTTAGAGCAGGCCTTATTGTCACGCAGGCCGTTGGGTGCGTAACTGCCTTTTCACTGATCATGATCGGCGTGTTTTCAGAAGATTCCGGCCGGCTTCACAATTTGTGGTCTCGTGTCTTCTTTGCACCCAATCGGGTAGTTCTCATACAACTCGGGTCTTTCTTGTTCACCCATCCGCGTTACCGTAGAACCATCGCTTATTATGGATTTATCGTCGCAACAATAGACATCACGTTCATCTTCTTAGACATACCTCTGCTCGAGTGGTTCACCGTCTTCACCGCTCTGAGATACGTTGGACTCATGGCATACAACATGCTCCAGAAATGATGCAAGAGCGTCAGAATAGAAGAAGCGCACGAAAGAATACCTGGTTTCCAGCGGATGAAGCGCGTGCTAGGGATGCAACTCACTAATCCTGTACCTACAGAGAGGTATTGGGTTTTTAGAAATAGCTGACTACGATGCATCCAGAACCGCATAGCGCACCAGTGTGAAAGGCTGTGAAGTCCATAGGCAAAACCATTCGCGACGACGAAACAACTATAGAAAGGCCCTGTCACATGATAGTTGACGACATGAAGGAGAAGCAACGATGACCAAGAAACAAGTCGAAAACTTCCTCTACGTACTGGCTGCCATTTCAGGTTTTCTTCTGCTTCGCGCAACAAATCTAGCGTGGCCCATCAAGATAGTTCTCATTCTTTTCATGATCCTCTTCTGCGGGACCTTCGCAGTAATTCTGGAATGGCTTGAAAGGCGCGAGTTCATGGAAGTGAAAGAATAACCGGGGAAAATTAAAAGATCGCGCGTCAGGGCGATGGTTTTCTAGTCTGGGATGTGTCGTTAAATTAAAGAATGGGCAGAGCATATCGTAACAGCGTTTATGGGAGTATGCTGTGGGATGGGGGAGGCTTAGCTGGCTCAGACGACGTTTGAAGAAATCTCTGCCGCGGACTTTTTCTACCGGAACCGTGACATAGCCGGTTTTACGAATCCGTCTAGGGCCATTTTTGCCGCAATAAGGGAGCTTGTGGAGAATTCTTTGGATGCTGCTGAAACCCTGAAGATTCCCCCGGAAGTCTATGTGAGGCTCTCGTACGAGGGGGAGGCAACCCCTGAGACTCAGATTTACAAGCTTAGGGTTGAGGATAACGGCATTGGAATTCAGCCTAGGCATATACCTTCGGCCTTTGGCCAAGTGCTTTTCGGCTCGAAATACAAGTTGAAGCAGCAGAGGGGGACTTTCGGCCTCGGCGGAAAAATGGCGATACTGTACGGGCAAATTACTACTCATCAGCCGGCCACGATAACTTCGAGCACGGGCATAGCCAAGATCTACTCATACAGCCTGATGATTGACATCCAGAAGAACCGTCCGATAATAATGGACAGAAAGGTGCTCATAAACAAGGATCAGTGGCGCGGTACGCTGGTTGAGTTCAGCTTGGAAGGCGACTACCTGCGGGCCATGCCCAAGATCTTGGATTATTTCAAGCAAACAGCGATGGTGAACCCGTATGCAAACTTGACTTTTGTGGATCCTAAGGGTAGACTCTACAAGTTCATGAGGGTCACGAAAGAGATGCCGACGCCGCCGAAGGAGACCCTGCCTCACCCGTATGGTGTTGACGTGGAGCTTCTTCAGCGCCTCATTCAGGTAACGCCGTACAATAACATGCTGGAGTTCTTGAGGAACCATTTTCACCGAGTCGGAGAGATCACTGCGCGGAAGTTTCTGGAATCCAGCCAATTGAGCCCATCGAAAAATCCGAGGAAGCTGTCACACGAAGAAATCGTCAGGTTAATGCACATGCTGAAGAAGTTCAAGGATTTCCTGCCGCCAGACGCAAGCTGCCTCTCACCATTAGGTGAGGAATTGCTGAGAGTTGGAATTCAAAAGGAACTAAATCCTGAGATTGTGGCGGTTCATCAGCGGAAACCGGCTACTTATGCGGGTCACCCGTTCATCATCGAGGTGGCAATTGCCTATGGCGGGGAAATACCGAAAAGGGGAAGCTTTCTAGTCTATCGCTTTGCAAACAGAATACCACTGCTGTATGATGAGGCAAGTGACGTTTCGGTCAGAGCGATCACCGACATGAATTGGCGAAGATACCATGTGTCTCCTGACATGCCGCTGGCGATAGTCGTGCACATTTGCAGCACGAAAGTCCCATACAAGACCGTTGGCAAAGAATTCATCGCTGACAGAGTTGAGGTCAGAAGGGAGATGGCTAATGGATTGCGGGAGGTGGCCCGTCAGATCCAGCTTTTCTTGTCAAAAAGGGAACACGTGGATAGAGAGCGCAAGAGGCTTGGAGTCTTCAGCATATATTTGCCGAAGATAGCTCAGTTTTCAACCAAACTCGCAGGCAAAGAGAATGTGCCAGACATAGAGAGACTCTTGACGAGCGTGAAGAAACATGGAGCAGAGGAAGAAACGTAGAAGCAGCATAATGGAGAAAAGGAAAGAAGTCCTAGAGGATTTGGGACGTCTAGGAGAAACGATCTATGATCAGATCGATCGGGGAAGCTTCCCGGCAATAGACATGCCCAGCCGGTCAACAGAAAACATCATGTATGATCAGGAGTCCAGGCAGTTCATTCTGGGTGAAAGAAAAGTTCGAAGGAGCGCCCGGAACATTAGACACTTGAAACCTTTCGCGCAGCTCGTTTGGGCAGCATTCTTCTCCAACGAGCTTTCTTCACAGCGCAAGACATCAACCCTCAGGGACGTTTACTATTCCGCTCAGGCCTACGAGATGACCTTCAAAGATCAGCAAGAATCAAACAACATCATAACCGACCTGGAAACGATCTTAGGCCTGTCGCGGGAAGACTTCAACATTTTTCCGGAAGAAAGATCAGCCGTCTTCGGCGACTTGACCATAGAATATACTGTGCCTGGCTACGAGGGAAAAACATTAAACTTGGCTTCACACCCGGACGGCGTCCTGATCGGACCGGCGCTTACCTCATCTGAGTTCGTGACGACCACGGCAGACAAGGTCATAGCCATAGAGAAAGGCGGCTTGTTCACACGCTTCATAGAAGAAAACGTGCACAGAAAATACAATGCCCTGCTTGTTATGACGGCAGGACAGGCGCCGAGGGCTACTAGACACTTCATCAGGCGACTAAGCAGCGAACTGAAGCTTCCCGTCTACATCTTCACTGATGGCGACCCATGGGGAATGCACATAGCCATGGTTATAATCTCAGGATCCGCAAACGCAGCACACCTCAGAGAACTGAACACTCCAGATGCGAAGTGGAGCGGTGTCTGGGCAACCGACATAGTGAACTACAAACTGCCTACAGATCCCCTGGACGAAGTGGACATGAAGAGACTCAGCGAGCTGCAGAGAGATCCACGATACGTAGACCCGCTATGGCGAAGAGAAATAAAAACTTTCATGAAGATAAAACGAAAGGCAGAACAAGAGGCTTTCAGCCGATATGGCCTCACGTACATCGTAGACGAATATTTACCCGCCAAA
Source organism: Bathyarchaeia archaeon (assembly GCA_041481365.1). Classification (GTDB taxonomy): domain Archaea; phylum Thermoproteota; class Bathyarchaeia; order Bathyarchaeales; family Bathycorpusculaceae; genus DASPTR01. The sequence continues at coordinate 33,834 of JBGPBS010000003.1, forward strand.
CTCGAAGAGACCAAATAAATAGACGCATGTTGGTCTAGACGGCGCATTGTCTAGAAGTTCGAATGTCAACTGTTGGATAAGGCGCAGCGTAGTCGTTGCGTCTCTGTCTTTAGACCGACTTTCTTGGGGTCTGTTCTAATTCCTTGGCCTGAATTCAAGATATGTGCCTTGTGTCTGCAATTCTCGTCTCACTAGCGAAACTATAAAATAACTGTTTGATGTCTACTAAAGGCAAATTGGTTTAGAAGGGTTATGATTGAGTGAAGAAGGCAATTTCTGGATAAAGCTAATGGAGAGACTGTTTGGCGTAGTAATCATTTTCGTGGGTGGACTCACAATGTACTACGTGCTTACAAGTCTTCAGGATCTTGACATTTACGCTGGATTCTTCGCAGTCCTGAACGTAATACTGATAATACTGGGACTACTCTTGCTGACAGCGAAAACTGAGTAGTGATCCCAGATCATTGGAGATCTGAAACGACCTATATGGTTTAACTGCAAAAAAGGGCTCACTCTCTTCTTTCTACGACTATTTTGCATCTAGTGGCCAACGCGGCTATGACTCCTAAGGCTGCCAGCCAAGGGGCAATCACGGCTCCGATAACACCGACCGTGGCCGAGATTTCCAGCAGAACCTTGTCCTTGTCATCCTTGACTACGATTCTGTTCACATTGCCCTCATGGATCAGTTGCTTAACTCTCTCGATAAGGTCGTCAGAATTGACCGAGAACTCTTCGGTCACAACTCGGGTTACCTTGGTCCCGCATAAAGCACAGAATGTATCAGCCTCCTCAACCTTTGCTCCACATTTGGTACAATAGGGCAAACCCATCACTATGTTGGGCAAAGTCCTGTACAAGTCTAAAAGGATTTCGGGAATCAGCATGGTTGGGTTCTTGACAAAAAGCACAAACCAAGCAGAGCTAGCTCAGTGTCAGTTCTTTCTTGGTTCGCGCTTGATTGCGCGCGCTAGGGTGTTGCTAAATTCAGACTTTAATAGATTTTATTCGGCAACTATCCTTCCATCAAAACATCGAAACTGATGCCAAGAAAAGCCCAGGGTCAACAAAATCCATTTTTGTCCAAATTTAGCAACGGCCTAGCGCGCTTCATCACTGAATTGAAACGTCAAAAGGCAAAACAATCCCATATGACACATTTGACGGTGTAACCCCATATCTTGATCCGCAAGCTGACATAAACCATGACGGCAAGGTGGATGGAAAAGACATTTCCTCAGTAGCCTATTCCTACGGATGCCAACTTTGTGACCCACGCTGGAATCCGCTTTGTGGTCTCAACCGTGATACCAAAACAAACCTATACGATCTGGCAATAGTCTGCAAATGGTTTGGCAAGAAGGTGTCTTAGAAAATACTGTTGAAGGAGCACTTCCCTTTTTTTCTTCAGTTCATTTCGTTATCTTTTTCGTGGCCAGTGACATGCGTTTGATTTGATCTATGTGGCTAGCTTCTTCGCCGTTTTCATTGCCTCAGTTGCAGCCTGGATCTTTCAATAAGGTTTTAGGAAAGAGTTTTGAATAGCGAGAGCCGAGTAGAGTCTCTATTTTCTTCTGAGGAGGGTCATGTTGTCTTGTAGCTTTTGAGCTCTTTCTAGCGGTTGATCCAAGTGCCACGTGTTGCAGTTTCCTTTCCACCATCCTAGAAATTCGAAGCTGGCGTTCATCTTGACGAGTGTTTTGAACTCTTGGGGGAAGATGAACTTCAGCTTTCTCAGGTTCGAAAACCTCTTTCTTCGGCCATGGTCGTTGACTTCTAACGTTAGTTCCTCTGTGCAGATTTGACTGAGCACGTCGACGAAGCGGGACTGATAAATCGTTTTAACTGTTATGCCGTCTCGCTTCATGGTCCAGCTCTGCTTAGCGGGCTTCGTCCAATCTAGGGTCATGTTTTGGATGAAGTAGAGGCCGCCGCTGTTCAATGAAGCTGCAACCGAGTCTAGGTGACTCAGGAACTGATCGTTCGATTCAACATCCAACGAGCCCATCATAATGAACGCGAAATCCGCCTTCTTGTCCAGTCTGAACCTCGTCAGGTCACCTTTCGCGGTTTCGATCTTCAGGCCCTCTTCGACCGCTTTCTTTTTGAGATACTCCAGCATCTCAGGGCTAACATCAAAGCCCACTGCCTCGTAGCCTCTTCTCGCGATTTCTCTCAGCTGGAGACTCGGTCCGCAGGCCACGTCAAGAAACCTTCTGGCTTTTTTCTTGCTGAACCTCGTTATGAGTTTCTCAAAATTGTCAATTTGTTCTTTGGCGTCGATGAAGCTGAATGCAATTTCGTAGTATAGCGGCTGTGCGTAAACCTCCATTGCCTTCATGCTACCTCCTCAGCTATTACGAAGCAGTCGGTCACCCATTCCCTGTCTTGGCCCCACCGTCATAACTGCGCTAGAGCCTTCTCATAACCAACAACAACGTGGTTCTTCCCTTTCTGGCAAATGATATGCCCTTCCTTCTCCAGAAGCCTCTTCTGACCCTCCACCCCGCCAGGGTATTTATCGTTGATCACGCCGCCGTTCTTCAATGTTCGCCAGTAGGGTGTGACTGTTCTGTCGCCTTTTTGCCTGCTCTCTTCAGCAGCGTTAGCGGCTACCCAAGCGAAGATGCCCGTGGTGATGGGACAACCGATGGTGGTCTTGTGCTTCAGCGCCAAAGCTGAACGAATCTCATTAATAGTGACAACCTTTCCTTCTGGCACGCTTCTCATCAGCTCGTTAACCTCTCTGGGTGCTGGAATGACAACCGTGCCTCGTCCCCATCTTCTGCTCATCTTCTCTGTGATCTTCTCAACTCTGGGCAGGTCCTTATCGTCGTTCAGCTTCTCTGTCCAAGTCTTCTTCTTCGTCGGCATAGCACTTCCGAAGACTACTTCCGAAGATTCCATATAAGCCTTCTCAAATTTGCAGAATTGCTGAACTTCCTTGCTTTAATCTTCAAGGGTGGCTGTCGACGATTTTCTTACGCTTTCGTCGCCGTCGACAACAAGGACTCGGGGATGTTCAGCCAAATCCTTTCGTCCACTTTGTTCTTCGATTCGATTGGGACGGTCACAGTGAACTTGGTTCCTTTGCCAACTTGGGTTTTGACGCCTATTCTGCCGCGGTGGGCTTCGACGAGTCTTCTGCAGATGGGGAGGCCGAAGCCCATGCCCTTCGCCTTGGTGGTGAAGAGCGGTGACCAGATCTTGGCCAGCGTCTCGTTTGACATTCCTACGCCGGTGTCTGAAAAGTCAAAAACCACGTTGTTTTCGCATGGCATGCTTTCTATCGTTAGAGTTCCACCCTTCGGCATGGCGTCGAAGGCGTTCCTGATGATGTTGATGAAGACCCTGCAGATCTTATCCTTATCAACCTTCAGCTTGGGCTTGTTCCCGGCATTGTTTGTTACCTTGATCTTCGCTGGGACGTGAACTGCCGATAGTGCTTCTTGCACTATCAATTGCGGAGTGGTTTCTGTCACTTCAAGTCTTATCTCTCGCGAATATTCAAGAAGATCGCCTATTATCTTGTCTGAATATTTGATGTTGTGCTCGATGAGCTTCAGCATTTCATGTATTCTCTTGTCTTCATTTGAGAGTAGCTTAGTTTTCAGATAATAGGTGGCTCCAGCGATGCCTGTCAATGGGTTGCGAAGGTCATGGCCCACCATTCCGGCTAATTCGCCGATGGCTGCTAATCTTTCAGACTTGACAAGTTGTGCCTGTGTTTTCTCCAGCTCTCTGGTTCGTTCCTCCACCTTTTCCTCTAGGTTCCCAGCGTATTCTCTCAGCTGCTGAAGCAGTTTGGCGTTTTCAATGGCCACGGCCGCCTGGTAGAGGAACATCTCCAACGGTGCCAGAGAATCTTTGGTCGGCCGTTTTCCATCCACGGGATCGTCTATGCTCACGATGCCTACTATGCGACCGTCAGCCAGCTTAAGCGGAGCGTAAAGCAGGTCATCCGGGTTCCAGTCAACCATGTCTTCAGGCTTGAGATGACTCAACACGATGGTTCCGCCGAAGTTCTTCCTGACCCACGGATCGTTCCATGAAAGATAGTAAAACTCGCCGATTTTGAATTGGCTGAACCTTGGCCCTATGCGTTCCAGCCAAACCTGGCCAGGCTGCCTGTTCTTCCACAGGTATTCTCTTTCATCCTTTGTTAATCCGGCTGTCACTATGTCTTGAGGCTCGCTTATCTGCAAGTTCTCGTCTCTGACCGACAGCACGACTCTTCGCCATCCAAACCTTCTAACGGCATCCAAGATTGCCTGAAGGCGCTGGTGCAAGTCCGTTGTGCGGATCATCTCTGCAGAGCTCTTCATGAGCCAAGTCTGCTGGCGATTGCGCCCTTCTATGTCGTTTCGTTTCATTATGCTGCTCATGGCAGTTGCTGCATGCGCAGCCAGAATCTGAAGCAGGACCACGTCCTTTTCGCTGAAGGCGTTCAGCTTTTTGCTTTCCACGTTCAAGACGCCTAGGACCGTGCCTTCTGCCAATATTGGAACGGCAAGCTCTGATTTAATGCCGCGACATCCCTCGATGTAATCACTGCTTTTCGTCACGTCAGATACGAGTATGGGCTTGCGTGTCCTAGCGGCCTTTGCTGCAATGCCCTTTTTCCTTCCATTCAACGGTAGCCAACTCAGGAGTCGAGAATGCGTGCGTGCATATCCACGTTGATGCACTAGTTCAAGCTTGCCTCTCTTGACAAGCCTGAACGTGGAATGTTTGAGGCCCAGCGTTTGTTCCATGACATGAAGCGTCAGCCTGTAGACCTGCTGAAGTCTGTGAGCCGCATTAAGCTTGGCAGCAAAATGGTTCAGTGCAGAGAGCCTTTCCTCCAAGTTCCTCTTGTCAGTGACGTCGCGAAAACTCCAGACCCTCCCGACATTTTTTCCACCTATTCTCTGAGGCCTGGAATAGCGTTCGAAGATTCGTCCGTCTTTGAATAGTATCGTGTCGTAGCTTTCTCTGTTGGGTTGAGTATACAATTCTTTTACTTTTGCAAGGAAGTCTTCTGGTTTCCTCAGCTGATTCAAGACGAAGGCCAATGCTTCGTCGTCATCTCTTGATGCGAGAATAGCTTCGGGGATGCGCCACATTTCGGCGAATTTTCGGTTGAGACTCGTTATTTTTCCTGCTGTGTCGACCACAAGGATGCCGTCAGCTGTTGATTCAATCGTGGCGTGCAGAAGCGAAAGCGATTTCTGAAGTTCATCTTCGATCTTCTTGCGCCCTGTGATGTCTCTCAATATGCATTGAACGCCTATTATTTCTCCTTCTTTTTTGACAGGGTTGCTGCTATATTCTGCCTGCACTGTGCCCTTTGGAGTTTTGAGCACGAGTTCCCCACGGCAGGCTTCTCCTTTGGTCAGTTTCAAAAGGTCTTGGCGTGCGCATAACCAGTATTTCTTTGGAAGAACTTGGAGAAGATGCTTTCCAACCATGCCTTTCTCGAGTCCGTATTCGAAGAATTTTCTATTGCAGCCCGTGATTTTTCCTTTCAGGTCAAACATCAGAATTCCGTCTGGAGAATTTTCAAAGAGGTTCCTGTACATCCAGTCCCTTTCGTCGAACGCTTTCTGAACCTTGTTTGGTCGTCCTTCCTGCTTTGCGGGTTCAACTGTCGAAAAAGTGCATTCGGTTAACTTCGAGCGTTTGTCCCTAATCCTGCTTCCAGTCTTTTCTTTCATGTAGGATTCAGTCAGAATTCTGCCTCTGCTTCTTCGCATTCAACCAGCTCCTTCACCGATTTAATCATGTTTTTCTCTTGGAAAACGCGTTTGGCTTCGGACACTTTTTGGGCGAACCCGAATCCTTCAGATTGATTCCATTTGAAGGATCTGTCAATCTTTTCGTAGAGTTTCTTCATAATCAGAATTTCGATGAAATTGGCGCCTGCTCCAAAAATGTTCTGTATCGCCTGCGTGAACGCGGTCATCTTGCAAGGGACTTCTTCCTTCTTTACGTTGAAGCTCTTTTCTAGATGATAGTAGATGGCCTGTTTCGCGGAATCTCCTAACGTGGACAGCCCATCATCTACTGCCTCGACTAGGAGCTTCTCGAAATCCCTTCCAAACAGTGACAAGCTTTTCACTCAGTCTGAGTTAAAGTTTAAGGATGTTTTCATTTGAGTCTAAATAAATAAGTTATGAACCAATGATCATGATCAGTTGTTTGCACAGCTTGGGACGTGCTGGGTCGCTTGATGCGAAAATAGGACCCCTAAGCTCTTTTTCTACGATATCATAACAAATGTACCAGATGATTAGCGAAGCTTTCCTGCAGGCCAACGAAGATTTCAAGGGATTACTCCTTCGTATGGGGTCTGGAGCCTGCGTCGGGGGCTGCACGCGCATGCTGATCAGAACTGTCGCGCAATAAGGCTTATACGTTTGCGATGGTGGGGGCTATGGCGCATATTGCGAGGCTAGAATGTTTCGTTGATCTGCACATGTAGGTTTTCTCAATATGGTTTATCTGCCAGAAACGCCGCTAGAAAGTAGGGAGAAAGCTTCGGAAACGACCATTACGAGTTCAGGGAGGCGGGGGAGGTGTCGGAGTTTCCGATCAATTCAAAGCGGACAACTGCCGCCTTTTGGACCATGATTGCGATGGCCACACCATTGTCAGTTGCGCCAAGCTTGGACAACACACTCCAGTTTGGGCCAGGGCAGTTGTCGTTTGGTTTCTTGTTTGCACTCCTGCCGGCCATGGTTCTTCTGACATACTCCTCTTTGCCCTGTGGCAAATAATGTCTGAGAAGTGAGAAGTAGGCAAATAGGCTTTCAAGAACTTCAGTCCAAACGATTTTATCAATAATCAAGTTTCAAGGCTAAAGTGGGCCTTTTGACCCTTTTTCTTCGGTTCTGAAAATGCCTTTGGTCATTTAGATTCAATGAAAAAAGGAATTCAAACTGAGGCGCACTTTCTGGGCAAATAGGTTTGAGAAAAAAATTTTAGGGGGTTCAGTCTTCCCCTTCAGATTCGCCCGGTGCTTTTCCCGGTCCTCCGGGTCCTTCTTTCGGTTTTGTGGATGCTATTATGTCGTCTATGCGAAGTATCATCGTTGCGGATTCAGCCGCCGATTTGATTGCCTGTTCTTTCACTATTGCAGGTTCGAGGACGCCTTTTTCTCGCATGTTTTCGATTTTTCCCGTGAACACGTTTATGCCTTTATATTGTCCATCTGGCTTGTCGTGTGCGGCTCTAAGGTCAACGATTATGTCCAATGGATCAAGTCCCGCGTTTTCAGCCAGCGTTTTCGGTATTGTCTCCATTGCTTCCGCGAATGCTTCCACGGCTAATTGTTCTCTTCCACCTACCTTCATGGCGTAGCTGCGTAGACCCTTGGCTATTTCGACCTCGGTTGCTCCGCCGCCTGCGACTATCTTGTTGTTTTCTATGGTGTCTGAAACTACTGATAGAGCGTCTATCATGGCTCTTTCTGCTTCATCGACCATTCTTTCAAGTCCTGCTCGTATGAGTATCGCCACTGAGCGTGGATCTTTGCATTTCTCGACGAAGATCATTTTGTCGTCGCCTATCTTACGTTGTTCAATTAGCCCTGCCGCCCCTAAGTCTTGGGATTTCAAGTCAGACAAGTCTGAGACTATCCTACCGCCTGTTGCCCTTGCAAGTTTTTCCATGTCTGACTCTTTTACTCTTCGTGCTGCCATTATCCCCTCTTTTGCCAAGAAGTGTTGTGCCATGTCGTCTATGCCTTTTTGGCAGAAGACCACGTTTGCGCCTGACTTTTTGATTTTCTCCACCATGTCCTGCAGCATCTTGTTTTCCTGGTCAAGGAATGCTTTCATCTGAAGCGGATCTTTGATTCTTATTTCTGCGCTGATCTCTGTCTTCTCGATTTCAAGGGCGCTGTCCAATAGTGCTATCTTGGCCCTTTCTACCTTCAGCGGCATTCCGGTGCTGACAACTTCCTTGTCAATTATCACACCGTTGATGAGCTGCGACTCAAACAGACTCTTGCCAGTCTTTTTTATCAACTGTATGTTGTCAATGTCTGCTATCGTTTTGTCTCCGCGTTTTTCAACTATTTGCTTAACGGCGTCTATCGCAATATCTGCGAAGTGTTCTTTCGCCGGGCCTACTGCCTTGCTTCCCATTGACGTGATTGCAACCTTCTTGTGTGTGGCGCGATCATCAATCTCCACGGGTAATGCAACGTCGCTAATTATCTCCATTGCTTTCTGCGTTGCCTTACGGTATCCACTGACGAGTATTGTTGGGTGGATATTCTGATCCAACAGCTCTTCTGCCTTTTTCAGCAGTTCGCCTGCTAGAACTACAGCCGTCGTGGTTCCGTCTCCCACCATGGCATCTTGTGTCTTGGCGATTTCAACCATCATTTTTGCCGCTGGGTGTTCGACCTCAATCTCGTCCAGTATTGCCGCTCCATCGTTGGTTATCGTTATGTCTCCCAAACTGTCCACAAGCATCTTGTCCATTCCACGTGGTCCCAGCGTTGTTTTCAGAACTTCGCCGATCACGCGTGCAGCTGTTATGTTGTTTCTCTGAGCCTCCTTTCCTCTATTTCGCGTCGTTCCCTCTTTAAGGATCAGGACCGGTTGTCCCGTCGAAGTCGTTGTTAATACGGCCATACAAATCCTCCTTCATACATTCGTGTTATTATTCGGAATATGCAAAAATGCTCAGAAATATAAACGTTTAGCCAAACACAGACGAACTGCATGTTTCCGTCCATAACAGTTTAAATTTACGCATGCGATTCCCACAGGTGTGGTCTGATTGCAAGTTTCAGTGCGGTTCTTCACAACTCTGCGAGAGATAACAGGCAAAAGAGAAGAAACACTGATGTTCATGAAAAGTGAAAACGCAACCATCAACAGGGTTCTCGATAAGCTTGCCAAGCGGTACGGCAAAAGCTTCGTTGATTACGTTTTTGACCGCAAAACCGGCGAAGTCAAGAGTTACCTCCAATTCTTGGTTAACGGCAGAAACACGTCGGCATCCAGCAGCTTGGAGACTAAGCTCGTAGACGGCGACGTCTTGGCGATAATACCGCCAGTGGGCGGCGGCTAGGCTTCGGCCCGAAACACAGAACGCATTTGATATTTCGGAAAAGCTATAGCTTCATATAACGCGCGCAGACACTCGAAAAGAATGAGTTTTCGGGAGATATCCCCACCTATCACGCAATCTACCTCCAGTTTCCCGCGCGCCAAATCTGAGAGACATCCTCCTTAAGAGAGATTGTCTCAGGCAATGGTTGGGTCTCGATGAAGTCTGAGGTTTTGATCAAGACGCAGAACTTGACCAAGAAGAACAACCGCTTTATAGCGGTGAGCGACATTGACTTCGAGGTGGCGCGCGCGACGACTCGACTCGGTTCTGCCACTGAGCCCAGTGTGGATTCTGGCGGTTACACTTGTCTTTTCTATCATCAGCATTAACATGATGAAGAGACGACTGATCAGATAGCAGAACAGCAAAGAATATCCTTTTCAGTCGACATAAGTCGAAACTCTCCGACAAGCATGTTTCCACTACGCTAGTTCCATTTCAGTTTTCAAACCAAGCCCGAGATTCTTCTGATAATCATCAGGTACGGATACGAGGACAAATAAGGAAGTTCGTCGAACAAGAAGAGAAGGAGGACGGGAGAGAACGGCAAGGAGAAAAGGAAGATACCTCGGGGATTTTCGATAAGCTTTTTTGCATTGACGACAGTCTCAAGCATGTGTCTTTCATGAGTAGTCCGAGGGATTTGATCTATCTTTCTCGCTCTGATGTCGAGGAACTACGCGTATCGATTGAAGATGTCATTGAAGTTGTCGATGAGGCGTTCCACGAGAAGGCCGGAGGGAATGCTGAAGTGCCGCCGAAGCCTGGAATTCACCCTAGAAAAGACGCTTTCATCCATGCCATGGCTGCTTACTTGCCTAAGATGAATTCGGCGGGCATTAAATGGGTAAGCGGTTTTCCACAGAATCCTAACCGTGGGCTACCGTACATTTCAGGCTTACTCATATTGAATGACCCTGACACTGGCTTTCCCATATGCGTGATGGATTGCACTTGGGTGACAGCAAAGCGAACAGGGGCGGCAACAGCCGTCGCGGCTAGACACTTGGCCAACCTCGATGCAGAAAAGTTGGGCATCATTGGATGTGGCGCACAAGGCAGAAGCAACCTTGAAGCGTTAACAGTAGTGTGTAAATGCTTGAAAGAGGTCATGGCTTACGACATAAGCAAGGAGAACTTGAATGAGTACGTCAAGGAAATGACTGACCAGCACGAGTTGAAAGTGAGCCCTGCTGACTCGCCCCGGAAGGCAGTTGAAGACTGCGACGTAGTCGTCACTTCAGGCCCGATACTGAAGCATCCGCAGCCTGTGATTGAGGCGTCATGGTTCAAAGCAGGAGGCTTCGCCTGTCCACTGGATTTTGATTCCTACTGGAAGCCTGGAGCCATGCATTCGATGGACAAGTTCTGCACGGACGACCGAGACCAACTCGCCTACTACACGGGTCAGGGCTATTTCTCCAGTATTCCAAACGTGTATGCCGAACTCAGCGAGATCGTCAGCGGCAAGAAACCTGGTCGTGAAGAACCCGAGGAACGAATTATGTCAATGCACTTGGGATCAGCCATAGGGGACATGGCAACTGCAAAACTTGTATATAACAGGGCAAAGATGGCAGAAAAGGGAACGAAACTTCCACTCTGAACAAAGAGAATTCTGAGGCTCAATCGTTAGCATTCTGGAAAATAAGGCTTAGCTTGCATCACTTTCTGATTAGCTATTTTCTCCTGTTGAATGCGAGAGTTCCAATGACTATCATGGCGATGTCAAAGCCGAATACGACGAGAAGTTCGTAGTAAAGTGGGTACAGAGGTTGCGCTGCGCTACCGAGGATTACTGTTCTCAAGGCGTCAACTCCGTAGGTGAGGGGGTTGAAATTCGAAGCTATTTGCAGCCAGTTTGGAACAGTTGAGCCTCTAACCGGGAAGAGTGCACCGCTGAGAAAGAATAGAGGCAGATTCACGAAGCTCTGAATGACTCCGTAGCTTTCTAGGTTTTCCATGAAGCTGGCAATGATTAACCCTACGCTCACTAGTCCGAAAGTGATCAACACCATGATCGGTAGAATCTCTAGAAAGACAAAGACATCGAATCTTATTCCAAGCAGCAAGCCCAGAATGAGAACGATTACTCCTTGAATCAAGGCGTCGGTGCAGTCGCCTAACATTTTACCCAGGAAAATCGATATTCTAGAAATGGGTGCAACCATGATCTCTTTAAGAAAGCCGAATTCTCGATCCCAGATGACTGATATTCCCATGAACATTGACGTGAATAGAAGTGTCTGTCCAACTATTCCAGGAAAAATGTACTGCTGATATTCCACGCCTGGGGGTAGAAAGTTGTGGAGAGCGGAGAGCCCGCTACCTATTCCGCTGCCGAAGATCAACAACCAGAGCAAGGGTTGGACAAAGCTGCTCACTATCCTTACTCTATCTCTCAAATAGCGCTTGACTTCACGCAGCCACAGAGTGTATAAGCCCCTTATTTCGGTCATCTGATGGCCCTCCTTCTGATCGCGGACATTCCTCGAAGTTCACTGCTGCCCTCTGCTCGAATTGCCCTGCCCGTGTAATGTATGAAAACGTCTTCAAGACTCGGCTCCCGAATAGACACTGACTCGACGTCAACGTTGTTTCTTGCTGCCAAATCAACAATTCTTGGGAGCAACATCTTCCCTTCTCGCACAGTAATCTCAACGTTGTCATCCACGATGTGGGTTCTCCGAATTCCCATCATGTTAGCAATTGCGGCCGAGAGTTTCTCTGTATCTTTTGTTTTGATCGTTATCAAGTCGCCTTCCAGTGTTTGCTTCAGTTGGGCAGGCGTGTCTGATGCAACGATTTTGCCGTAATCTATTATGGCCACGCGGTCTGAGAGCTTGTCCGCCTCCTCCATATAGTGCGTTGTCAAAACAATGGTTATGTCGTGGGATTTCTTCAACTCTTGGATATATGCCCAGATGTGTTCTCGCGTCTGAGGATCAAGACCGATGGTTGGCTCATCTAAGAAGAGTATCTTGGGGTAATGGATCAGCCCACGTGCGATCTCTAACCTGCGCCTCATTCCGCCAGAGTACGTGCGTAGGATGTCGTCCGCCCTATCTTCAAGCTCAACTAGCTTCAAGACCGTTTCAATGCGTGGTTTCTGTTCGCTTGTGGGCACGCCGTACAGATTGGCATGCATAGAGAGGTTTTCTCTTCCTGTAAGCCTATCATCGATGCTTGGGTCTTGAAAGACTATTCCGATCGACTTTCGCACTTGTGTTGCGTTCTTCACGATGTCGAAACCGTTGACTTTCGCCGTGCCTGAGGTTACTTTCAGGATCGTGCAGAGCATGGAAATTGTCGTTGTTTTCCCAGCGCCGTTCGGTCCGAGCAACGCGAAGACTTCGCCTTGCTCGACGCTGATGTTGAGTCTGTCTACCGCGACAAGATCGCCGAACTTTTTTGTGAGATCAAAAGTTTCTATCGTTTTGCTCAACCGGATCGTCTCATGCTCTGTTCGAAGCCTTTGTTATGCTGCCCAGAAGGGCATCTTCTTTCTCATGGCGTCCACGTATTCTTTAAGCGTTCCCTGTTCGTCGGCAGTCAATTGATCCAAGAAAGTGGTCAACAGTACTTTTGCATGTTGCTCAGGCACTTTTGCGTACAAGATGTCTTTCTCGAAAATGTGTCTGCCTACTATGGGTTTCTCCATGGATACGGCTACTTGCATGCCCTTTTCTGCTTCTGGCAGGGCTTCTCCTTTTTCCTGTATCTGTTGTATTTCACCGACATCTTCACCGTCTTCAGCGCGCATTAGATAGATCTTTGGCTTTATTTTTCCAGCCAAGATTTCGACGCCGAAAATTGCCGGCCTCGCTCTTCGGAAAACGAATCCTTGCAATACCTGGATCTTGGCTGGTCTCACCAGCGTTTCAAGCTTCTGTTCAGCTGCTGTCTCACGTTGCTTCTTAAACCATTCCAAGTAGTTCTCGATTACGTGGTAGATTATCTTTTCCCGAAATATCTGAACGCCTTTTATTGAGGCTTCTTCCTCAGCATCTGGGAGTATTCTGACGCCAAATGCCAAGATTGCACCATACGAGGGGTCATGGTCTCTTACTACTGAGGCTTCAGTGACATCTCTTTTTGAGATGTCACCGACGTCTGCTAGCCTTATTGGCACGCCGTTTTGTTTCAGAATGGTGGCAATGGCTTCCAGAGATCCCAGAGTATCAGTTTTCAGAATTATGCCATTGACATCTGTTGCAATTCTTATTCTCCCAATCTCTTCCGTGATGAGCCTCTCATATTTCCCAGGCTCCTGTCCCTGCGGAACAGCGTATAACGGCGCTCCTGCCACAGCTCCTTCCAAGCCTGGGGCGACGATTTTGATGCCTGCTGCCGCCGCGATTGATTTCACGGAAGAAAACTTGTCTCTTGGGTCCCTGATTTCATCGAGTGGCTTAGGAACCAATATCGCCCGAATTCTAGTTACGATCGGTTTCTCTTTGCCACCTACGACGATCAGGTCGTCTTTCTGCAAAACACCGTCGTAGATTATGGTGTTCAACGTTAATCCTAGGCCTGGTTCCTCTTTAACTTCGAGGACTGTGCCTTTGGCTGGGCCTTCGGTTGTTTGCAGACGTTTCTTCAAGAACTGCTGCGTCAAGCCCACGAGAACCATCAGCAGCTCCGTTATGCCCTCACCGGTCTTTGCGCTCGTCGGCACTACTGCTACGGTTTTGGTGAAGTCTCTTATGTTGTCAAACCTGTCTGCATTGAGCTTCTGGCGAGAAAAGGTTCCGATGATGTCATAGATTCTCCCGTCCAAATCCTGTCTCACGTAACGGTCCTGCAGCTGATACGACTTAAGAAACGGAGTGTCCGGATAAGCGTTCCAGCCAGGTATGCGGTCTATCTTGTTTGCAGCGACTAGAAATGGAGTCTTACGGGCCTTTAAGATTTCTATTGACTCGAAGGTTTGAGCTTCAAAACCCCTCAAAACGTCGATTACTACTATGGCAATGTCGGCGACGCTACCGCCTCTCTTGCGTAGATTCGTGAAAACCTCATGTCCAGGCGTGTCCACGATCAGCAAACCTGGAATTTCGATTTCAGCCTTAACCATGGAGAGTGCCGAGCCGATTAACTGTTTCACCGTGTCGACGGGAAAGAAGCTAGCTCCAATGTGTTGCGTGATGCCTCCAGCTTCGCGGGCCTGAACGCTCGTCTTGCGTATCTTATCCAGCAAAGAAGTCTTGCCAGTGTCCACATGGCCCAGAACGCAAATGATTGGTTGCCGGGTAGGCATTCTAAAGTTACCTCCATTTGGCACAGTTACCTAGACTAGCTGTTCAGTGTTGTATTTCGCAATTAATAATCTACACCCTAATAAGCAATCAACCTTCAACTTCCTAATACCCTTAGATTCCTTATAATAATAGCGAACGCGGTTGGAAATGGCATTAAGTGCATTTGACGACAAGTCGAGACTGCCACAGGACGATGACCTAGCGGCAACGCTCGGAAGCACGTTTGTCTTTTGGAACGAGTTAAAAAGACTCATGGCATCGAGGTTTGCTCCTCTGTCAATGGAATGGGGGTTTGCCAGTAAGAAAACGGGGTGGGGATTACGGCTCAAGCGGGAGAAGCGAACCATTCTCTACATGACCCCATGCGAAGGTTATTTCATGGCCTCCTTTGCCCTGGGTGAGAAGGCCGTGAAGGCTGCCCATAAGAGCAGTTTGCCAGTTTCGGTTCTCAAGATCATCGACAACGCAAAGAAGTATGTTGAGGGCAGAGGCGTGAGACTTGAGGTGAGAAGTACTGAGGATGTTCGTAACGTGGAAAAACTTGCCGCAATCAAGATGGCGAACTGACTGCGTTGATGCATCAGGGACACGCGACATATTCGCAATTTTGGAATACTTCTTTTTAACTCTGAACATAAGAGATTGTTTTGAAGGCGTTTCAACAAGGTGAATGATCGTGGCAACGAAGGTCTTCTGTGACAAGTGCGGTCGCGAGTTAACAGTTTCGGAAGCAATCCAACTGTTGGGTTACGACCTATGTGCTGATTGCTGCAAGAAGTTCGTACCTCATAAGTAGACCAGGCAGTCAGCAAACCATTGGGCACGTGTTTACGCTTTTTGGTCTTTAGAAAAAAATACAATCAGGCAAACAGGTAAGAGAACATACCTGATTGCAGCCTGTCTTTAATCGGATTTTCGTGCCTGCATACAAGGCGCGTCACCAATATGGATTTTGGCTATGCCCATGGCGGGGCTGTCCATGGGAGTATTATTTTCTTCTGTTTGTCCATTTCTTTCCAATAGTTCCATTCGTTGGCGGTCATTTTTTCTATTTCTTCGATTTGGTCGTTTGTCAGGTGTTCGAACCTTTTCTGCATTCTGAGATATTCCTTCACGTGCTTTCTCTGTTCTGGCCGGTAATTCAACTTGAACTCGCCGTTTTCATACTCCCATGAGACCCAAAGCCCCGTCTCTAAGGCACTCTTGCTCAGGTCTACAGTGTACTTTGGATCGACGAACCAGCCCTTGGGGCAGGGCACTAACAAATGAATGAATGTGGGACCGTTGGCCTCCAAGGCTTTCCTCGCCTTATTGATGAAGTCCAGCGGCGGGTAAAGCGTAGCCGTTGCGACGTACCTTACACCAGGGTGTGCGGCGATAGTCAAGGCTACGTTCTTCTTCATTCTGGGGTTGCCAATCTTCTTAATCTTGCCGGAAGGCGTGAACGTCGTTGAAGCTCCCCACGGTGTCATGCTTGATGCTTGAATGCCAGTGTTAGCGTATGATTCGTTATCGTAGAGCACATATAGAAACCTCTTGAAATCGTAGCTCATGGCCATGGATAATCCTGAGAATCCCATGTCACCGGTTCCCCCGTCCCCACCGTAGACAACGACGTTAACGTCTTCCTTTTTCCTCTTTCCCTTTATCATCAGGATCCTGAACGCCGCTGCAGTTCCAACGCCCGCCGCTCCTCCGGCACCGAGCTGCGTGTGGTACCAAGGAACAGCATAAGGCGAAGAAAGAAACTGATGGCCGTTGGCCACGTACATGCATCCCGTCGGGCCGAGGACCACGGTCTTAGGACCTGCCGCCTTCAGCAGCAAGCGGTAACCCAAGGCTGCGCCGCAACCCGCGCATGTTCTGTGTCCACTAGTGTAGAAGTCTGCTGACGGAACGTCTCTGATGGACCTAATCAAAGGGCGTTCGCTCATAGATTTTCACCTCTCAGCGTAGGCCACCATACGTGTTTTTCAGCTGTTGTTTTCTCTGCGCTTCGTTGCAGTAGCTTGATGACCTGCTCGAAATGCTCGACAGAAGGTTCTCTGCCTCCGACGAACATGAAGTCCAATAACAGTGGTCGTGATCGGTTATCGTACAACGTTGATTTGACCTCGTTGAACAGCACGCTTGAAGAGCCTGTGGAGCCGAAAGAATATGAAAAGTCAACTACCCCTATCGCCCTGACTTCCTTCAAGGCCTCGACAAGTTCTTGGGTCGGGAAAGGTCGGAAATATCTTATTCTGAGGACGCCAACCTTGACCCCTTGCTCTCGAAGTTTCTCGGCGACGTGTACCGCGTCTTTGGCGTATGCTCCCATGGTCACGATTGCGATCTCCGCGTCCTCCATGTATTTGCTCTCGACAAACGGGGGATATTCTCTTCCAACGAACCTTGCGTAGGCTTTCCAGGCTTCTTCGATTACTTCGTTGGCCTTCGCCATCGCGTTATCCACTACTTTCCGAAGCTCGGGGCCTATTAGGGAAGGAGCTATATGCTGTGCCTTGGTCACAGGGCCATAGGCGGGATCAAGCGGGTACTGAGGCCTGTATGGTGGAAGCAACTTTGCGACTTCGTCTTTGCTCGGAGGCTCGACTGGAGTGGATATATGTGTTATTGCCGCACCGTCCACGGCTACGAAATGCGGCAGCAGTACTCTGCGATCCTCCGAGACCCTGTAAGCAACTAGGGTCATGTCCAAGGCTTCTTGAGGATCTTTGGCCCACGACATGAGCCAGCCATGATCTCTGAAGGTAAGCACGTCGTTCCATTCCATTCCGAAGTTACCCGGGTCATCCAATGCTCTGCAACCAGCGACGGCAACGACGGGCAATTGTCCCAAGGCCGTTACGATTATTGGTTCTGCCGCGTAGGCTAAGCCCACGCCTGAACTCCCGACGAAGGTCCTTGCCCCAACAGCAGATGCATGTTTGGCAATTTCAAACTGTGAATGCTCAGAATCTGCACCGATCATCTCAGCCGTAAACTCTCCGTCAGCCAGCATCTTTGCCAGAGAATTCATGACTCCTGTGTAGGGTCTGATGGGATACGCGGCTATCACGTCAACGTCCGCCAGCCTCACGGCCTCAGCTATTGCCCGCGTTCCTGTCCACATGTGCTTCTTGGGCAAAGTTTTGGTGACAGGTTTCGGAGCGGATTCAGGCTTACTCACACTTTTCACTTTCTAATAACCATATTCGACGAGTGCATCTTCAATCGTGGTTATTTCTTTTTCATTCAGCCCTTCTGCCGCGAGCAATTCGCTGATCATGCTTATCGCTTTTGAGGGGCAGGTTCGCGCGCATATGCCGCAACCCTTGCAGTAGTTCAGGTCTACCTCAATGCGCTGGAAGTCGATTGCACCGTCTGGGCAGTGGAGGGAACACATCTTACAATCAGTGCATTTGTTCTTGTTTATTGAGGGTCTAAGGTATCTGGCAAAATGGGTTGTGAAACCCACGTTTTTCTCCTTGGGAAGAGGGCCGAATTCAATTAGTCCAGGCCGCAAAGCTTGCCAAGACGGCATTGCTTTCATTCTCTCTGCGTAGGATAGTGCCTCGACTGCCGCCTTTTGGTAGCTCCGATACGTCTTCAAATTCCATTCCCCCTTCTTAAACTTCAAAGATGATTTTGACTCTCGTGTCTTTGCCATCGCGGCTTCCTCCGCGCTGATCCTGACCTCAACTGGTTCCACGTCAGAATATGCTGTCCTTACCAGACTGGTTTTGTTGCTTGCCCCCGTGGAATCAAGGGCGTCCAGTAGATCATCAAGGCTCACGCAGTCCCAAGCTTTGGTCAATGCAGCCAGCAACGGAAATGCGATGTTGGCATCGTAGTTTCTAGCTCTTATCGCCACGAGCTTTCCAGACCAGTCCTGAGCGAGGCATCTTTTCTTAACTAATCGTATTATTTCCTTGGTTGACATCGACGTATTGACAACGAGAACGGCATCTTTCTTCGCGCCGTCGAACAGCAATGCCCTTTGAGAAGTTTGGCTGACGAGGATTGTGGGTTCCATCACGACTATAGCGTTGAAGACCTCTCCGACAGGCTCGACCTCTTCGTGCAAAGTAACTTCTATTTTGGGATTACCTATGACAGCGTAGAATATCATAGGAATGTTATCGCGTTCAGGAGAATCATCATACCTCATGTAATAATACGACTCTCGTCCTGAGAGCACGCCCGCGGTTGCTATGGTGCTTGCAAAGGTTCCTGCGTGGCCAGTATTGAGCACGCCTCTTCCATGAATGATGACCCAATTCAACTGGTCATATTCTGGGATCACACTTTTCACATCCAGCTCCATGCGGCAGCAATTTAATAAGTTTAGCGTCCATTTTGCGAGAATTCTCCACAATGATCCGCGCTAATTCTTTGCTCGGGATTGCCCGCGAGAGCCAGAAGAAATCCTCGCGAGATCTACCAGCCTATTGCGTAGGCTTTCATTCCCCGAGGAGAGGCCCCACCCGAGATTACATGCGTGTCAGCATTGTAGAGAATGGCGAGACAGCGACCGTGGCTCCACGGCTGGTCTACTACTACACTGTGTCCTTTCTTCTTGAGACCCAAGATTACCTTCTCAGAAATTTCAGGCTCGACGTGTATGACCCCGGGGTGAGCCGCGTGAGGCCAGAAGGACCCTGGAAAATGAACCGAGTGAACGGTTGGCTCGTCTAGGGCAAGCTGGATGTCCATGTCGAAATCTGCGTGGTTCAAAAAGAACTGAAGCGTCCACTGATCTTGTTGATCTCCTCCAGGCGTGCCGAAGGTCATGTAGGGTTTTTCTTCCTTCATCACTAGACTGGGGCTGAGCGTAGTGCTTGGTCTCTTGCCTGGTTCTAACCTCTCAACATGGCCAGGGTCAAGATGGAACATTTGAGCCCGAGTGTTCATGCAAAATCCTAAGTTGGGTATTATCGGTGAGGTGGAAATCCAGGCTCCGCTGGGCGTTGCAGAAACCATGTTTCCAAACCTGTCCACAGCTTCCAAATGCACCGTGTCAGTCTCCAGTTGCCTTCCTTTTTCTGTTCTCTCGAGTTGAGTCCCCGCGATTTCGCCTAGCCGCGATTCCATTGATGCATGACATGGGTCAACTAGGTTGCGTCTAGCGTCAGCGTATTCTTTTGAAAGGAGCCTGTCTAGGGGAACTTGGACGTAGTCAGGGTCGGCATAGTACTGCTCCCGATCGGCGAAGGCGAGTTTGGCGCACTCGATCAACGTGTGAACATACTCAACCGTGTTGTGACCCATTTGTTGCAGGTCAAAGCCTTCGAGTAGGTTCAGCTGCTGAAGCAGCACCGGACCTTGCGTCCATGGTCCGCATTTGTAAACGTCAAACCCGCGGTATTCGACCGTGACGGGTTCTTCAAAACGCGCATGATACTCGGCAAAGTCCTCCAAGCTTAGTAAGCCATTGTGTTCTTTGCCGTAGACATCTCGGCATTTGAAAGTCTGCAAAAAATTCACTGTTTCTTCAGCTATGGGGCCCAAGTAGAAATAGTCTCGCGCTGCCCGTAAACCTGCCTCGCGCCCGCTTCTTCCGGCTCTCTTCTCGACCTTCGCAACTTCGTCGAAAGTGCGAGCCCATTCGGGATTGCAGATAACCTCTCCGACCTGAGGCACTTGACCGTCATGAAGGTATGTCTTCGCTGAAGAATGCCATTCGTTGAGGAATCTTTCAGCGGTGCTGAGTGGTCTTGATTTCAGTTTGCTTTCAGCTGTGGCTATGCCGACTTCTTGATCTGGTCCGGTTAAGCTTCTCCTGAGCTCCGGGTATACTGGAAAGCCCTTCGCAGCCAATTCCATAGCAGGCTGCAATATCTCTCCTAACGACATCGATCCAAACTTGTCGAGGGTTTTGATCCACGCATCGAAAGCGCTGGGTACAACGGCCGGCAAAAAGCCGTCTGGAGGAATCAGATCGTAATCATTTTCTTTGAACCATGCTATCGTCGCAGCTCTCGGGGCTGGACCTTGTCCGTCGACTGCAACCACTCTTTCTTCCTCGGCTGAGTATATAAGAATGGGCGATTCGCCTGCAACCCCAACTCGATGTGGTTCCAGAATTGTCAGGCAGAACCACATGATGGCTCCCGCGTCAAAAGCGTTCCCTCCATGCTTGAGACAAGAAAATCCGGCTTGAGAGGCAAGGTAGTGAGTCGAAGTCACCATGCCGTTGGTTCCCATCAAAACCGGCCTAGTCGTGAACGCCATGATCCACCCACGTCTGCCCGTCTAACCATGCGCTAGATGAGGTTATTTCAAAATATAATATTTCTGTTTGGGTGGGCGCTCATATGCTGACCTTATGATGTCAGCTGCGAACATCGGGGCCCGAGCTGTTCTGACATTCTTCTTCTGTGAGGGTAAGATGGCTGTTCTTCCCGTCCAAAAGGGCAGTTCTCTTACTAACAACGGCGTGACCTACCCCTTGCGAATCTAATATTGATCGTGGATTCACAATTCTTTTCTAATCTGGGCTTCTGACTTAGCATAAGTGAGAGAACCAAAGTGCGTGCTTGTAGGCGAGTAAAACAAGGCGGCAAAAACAGGATGGCCCACATGAATGGTGACCGCAGAGACAAGCAGGGATGACGTCGCCTCAACAGCGCGCTGACTGGGATGGATGTTTGAAAAGCGTTGACCAAGTCAATGAAGTTTGTCTTCGAGTTTCCCCCGATTCATGGGGTCTTCGACACAGGCTACGGAGTTGTCTATGTCTTCGGCGGGCTTCATGAGAGCGAGATTGAGAATATCCTAGTGCATGAGACTCTGCATTACGTCCTGTTGAAGGTGGCGGGAAAGAAGGCGAGCCTAAGACTGGACAGGATTTACGCGCAATTAGACGAAGAAAGCGATTGCTGAGAATTCGATTGGGCTAACCCCGTGTTCTTGCAGTAAGAATCACTCAATAGAAGCGCATTCCGGTCGGTTTTCTGCGTCTTCTGCATGAGCGTTCATGCGGTCACCACCAGCCATTCGAAGAGTGCAAGAGTGCTGAGTGGAATTGGCCAGTACGAGTGTGCTTATTTTTTGATGATTGATACATTCAAGTTTCTGAATGTTCACGGGGCTGCTGTCTTCACGATACGGAAAGGTTCCTGTCGGGAGCTTTGGCAGTAGAACAATCGCTTCGGTCGATGCAGTGTTGATTCCTTGAGTCAAGAGATTTTGCACCATGTCAAGGATGCAGTGCTTTGTTAGGAGCCTCGGGGTTAGGGGTCGTTCATTATTTATATGACCATTCAGATTCATTACAAGTCGTCATTGGACTGGAGAGGAAGAGGCAATTGAGGAAAACAGCAGTCGTGGCCATCGGTGGGAACTCTCTAATCAGAGATGAAGACCACCAAACTGTGGCCGACCAGTTTGAGACCGCTCGCGAAACCTGCACTCACATCGCGAGCATGGTAGAACAGGGTTGGAGGGTGGTCATAACTCACGGTAATGGACCTCAAGTAGGTTCCATTCTTTTGCGATCTGAACTTGCCAGCAAGGACGTAAACACGGTGCCACTTGATTCTTGCGGTGCCGAGACGCAGGGCGAGCTGGGCTACATGATTCAACAATGCTTGCACAACGAGTTCAAGCAACGCGGGATAAGGAGGCCAGTTGCAACGGTAGTGACGCAGGTGCTTGTCAAGAAGAACGATCCTGCATTCAAGAACCCCACTAAGCCGATAGGACCTTTCTATAGCAAGGCGGAGGCAGCGAGATACCGAGATGAGAGGAAATGGAAAATCATTGAGGATTCTGGGCGCGGCTGGCGACGTGTGGTACCCTCTCCGATGCCAATGCAAGTGGTTGAGCTAGACGTCATTAGGAGTCTTAGCCGTCGAGGAGTCATAGTCATCGCTGTAGGCGGCGGAGGAATTCCGGTCGTCCAAGAACGCGGAAAACTGAAGGGCATCGAGGCCGTTATCGATAAAGATCATGCATCAGCACTTCTTGCTGTTGGGTTAAGGGCCGACCTCTTCCTCATCTCCACAGCCGTAGAGAAAGTGGCCGTGGACTTTGACAAGCCCAACCAGAAATCGTTGGACAAGATAACCTTGGCTGAAGCCAAGAAATTCCATGATGAAGGACACTTCCCCCCCGGCAGCATGGGACCCAAAATCGAAGCAATCATCAGCTTCCTCAAGAAAGGAGGAAAGGAAGCGATCATCACCAGCCCAGACAGCATAGAAGACGCTTTGCTGGGGAAGACAGGCACGCACATTCTACCCTGAACAGATGTGAAAATCCATCTGCGTTACGCAGATGTTGCCTGATCAGCCACCGTATCGTAAGGTGATCCTGCCGACAAACGCTTATTATGCATTCTTTTTCAAGTAATTTCACGAGGACGATGCCTGCGTGAAGGAATACAACGCAATAGTAATTGGTTCTGGTTCAGCCCTTGAAATAGTCTGGAATCTGGTTCAAGAACAGCCGAAGATAAAAGTTGCAGTAATAGACAAGGATGAGCCAGGTGGAATTTGTCTCACAAGAGGCTGCATCCCCTCAAAAATACTGTTGTACCCCGCAGAACTTTTGAGAACAATCCAGAGTGCGAGGGAGTTTGGAATATCTTTAGAAATAAAAAACGTGGATTTCCAAGCAGTCATGCAGAGAATGAGAACCCTCATTCATGAAGACATAAACAGCATACGTCAAGGACTTGCTCATTCGAAGAACATAGACTACTATAACACTGTAGCCGAATTCGTCGGGGCGTACACGTTAAAGGTCGGCGACGCTACCATCACATCAAAGACAATCTTTCTTTGCACAGGATCAAAACCCGTAATACCTGCAATAAGTGGCCTCGAAAATGTTGCCTATCTCACCAGTGATACAATCCTTAATATTGACCGGCTTCCCGGAAGCATCGCCATAATCGGCGGAGGATACATAGCTGCGGAGTATGGCCATTTTCTTGCGGCGATGGGATCAAAAGTCACTATAATCGGCAGAAATCCGCAGTTTATTCCAGAAGAAGAACCCGAAGTATCTGCACTGGCCAAGAGAGAACTGCAGAAACATATGGCGATCATCACTAACCACGAAGTACGCAGAGTGGAGAACATTGCCGGCGGCGAGAAAAAAGTGATTGCAGTCAACAGAGAGAACAATAGAGAAACAGAAACAGTGGCAGATAAGATACTCATCGCGTCCGGAAGGGGCTCGAACACCGCTATACTGCTTCCCGAAAAGGCTGGGATCAAAACGGACCGAAAAGGGTGGATAATCGTCAACGATTACTTGGAGACCTCGCAGCCTAATGTCTGGGCCTTCGGCGATGCAGATGGGAAATACTTGTTCAAACACGTGGCAAACTATGAGGCTCTAGTCGTATACTTGAACGCCATTCACAAGGAGAAGGTCAAGGTCGACTATCACGCCGTGCCACATGCCATTTTCACAGACCCGGAAATTGCTAGCGTGGGCCTGAGAGAGAAAGAGGCCTTAGAAAAGTATGGCAATGAAAACGTGCTGATCGGAGTCCATAGGTTCGAAGACACAGCTAAGGGAGAAGCCATGAACGTGAGAGACTGTTTCGTCAAAGTCATAGTCCTGAAAAAGACAAAACGAATCGTAGGTGCGCACATCATCGGACCCCAAGCTTCAGTCCTCATACAAGAGATAATAAACCTCATGTACACTGCCGACCAGAGCGCAGAACCTCTCATGAAAGCGATGCACATCCACCCAGCCCTTTGCGAGGTGGTGGCAAGAGCGTTCGGCTCACTCATGGCCCCAGAACTGTATCATCACACCATGGAGGAGCACTTCGGACTCCCCAGAGAATAAGCGTTTTATCTGCCAATGTCTCAAGGGCAAAGACAAACACACTGCTAGAAATGAAAGTCGCTAGACGCTGGATCTGGGGCCGACCTGCGGTTTGGGCGGTGAGAAGGCCCACAAAATGCATCCCATTCCCGCCTGATTTTTCGGCTTCATACGTGAAACTCCGTGAAAGCTAAAGATTGAGGGGGGTGGCCTGCATTTTGGGCTGAAGAAAACGTCTTAAAATGCACCTACCTCCATCCCATCGGTTTTTCGGTGTTCGTATACGAATTTCACGAATGGTTCGATTGGCGACGAATGAAGAGTGTTGGAATTTGGGGTTGTTTTTTTCATTTCCATCCCGGGCATGCCTCTCGCGGCCAAACCTATCACTAGGGCTGTGCCGATGGACCCTCCGATGATTCCGCCGACTGCGTGAAGCCCGACCCACCCCAGAACCCCGCCCCAACCAGCTAGGGCAGGTGCGGGCATGAATGATGTGCCTATAATAAAGCCTGCAACAGCAGCCGACAGCACTGAAATGAAGAACAATGCAATGGCCGTCAACGAGGGCTTCTTGAAGTAGATATTGTATCTTGCGAGCCACGCAAGTAGGTCAAAGACCACGCTGGCCGCAGTGAAGCCCAGAAAGAAGAGGCCAGCCGGATTGAAAATGAAGTTTATGACTGTCGCAATCAGCCCTACTAGAGTTGCTGCCCCAAGTTTTCTGACCCACCATACTGTGAGGGAAAGCACTGCAAAGCCGATCATGTCGCATAGAATTGGCAAGTTGAACATGTTGAACACAATTGGGGAAAATGTGGAGCTTAACACGCCCCAGAGGGCGGACAGCAAGGCTATAGCGGCTATTTCGCGAGTATCGTAGAATGCCACGATGATCATCTAATGTTACGAATTGACAAAACAGTAACATCAGCCATAAAAACCTTTTGCAACTCATAACATGCTTGACAAGGTGAACCAGTTGCCTCAGAAAATGAAGGTGACAAGATTCAGCGTTTCACTCCCGCCGCCTCTCCTAAGAAGATTAGATGAAACTTGGAAAAACATGCATTACGAGGACCGTTCCAAAGCAATCCACGACGCAGTAAGGAGTTTCATCAGCGAATTTGAGTGGATGCAGAAAGACTGTGGACAGATAACAGGCGCCGTCCTGGTTCTCTACTACCTGGATAAACCCGGTCTCCTGGACGAGATCGCCAAAGTCCAGCACCGATTCAGAAACGTGATTTCTTCAACCACTCATCTCCACCTAGAAGAGAACAAGTGCCTCGAAATGATCGCCGTCCAAGGAAAAACTCAAGAGGTGAGAAGTCTCACTCAAGCCCTCATGGCCAAGAAAGGAGTAAAACAGGTCAAAGTCGCGGCTCTAGCACCATAGACCCAGCGCACGTGGAACACGGTAACCGATTTTGTTGGCTAAGCGAACGCTTTGCTCCCTTCGGATTTCGTTCTATTCTCCGGCTGGGGTCTTCTCTCTGTTTCTGAGTAAGTAAAAGATTAATAGGGCTTCTACAACGAGATTGCCAAATGCGAAAACTACCTCAGACAAAATGCCCGCACCTAGCTGGACTGAGAAAATATAGAAGACCAAAAGACCAAGCAAAACCCATACAAAGGCGAAGCTCTTGACAAGCTTAACAGCATCGACTGTTTTAGCTACTTTCGCGGCACCCTCGCTGCGCTTCGACTTGCTGCCGGAGTAAAGATAGATGCTAATCAAAACGAGGAATATGCTGCTAAAGCTTATGCTTAAGGCCCACCAAGTGAAGAGGTCAATATCTGGCATAGTCATCCGTCCTCCTTCAGTATTTGCATATCTTGTAGAAGAACACCTTGCCAGCGTCTACTAGAACCAAATATGTGGCCACCATAAGGACTAGAAGAAGCCAATATTCAGGAGGAAGTGGACTGAACCCAAGGAACCCTCCAATGGGGGTGAATGGAAGTATAGTCCCAAACGCCACGCAAGAAAGTGTTAGCACTGTGAGCCATTTTCCGGGGCGGCTCTTGAAGAAAGGGGTGCGCCTGGTTCTGATGACGAACATGACTAGCACCTCTGTCCAAAATGATTCCACGAACCATCCGGCCTGGAATAGGCTTTGTGCGTGAAGCTTCACTGCATCAGTGGCTCCCGGAAGTGCTGCTGCCGAAGCGCCAAATATGAAAAGCATTATGCCAAACGTTAGGAAGTCGTACAGTGAGCTGAATGGGCCGAAGAAGAGCGTGTATTTTCTCACGAAGCTCATATCCCAACGCTTTGGTGACTTGATATATTCGTCGTCAACATTATCCGTTGGCAGGGTCATGTTTGAAATGTCGTAAAGCAAGTTCATAAAAAGGATCTGCGATGCCAGCATGGGCTCAAATGGGAGAAAGACGGATGCGGCTGCCGCGCTAAACATGTTCCCAAAGTTCGAGCTAGTTCCCATCAAAATGTATTTCATAGTGTTGCC
>JBGPBS010000004.1:0-47300 GCA_041481365.1 Bathyarchaeia archaeon
GGCATGTTTCCTCCTGGCATGCTTAATAGTTTTCTTCTCGGCAAACTTGCACAACATCCTATTAGTTCACAAGCCGCCTGCTGAGAGAATGATCACGCACGCAGAAATTGACCAACCAACCGGTGTTACCTTAGACCTTGTGGCTCTCGGCACCTTAGTCTATTTTATAGAAGCTGCTTGTTATCCGATTCTCGTCCTAGCCAACCTTGTCTCGCTACTAAGCATTTTCACCTTCACGATCTCCTGATGGCTCGTGCTCTGTGGGCAGATGTTGGGCTTGCTCCTGACGACCTTCGGATACTCCCTTTTCTTGTGGAGTGTCATCGCACGAGGCAAATACGCAACTTCATGGGCCATGCCGGAAAATCACAGACTTGTCACGTCAGGTCCATACCGATACGTTCGTCACCCTTCCTATCTAGCCTATTTCGCCATGTTCATCGGGTTTTTTGCTGTCTGGCCGAGCTGGCTGTCTCTGATCCCATTAGTGGCCGTTCCAGGCTACTATAGAGTCACCATTCAAGAGGAGAAACTTCTGGAACGACGTTTCGGCAAAGAATACCTGAAATATCAGAAGAACACTGGACGCTTTGTTCCCAAGTTGAAGACTCATGCTGAGGAAGAGCAAAACGACTGACGCGTTTCAAGTTAAAAGAAAAAACAGAATGCCCCCTTTCACAGAAATGCATGACACTCTAACCGCCGTGCTCACAGATCATAAGCTGGCTTCGCTTGGTGACGCGTTCGTCAATCTTGCCTACTCTCTAGCGTTATCGAACAGAAGAGGAAGACCTTCTGGCGCGAAAGTCAAGGGTTCGCTGCTTGCGGAGGGACTTAGAAGAGCTGGATTGAGACCACACGTTCCATCGAGGGCGACACGCCACATGTTGGCAGATGCTGCAGAAGCATTAATCGTCTACGCGTGGCTACAGGGCTGCATCACTTTGGAGGAAAGTGCGGCAACTCTGGAGAAGAGTGAAGACTTGGCTGAAGGCCTGAATCAACTGCTTCAAAAAATAATGCGAAGAATCAGGCTTTCTTGAGAGCCCGCTCAAACTCCTTGCCGAACTCGCCGTTTAGCTCTCGTGCATTTGCCACCGCTCGCTTCAGGACATCTTCAGGTTTCGCCTTGCCTTTCGTGCGCACGTAGATCGTCGCCTTCGGAGTCATTGGATGAGCGATGTCATAACCTGCCAAGTCCACGTTTTCTTCTTCTAAGATCCTTTTTTGGAGCAGGTTGCAAAGAGTATGCCCGACATCGTCAACTTCCAATTTCAGCTCGTTCGAAGTCTTGTTCAGCACTCTAACTTTCATTCAACGCCCTCCCTTTCTGAAGTGAGCCCCTTTCCATAATCAAAAGTAGTCTTCCTTCCTTCGATCCTTCCACATTTCGGGCAATGCATAGTCTGTCGTTTCGATTCTAACGTAGCGCCACAGTTTGAACAGAACGCATAGACGACCCCTAGTTCTTTCTCCTTAGTCGACAGGTGATACGTCTGATTCTTCTCGCTGATCACCCTTGCCCTTATGATGTCGCCCGACTTGCAGATCTCGAACATGGAATCAACGTATCTCAGGTGCACGTCAGAAATGTGCAGAACCCCAATGAAAGCACCCGAAAGATCCTTATCCTCAACTTGAAAAATGCGCACAGTGGCATTCTCAGGCTGAACTGACAACACTTGTCCTATCACGGTGCTTCCGAGCTTGGGGATTATCACGCCTCGACCGGCTGGGCTGACGGAAACGCGTCTTGTCACAAAGTCTAGCATGGCTCGACCGACGAGCTTGGAGTAGATCACGCCGTCTTTGACGAACGTCCCTGCGTCTGGAACAAATTCTTCGATAACGCCTAAACGCTCACCCGGGAGCACTAATTCCCCGCTCTTTTGTGCAGCTGATTTTGCATCCATTCTCAATCACTTTTCCCATCGTCGCGCTTCATTATCGTCTGGTTTAGGCTTGGTTAAATCTGCTTACCCGCTTGTTGGGTAACTGTAGTTTTCATTGCCTATCAATAAACCTTTTGATTAATGAACTGCGTAAACGCTTTCCCTGGTAACTGGTTGACAATCATTCTTTCATTAGGCCCAATGCCAGCCCTCTTTCCAGTTTCAACGTACCATGAGTATTTGGATCCAGATAGGTCATCCCACGTCTTCCTCAATCGCATGAAGACCCACGGAACCACCTTCCGAGTGTAATCATCAGAGTCTGAAACAAGGGCTATAGGCACGGTTGCCAAGAGCGAGTTCGCAACTCCTAAAACACCAAGATCAGGACAGACGCTGTCGAGGGATCGCAGAATCATGCTTTCCCGGCCCCAGTGGTCGGCTTTCCACGACGTAAAGGTCGACTAAAAACTCGTGTTTCTTCTTCGTATGGAAATTGAACATGTGTGGAATCGACATGATCATGGCGTAGACTGCTTTGACCCTAGCTCCCCGCCTCTCGATGAACTCCTTCAAGAAAGGAGAAGGCGAAACAGCTATCATTCCCTCCGGACAGGACTTCACCATTCCATAAAGAGCTCTGCTCGCGCGTTGGTTCTTATGAAGCGAATACACGGTTTTTCCTACTTCCAAGGCTTTTTCAAGGAACTTCCTGTCAGCTCCAGCCCTTTGGACACCGTACGGGGGATTCTGCAGGACTATGTCAAAGTCGCCCTCGACTGCAGAAACGTCTGCGACAAGCCAGTTCATCTTCTCTTTCAAGCCGATTCTTTTCGAGTTTTCAACTGCGACGCTTACGGCGGTTTTGTCTACATCTACTCCTAAGACCTCATTTGCACCAAGGAAAGCTGCTCCCAAAGCCAATCTTCCTGTGCCGCATCCTAAGTCCAAGACAGATTTGCCAAGAATGTTGTTGTCCGAATAAGCAGCAATGTAAAGGATGCGTGCGGCAACATCAGCTGGAACAGTGTATTGTTCAATGTTAGGTTTGGGCGCAGGATGCGATTCAACGCGGGAAAGCAGCAGCTCCAAGTCTAGTTTTCGAATAATCCTTTTTTGCATAATTCTTCCCAAGACATCTCGCCAAGAACCACTAGGATCTCATTCTTTGAAAGCACAGGTACTCTGAATCTCTGGGCATCTTCTATTGATAATCTTGGACATGCAGTGTTCACAAACGCGTCTATGGTTGGAAACTCCATGAGTGCTTCCGACGTGACCTCTTCAATCGCGAACAGGTAGGCAATCTTTCCTTTCTTTTCCAGTTTCTGTCTTACCTGCAGAGCCTGCTCCAGATTCTTCTGCCCCGGCTTCAATCCTACTAGAACTCCGAAGGTCTTCGCCTTCTGAGCTTCTTCTATGCTTCTCCATCTTTGTCTAACAATTTTCTCAGCTTCATCATCGATGGAGAAAGCTTCATAATTATATGGATCTGCGGCCACCGTGGGTTTCAAGGTTGATAATGCTACGCCCAAGGCATGGAACCTGCCGCCTCCGACAAAAAGGAAAGCTTCAACATCCTTCGCTATTGATTCAGCATTGCTGTAATCGCATCCGATTACCTGCCCGGGGTAGCTGAGTCTTCCAGCATCACCTGTCATAACGGTCTTCCCAGCTCGAACCAGAAGATCTCTGATTGAATCAATGGTTTGCACGTGCTGAACTGTCGTGGTCAAGCCGATTCTATTCCATTTATCCAGCAGTGGAAGGGCTTTTTCAACGGCGCCCTTGATATCAAGCGTTGCTCTTGCCTCAACGTAAATCGTTGGTATGGGCTCGTGTTTCACCAACTTCGAATGTCCATAGTGAATTATCAAGTCCACCCCCAAGCTCTCCGCCTCTTTCGTCGCCAGATCACATGCTCCGTAGCAGGGGGTTGCAGAAATCACCGGTAAGGCCCCAGCTTTCTCAACGACCTTCGCCAAGCGAGGAGCTTCAGACTTCAACCCTTCAGGAAGTTGGAGCAGTACGCGTTTGGCTCTGCTTTTCAGTATTTCCTGTTTTACTCTTTCCTCTTCAAAATCATAACTCTTCACAGAGTCACTTCCAAAGTCCAGAGGTTGGGAAGTTGAGCCGATAAAAAGTGGAACAGGTGACAGGTGCTATTCAGGCGCCCATCTCGAATCTTTTCGACTTTTGTGGGAATGGTGCACGAACCTTTCATGTTGCTCAGCGAGTCTTTCAAGTATTATCTTGTGTTCTATGCTTGCCACCAGCTTTTTGGTCGATATGACCGCATCGTTGTTGACCGAGATGCTGTCGATTCCAACTCTGACCAAAAACTCTGCGAAGTCTGGCAGGTTAGATGGACCTTCACCACATATGGACACCGTTACCCCATTCTCATGAGCCACTTTTATCAAATGTGCGAGTATTCTTTCAACTGCAGGATCTCTCTCATCGAAATAGCCCATTTGGCCCAAGCGCTCTGAGTCTCTGTCAATCATCAGGATGCCCTGCGTCATATCATTTGAGCCTATCGAGAATCCGTCGCAGAGCTTTGAGAATTCATCGGCAAGTATAGCAATTGACGGTGTCTCAGCCATAAACCATATCTTGAAATCCCTTGATCTTTCAAGTTCTTCTTCCAGCATGATCTCTAAAACTTTCTTTGCTTCCCATACCGTGCGAACGACTGGAACCATGACCCACACGTTCTTCAGACCCCATTCTCTTCGGCACTTTCGTATCGCCTGGCATTCAAGTCTGAAGGCCTTCTTATACCAGTCACTTATGTATCGGCTGCATCCTCTCCAGCCCAGCATAGGATTATTTTCCACGATCTCGTATTTGTCACCGCCTTTGAGCTCGCGGTACTCGTTAGTCTTGAAGTCGCTGAAGCGCACGACAACGGGGCGTGGCTGTATTGTCCGTGCGACCGTCGCTATTCCCTCAGCCAACTTGTCAATGAAAACCTGCGACCGACCCGACTCGACAAAGGACATGGGGTGTTCGCCAATGTAGCTGGCCAAGATAAATTCCATGCGCATGAGCCCGATGCCCTCAAAAGGCAAGTCCTTATAATCCTCAACTTTTTCTGGGACGCCCAAGTTCATGTAGATCTTTGTTGCAGTCACGGGCACAGACTGGAAGACGCCTCCTGTGACTGCTGTTCCCGAAACGCTGGTTCCGGCGGCTGATGATAGTTGCGCAGTTAAGGTTTGTAGAACGCCTTCGTAGACGACGCCGCTTCTGGAATCAACAGTGTACTTCTTTTCAGTTATCATCAGTTTCGTGGCATTTTCGGTTCCAACTACGCAGGGGATTCCGAGCTCACGACTGACGATGGCAGCATGGCAGGTTACTCCACCCTTGTCGGTGACTATCGCCCCGGCCAGCTTCATGAAAGGCACGTAGTCAGGGTTAGTCATTTCAGTCACGAGCACGTCGCCTTTCTGCATCACCCTTGAAGCTTCTTCAGGATCCTTGACAACTTTCGCAATGCCTATTCCGAACCCTCTTTTTCCTGCGGCGATTCCCTTTACGACGACCTTCAACATTTCTGCTTGTCCAGCTCCTTCGGCCTCTGCCTTGGCAGGAGCCTCTAGGACCTTTTGACTCCAGACCGTTTCAGGTCTCGACTGCACCATGAACATGTTCGCTGGAAAAGGCAAATCTCTGTCGATTGCCCACTCGATATCTTGAGGTTTACCGTAATGTTCCTCAATGCGTTTAGCAAGCTCTGCGAGCCTCAGAATCTCTTCATCACTGACGCATGGTTGCTCTTGCTTCTCAAGAGCCACTTCCGCATGAACAGTCTGGCCGGTGTTCGGATCACGAACGTACTGAACAGTTTTCTTTGCCAAGCGGCGATCAGTTATTCTCAGGGTTTTCTTGTCAACTACAAAATCATCAGGCGTAACAGAACCTGACACGACAGCTTCGCCCAAACCCCAATTGCCATCGATCACCATCTGACTAGGGTCTCCTGTGACAGGGTTTATCGTGAATAGCACTCCTGCAGCCTTTGAGTTCACCATTTTTTGAATGCCGACGCTTAAGAAGACCTTTTCGTGCGCGAAACCTTTCTCATCGCGGTAGAATATCGCGCGAGGCGTGAAGAGGCTTGACCAGCATTTTACTGTATACTTGAGAACCTCTGAGATGCCTCGTATGTTCAGAAAAGTCTCCTGCTGGCCTGCGAAGGATGCATCAGCCAAATCCTCGGCCGTTGCGCTCGATCTCACAGCCACAAAAACGTCGTTCACGTTAAGCTTCTTACATAATTGTTCATAGGCTGACCTGATGGCATTTTCAATGTCCTTAGGCATAGGTGTTGCTTCAATCAGTTCCCTGATTTTCTTGGAAGCAATTTCGTACTGTTTAGGGTCACCCGGATTCGTCACCGTCTCCTTTATGATCTCGTAGATCTTTGAAGATATCCCCGTCTCCTCGATAAACTTCTTATATGCATACGCGGTCACGGCGAAACCAGGCGGAACTGGTATTCCCGCGCTAATGATTTCGCCCAGGTTTGCATTCTTCCCCCCTACTGAAGGAATATCAGTTTTCCTCAGGCTCTCGTACCAAATTATCAAATCCTGGCGCATTTCACTCAACTATTTTCGCCTCTTGCTCCTGCTTCTTCTCAACGACTATATGGCATGGAATGCAAAGCTTGGCGCTGCCCCGTTTCAAAGCGATCTTTGCTGTTTCGACGCCCTCAGCATCCACGCCAACTGCAATTATCGCCTGATCAGCTCTCACGCGTGCCGCAGTTCCGATTGGTCTCCCAAAAGAGGCTCGCATGCCTTGCTGCAGACGATCAGCATGCGCGCCGAAGATCATCTTATTCTCCCTGAGAATATTATGCGGATAAGTTAAAACGTCCAAGCGGTAATTGTTCACGAGCTTGTCCAGCAAAATACGGTTAGAAGCTATACGAGCAGCCTCCAAAGAATTGTGCCTAATCTGAGCTGCCTCTAGGGCAATGAGCTTCGCTTCATAAGCAAACTGCTTCTTAGTATCCCCCATCGTAAACTTCGTTATTTTTGACGCAGGAAAACCCTTCGTATATTCCTTCCTAGTATAAGATTGACCCCTGACAGGCCGATAGTTTTTTGCATGCAATTCAGATTCCCCTCCTGCATACCATAGCCGTCGTATTTAAACATATATTTCAACATACTTGCATCCTGAATCGCTGATTTACTTTCTGATTCAATAATACATATTAAGCATCCGCAAATCACCCAAATCACTCTGAACGCCGTTCAACGGTAGATTCGTGTGAACGAAAACTCGTGCCAAAACCAAAAGCCGACCGGGGGGCACATCTATTGAGAGTTTTTCACTGCAAAAAAGCGGGTCACCTCAGCAAATCTCAAGTGCAAACTAGCAATTATCTCCCGCAAAACCAGTTAAGGACTGAACGGACTCTTTGTAGAATGCTCAAGAAACTGATGGGATGCTGCTGCGGGATTACTGAGGCCTGCAGGTAATCGGGTTTCTGTCCACTGAAACACTCGGACTATAATACTAAAATACAAGCATGAACTATTAGCAATCGTATCGATAACAAGATGCGTCTGCGGAACCCATCTGAACGTGAGGATTTTGCGTCCCGACGAAGAAGCCTACATTTTCATCCCAGGAAAGAACTGGAAACTTTCCTTGGCCGAACTCATAGCATTACTTAAAGCTAGAAAGGCCAACTTCGAGGTTACTGATTTTTCAAAATCGTTCTTCGTCGTTGCAAGCAAGAGCAGTCTAGACTCGAAGATAGTTGACAGTCTTGGAGGCACCATAAAAGTTGGCAAAGTCCTATCACAGGTTCCCTCTGAAACTGTTGAGGATGCTTTCCTCCACAAGAAAGAACAAGCACTCATAGAGATCAAGAACTGCCTCTTGTCAGACCGTTTTTTTGATAACCTTTTCGAAAAATCTCTCTCCAAGAGAGTCTTTGGAGTCAGCGTATATTTCGAAAACCCTCGTCTTCTCCACCTTTCCAGGAGAATTCAAAGATTCGTCGGAAGTTGCCTCAAGGATGAATTAGCCTCACGCGGGACAAGAGCCCATTTCATGGGGTTCCCTGAAAAAAGACGGCTCCCACAGCTCACCCATGTTGAAGTGCTGAAAAAGGGCCTAACCGGAGAGGGCACAGAGACACTATTCTCCATAGGAAGAACGAACACCTTCGCGTCGAGGACTTTGAGCGTACACGATCCCTTCGAATTCCAGAAAAGAGATGTAAGTAGGCCTATTCAGCGAAAGATCTATTCAATCCCACCAAGATTAGCCAAGATCATGATAAACCTGTCCGCGTGTTCGCCCGAAAAGATCCTGCTTGACCCGTTTTGCGGCGTAGGCACGATTCTTCAAGAAGCCCTGCTATTCAAAGCTCAAGTAATGGGGATAGACATAGACCCATGGTGCGTCAAGGCCTCACGCACAAATCTTGATTGGCTTGCCAAAGAATACGATCTGAAAGAGGCAAAGTACACAGTCTCGCCAGGGGACTCCCGCAATTTGATGGACAAGGTTGGCAGAGAAACGATTGACTGCATCGTGACAGAACCCGACCTCGGACCACCCTTGCGCCATTTTCCCACAGAATCACATGCAAAGCGAATCGCAAGCAAGCTGGAACCTCTGTACGACTCTTTTCTCGAAGGCGCCTACGAGGCGTTAAGGGCAAAAGGAAATCTGGTCTTCGTAACTCCTCACATGAAAACGCGTTCAGGAAACTTCATTGGCTTGAACCTTGAAGAGGAATGGAAGACATTAGGTTTCAGAAAAACCTATCCATTCGAGAAGAACACTTTCGCAAATGGTGGATCACTGGTTGAAGAGCTGACAACAATCTCGTCCTTCGTCGACATCGGAAAGCGGCACAAGACTGGCCGCGTAATCAACGTTCTGCAGAAATAGCAGCTAACACTCAAGGCAAAGTTCTCACACTTCAGCATAATAACGCAGAGTTGTGACAGCACTATTCTTTCATCCGAAGGCATAATCGTTCAGCGTCAGGCTGGTAATCGTCTATTTCTAAACCATATTTTGGCGAGTTCATCATAGTTCGGAAACACTTTCTTCATGATCTGCACATACATTTGCATCTCGTCGTCTGTCAAGTATTGGAATTGATATTCCCCGTTGTACGGTGCTGGCTGGCCTTCTCTGGTTACGAATTCTATGTGCATGAAGGGATCTCCACGCTTGATTACGATTGGGCTTCGATCATTACTCAAGTTGACAAGCTCCAATGCAAGCCGCCCAACAAATCCGCTGTGAACTTTAGCCGCATTCAAGAACGATAATCCCATCCTGCCATACTTGCTTTTCGCCGTCAAGTGAGCCACGTAATCGGGCAGAATAAAAACCACTTCATACGATATCAAGTTCTTGTGCTCTAAATAGTTCAACGCTGTTTCCTCCTTGACAGTAAGGACGTAACCGTCTCCGTCCAGCAGGTTATAGTCATAGGGATATACGCACTTGTAGTTTTCAATAAGCTCTCTCAGCTTGTCCTTGCCCAATACGCACACTGAGCCAAACCTCCAAAGCATTTTTACAATACTAAACCTTTCACATTATATAGTTTTTCGACAGAACAAATAGTGAAGGCAAAACCGATGAACTGCACATATTGCAGAAACACTGCTGTCCACAAGTGCAGCAGATGTGGAGCACTCATATGTGGAGCACATACGAAAGAGACCGTGGTGTGTCCATCATGCATGACGAAGAGCGAAACAAAGCACACTGTGAAGGAAGTCTCATCGAAAAGAGACAAGAATGAGATCAGAGATTTGGTCAAACAATTCTGGGGGAAGAAGAACAGCTGACCTTTGCCACGGAATTCAACGTTTCGAAGCAACAAGCTTACGTTGCCAGAGTGGGGAAAGAGTTGGCTGGATTCATTTCCCTAGGCGAAAAACAAGGCAACCTGATTGTTGTGGCTCTCGGCGTGCGCCCTGAATATCAAGGCTCTGGAATCGGCAAAAACCTAATCAAAAAGCCGAGTCAGAAGCAAGAAAATTGCAGAGGAAGAAGCTGCTCGTCTCCACCTCGAATGACGATTTGCCAGCTTTAGGTTTTTATCAAGCTCTCGGCTTTCAGATTATTGAAGTAGTACCAAACGTCATAGCCGAAAAGCATGGCAAGATTCTTACAGGCATTGGTGGGCTGCCTGTTAGAGACGAGTTAAGATTGCAGAAGATTCTCGACTAGCTGTTGCACCTCTACGCCTGAACCTTGATGACTACTGGGCGCGTGTGGCCTCGATTAAGACTATCGATTCGAAGAACGGTAAATCTTGCATGGCAACGATTTGGGCTCTCAAACCTTCCTGGTTAAAACTCTTCAAAGTCGTCTCGACACTCGAGAGAGTTGATTGCAACAGTAGAATACGCCCGCTAGGCATCAAATGGTCTGGACACTGACAGATGAACCTGTCTATGACCTCCCCACCAGTCTTACCCCCAGCCCAAGCGCGTTCCAACCAAGACACGTCCTCACAATAGTCTGTGGGAACGTAAGGAGCGTTAAAAAGGATTAAGTCAAATTTATCATCCACGTTCAAAGAATGAAGCAAGTCCCCCTGTATGAAGTAGAACTTGCCGATTACGCCGTTCAGCTCTGCATTCTCGCGCGCGCAGCGAACTGCATAAGGGCTGATGTCAATGGCAACAATTCTTGCAGCGTTCGCCGCAACTACTACGCCCAAGATTCCGCATCCAGTGCCTACGTCAAGGACATATTTGCCGCTTTCGCTTACGAGGTACTCAGCGAAAAGAAACGAATCTTCAGCAGGCTCGTAAACATTTTCAGGGACATTGAACACGTGGTCATTGAAGAACATCTGTTTAGCTGAAGAGGACATTTGCCAATGCTCCAAAATCTTCTGGGGCTAGCAGCCTTACTCGTTCGTTAGAATAAGGAGCGTTGCGGGCGACCGCTTCAGTATCCTGGACAGATTTTGCGAGTACGCTTCTCAGGAAAGGACGAACCGCATTCCTGACCTTTCTATTGCGCTTATTAAAGAGGTTTTGCACCAGCTTTGTGAACAACGGTTCATCTCTCACTTCGAAAGGTTTTGATTTTCTGGGCTTCAGGCACACGATAGTTGAATCAACATCCGGTTGGGGATAAAACATGCTTCTTGGCACTTCATCCAGGAGTTCGCATTCTGTTTGGTAATAGGTGAGAACTGTCAGCCATCCGTAGTTTTCGCTTCCTACAGGCGCTATTAGACGATTTGCAAACTCTTTCTGAAAAATCAAAACTGAAGGGCCAAAATGCGTGTTCAGGAGCCAATGAAGCAGTCGCGAAGAGATACTGTAGGGTGGAATCGACACTACTTTGTTGAACGGCGGAATATCTGTCTTAAGCACGTTGCCAGCAATAACTGTGACGTTAGGCAGGTTCTTGAGCTGTTCGATCAAGATTCTTACAAGCCGATCGTCGACCTCAACAGCCAAGACACTTCTGCACTTCTCTGCTAGAAAGCGAGACAAGAAACCTAGACCTGCGCCAATATCGAGCGCCACATCCGTCTGATCAAGTGAAGCGTAGTCTCTCATGCTTTGGAGTATTGAAGGATCAATCATGAAGTTCTGGCCTAATAATCTGTTCGGAGAAATTCGATAAGTTCGAAGAAGAAGCTTCGTTTTTTCAAGCAGGCTCATATGATTCGTGAGCAAGTTTAATTGCACTACTGAGTTCTTGTGAACAGCCTATATTTGCTGTCGCCAGACAACTCTTCCAAGATCCTCTTGGTCACTAACTTAACAGGATTTGGCAACTCTGTGCGTTTCTGTAGGTCGTCATAGCTCTCAAAAGGTCTCTTCTCGCGCTCGTTTATGACCTGCCACATGTACTTCTTGCCTATTCCAGGGATCAATTCCAGCGCATGCATTCTTGGCGTTATTGCCCTCGCGTTATTAAAGAAGTTTATGAACCAATTCTCGCGGCTAAGGACTATCCTACTTATGACCCCTGGGAGTTCCATTTTCGCAGCAGCTGTCAGCTCGTCATACCCTATTCTTCCAATGATATAGGTGATCTCCTCTCGGGGTTCTTTTCCCACATAGACGCGGTTGTCTGGTTTCAGCGACACTCCATCTTTTACTAGCGCTTCCAATAGTGTAAAAAACTCTTCCCCCATCAACTGAACCAGGGCTCCCGCTCGGTATCCAGCTCTTCCAGTCGGCCGTACCCCGGAGCGGCCGTGGGGCAAGAAATCCAAGACGTAGGCGTACTCTTCGTATCGCTTCTCCATCATAGTCATGTTCTCTACTCTATGTTTTTATTGCTTAAAAAATGGTTGCTAGGCGAGACCGCGCTTATTTCGTTTTTTGATGTTCACCTAAGAGGTCTACGATGGTTTTCAACTGGGAAACATCGATGATCTTGCGACCGCTGGTAAGAAAGACTCTTAATTCCTCAACAGTCTTTGGCAGGCAGTTTATTATTTGTACTGCCTCTTCTTCCTCCAAGCCGTATTCTTTTACGAGCCTTTCCACAAGTTTCGAGGCTGCTTCTGGATCAACCTTGGAGAATTTGGATACGTAGTCAAACGTTCGGCGCTGCAGTTGATCCAGGTTTTCCTCGCCGATGGACTCCAGCAGCTTCTTGACCTGGGGAAGTGTGAGTTTCTCCTCGACGTTTTCTTTCGACATCTAATCACTCATGAACGGTTCTAGATGCTCAGGTCTGACTATGATTTCCTTGACAGTGTCTCCCTGCGAAACGGTCAGCACGTAACTTCGCCCACGTTTTTCAGTCACTGTACCAATTTTGCCGTGAAAGCGCCTATGAGGCATTCCTTTCTGCGTGCTTGGATCTATTCTTACGAGGACACGGTTCCCCGGCTGATACTCGTGGAGCAGTTTGCTCGTTTTTATTTTTCCGCGCTCTCTGTGTTCCTTCTTTAACAGATGGCGTGTACCTGACCGATAACCCTTTGACCCTCTCACAATTTCACCCACTAAACCTTCATAATAACGTTTAGAACATCAAGTTTCAATGGTTTAGCTTCGTTTTCAAGAATCTTTGAAACGCTGGGCGTTGTTCTTCCTTCATCTCCAGTCACCAGCTCCTTGACATAAAGCCCTCCTTGGCAACGTAGTTTCATCTCGATTTTTCTCAGCGACAACTTCTTTATATCCACGTCGTATATGTACCTTTCCCGCGTCAGATCTGCCCGTCTGTGAAGAACGCGAAGGGGTGTCTTCTGAGTGATCATGGAATTCCTCAATTTGTTTCTCAGATAATCTATATCTTTAGTGGCTACGGCATTCTCGAACTCAACGACAACTCGGTACTCCTTCTGCGTCGACTCACCCCTTTTCAACCTTCTTACGATGTCCTTATCTGCAAGCCTTAGGCCCGAAACTGCAACTTTCCCCTTCCCATGAGCATTCACCTGTTCTTGAAGTCTTTTGAGATCTAGGAATCGTTGTTTGGGTCTTGTTATTTCAATAACAAAAGGTCGCCCTGAACCTAACATGCGAGCGTCGATGTCCTCCCTGCCAGACGCATGAAACGATGATTTGGCGCCTCCCGTAGCGTCCAAGAAGGGTTTTCCAATGATTTCTTCCACTGATTCAGCGTACATCTTCCAGGTCCAATTGCATTTTTCACAGCCCCTGCCTCGGCATTCTGAACAGAACCACTTTGACTGAGGGATGTCCCTCACAAATTTTCGATATCGTCCAGCAACGAATAGAGGATTGATCTGGAGTCTCACCGTCTCTGCGTACGGGTTGACCAGCACAACAATATCCGGTTTCATGAACTCCACGGTTTTCCCATTTCCTTCCGCAATTCTCTTGCCCATCAACCTCCCAAACTCGTTCCGCATACTTTCTCCATAGTCTGTCGTGAACTCAGCTTTGAATTCATCCTCGCGCTCTTCAACACCAACGGGTAACTCTGTCCCGACCAAGAAATTGTTGTATTCGTAGGTTTCAAGCAACCCTAGAGCCTCTTTTGCCAAGCTCTCAACGCTTTTGAACTTGTCTTCGCATAGAAAACATTGTTTCGCAAACATTTTCTTTGACTGGCGTTTTTTCATTTTTTGAAGCAGCTCTTGCGCAGTTCTGGAGAAACCGTTGGTTGCCAGAGTTTTTAGAAACTTGACGCCTTCTACGTTCGTGAGAGATTCTTCATTGGCTTCTAGGGCCAAAACAAGCTTTATGGATTTCCCACGTTCGTCATTTTCAACTCCATGGCCAAGCAGTGCGAATTGCCTTCCTAGGCAATGATCGCATAAAGGATGTTTTTCAATCATCTCTAGCGACTTCTGTAAAATGTTCATAGTGTTGCCTCAGACTTGACCTACTTTAAACCGAGGGGCATGCCCTTACCAAGGAAAGGCAGCTTCTTTTTTCTCCTGAGAGTCTTAAGCATGCGGCGCATTACCACATATTGTTTCAAAAGCTCCTTAACTTCCTTTTCACTGGTACCCGAGCCCTTGGCCACTCGCCTCATTCTCGACGCGTTAAACATCTTTGGGTTCTCCTTCTCCTTGGGGGTCATAGATTGAATCATGACGCGCCACTTTTCAAGTCTGCCCTCAGCAGTGTTCAGCATATCTTCTGG
This sequence comes from Bathyarchaeia archaeon, assembly GCA_041481365.1. GTDB lineage: Archaea > Thermoproteota > Bathyarchaeia > Bathyarchaeales > Bathycorpusculaceae > DASPTR01. The sequence goes on from JBGPBS010000004.1 coordinate 14,499, forward strand.
TATGTCATAGGACATTCCTGGAAGCATTTTCAATAGCTTTCGAAATGTGCCCATCCCTTTCATTGCTTCAAACTGTTCATACATGTCTGTCAGCGTAAACTTTCCGCTGAGAATGGCCTTGGCTTTCTTCTCAGGGACCCTGATCTCTGCTTCGCGCACCTTTTCGAGCAGTGTTTCCAAGTCACCCATGCCCAAGAGTCTTCCAACGAACCGTGATGGAACGAAGGATTCAATATCTTCCACTTTCTCGCCTGTGCCGATGAATTTCATAGGCGCCCCAGTGGCTGCCACCGCAGAGAGCGCCCCGCCTCCTCTTGCAGAACCGTCGAGTTTCGTCACCAGAATTGAACCTATAGGTGTCGCTTCGTTGAAGGCTTGAGCCTGAACCATCGCCTGTTGGCCGATCGTGCCGTCAATTACAAGCATGACTTCGTCCGGTTTGATGCTGTTTTCAAGCGCTTTCATTTCTTTGATCAGTTCCCGCTCCTCTTTATGGCGACCGGAAGTATCTATGATAACTATGTCCTTGTCCTCAAACTGCTTCAGTCCTTCCCTAGCGACTTTCACCGGATCCTTGGCTTTTGCGTCGCCGTAGATAGGCACGTTTATTCTGTTGGCCAACTGCTGAAGCTGCGCGTAAGCCCCTGGTCTGAACGTGTCTGCACATACCAACGCGGGTTTGAGTCCTCTTTTCTGAAAGTACCTGGCCAGTTTTGCACCATTCGTTGTCTTCCCTGAACCCTGGATGCCTACAAGCATGATTATTCTTCTTTTTCCCGGCTCAAACTTCACCGTGACGACTTTGTCTCCCAAGAATCGCGTCAGTTCTTCATAGACGACTTTTATTATATGCTCATGCCTTGAAACGCCCGGCGGGACCTTTTCTTTCAGGGCTCTTTCTTCTATTCGTTTCGAGATGTCAAGGACGAGTTTGACGTTGACGTCTGATTGTAGCAGGGCCCGTTGTATGTCACGAACAAGCTCTTTAACGGTAGCCTCATCTACGACAGAAGCCTTGAAAACCTTCTTCAGCGCGTCGTAAAGTGAAGAGCCCAAACGTTCTAAGGCCATGATTTTCTCTAGAGTTAAGAATCTTTGGATCTTTAAATAGATATTCCGTCGCCCAGGTTTGGTTCCCACAAGCTTTTTACACCGAATTCATTTAAGTATCCTGAGTGGTCAGGTTTGAGTGAAATCCACATCGTGGAAAAAGGACAGATCCCCTCAGGTGCGGTCATGCTGTTCGGTTTTCCAGACGTGGGACTAGTCGGCGTAATAGCTGCATCACATTTGATTGAAGAGCTCAATCTGGCCGAAGTGGCCTACGTGGAGTCAAAATCGCTGCCACCGTTGATCGTGCTTCATGAAGGGCTTCCACACTCGGCGATAAGAGTCTTTGGAAATCACGATATTCTACTGGCCGTTTCTGAAACTCCAGTGGCTGCCGACATGATCTATCCAGTCGTTGATGCATTGATTGATTGGGGAAGAGAGAAGAAGGCCAAAATGATGGTTTCCCTCAGCGGCCTACCTGTTCAAGAAAGACAGGACATGAAAGAATTGAAAGTATTTGCAGCCGCTTCAAGCGCTGAGATGCTTGAGACAGTTCAGGCCAAGGGCATCGAAATGTTGATGGAAGGCTATATGGTCGGTCCCCAAGCTGTAATGCTCATGCGGGCGGCTCAAATGGGCCTGCCGGCAACAGCACTACTTGCACAGTGTTTCCTCAACTACCCAGACCCAGAAGCAGCGGCAGAGGTTCTGAAGAGCCTAGCGAGGGTAACAGGGATAAAAGTCGACATTGCTAAACTGTTAGAAAAAGGCGAAGAGATCAGGCTGAAGGCGAGAGACGTTATGAAACGAACTCAAGAAGAGATGTCCAAGATGAAGAAGACCCAAGAGTACGATATACCAGTATACGTCTCATGAGGAGGAGGAAATTATGTCGCTCAAGAAGAGACGGTCAACCCCAATTGATTTTGATGGTTATTTTCAAGACTTAAAACGTGAATTTGAAGAATGGGGAACCATGCTGGACGAAAGGCCAAGCTGGAACCAAAAAACCTCCACGATCGAACCCCTCCGCAACATGATCGTGACACCGACCGAAGTCATAGTGACCGTTGACATGCCGTTCACGAAGGAAGACACTCTGCAGGTCAAAGCACTCGGTGAAGACATGCTTGAAATATCGGCCAAGATGAAGCGCAAGATAACCTTCAAAGAGATGGGCATAACCCATCGCATAGGAGAATTTCAGAGCTTTCATTTCAAATCTCGCATTCCAGTACCGGTGCAGATGAAGAAGATGAAGATCCGCTTCAAGAAAGGAATGCTGGAAGTCCACCTGCCTCGCAGGAATGGACGCTGAGAAAAGAAAATAGAATCTTGAGTAGAAGGAAAGTCTTACCTCCGGGCCCAAACAGGCGGGAACGTTGAATTCTCTTTGAGCATCAATACAGAAGCCTCAGCCCCATGTTAGTATCGTCACAAGTCAGACGGCTCTTCTAGCATCATCGGCTCTGGAGTATGTTACGCGCCGCGCCGAATTAAGCGTTGATAGAGAGTCTTTTTGTCCGATTAAACCCTAAACTGTGTAGCGGTTCGGCGAGCGGGAATCCATGCTGGGAGAAAGAGTGATCCACTCGGCCATATTCATCTTTTTGTTGATAGGTCTATACTCGCAGAATGATCCAGATTTGCCACACGTATCTTACTGAACTGATTCTGCAGGTGGCAGCCATATCATTGAGCTGGGGAATCATTCTCTTGATTCTTTATGTGGACATCAGAGCACCACACTGGGACTGCTGGATAAGGCATTCCTGAAATAAAACTAGCGGAAAGAGCCAATCAGAGGGGTAGACCCACCACCAACCTGCGCGGGCTAAGAATTCAGTGGACTGACCTGCAATCTTAACGGTGGAAACCAATCGCAATGCGATACCCCCCATCGACCTCTTAGGCATGCGTCATGAATTCGCATGCGGGCTTTGCGAGGGCATCCCGTAGTTGACGCTGCCGTTGCCTTGATGTTTCTTCTCGAGCCCACGTACGCCATCTTAAAAGAAGAGGATGGAGTTAGCGTCGCTTCCAATCTTCGCATTCAATGTGACCTCTTCTAAGAACTGTTAGGCCGCTCTTCAGTTTGGCGCTTTTCAAGCAGCATAATCTCTAAACCAAAGTAGATGTGCACGTATGCCTTGCTTGTCTTCTTATTCCTTCTTGGTTCTGACGATTTTCATTCTGCCCATTATTTTCCAGTATTCGATCTCTATCCCAGGCACAAGCTTCGCTTTCAAATCTGCGTCTTCTGGGAATGGGGCATCTAGGTACTCGTAGGTTTCGAGGTCCATTATCTGAATGCCTGAAGGATTAACTGCAAAAACTTGCCCTGACCTCTTGTCGATTATCGGTACTTCAGTGTTCAAGTCCACGGGCTTAACGAATTGCCTCTTCCCACCGTCAAAAACGCCTATGGCGACTATCCTAGCTTTGGCCGAACCGTGTTTTCCAGGTTTTGAATGTTTTATGTCAAGTATTTGGCAAGGTTCCCCATCGATGATCATGTATCCGCCAACACGGAGACTGCCAACGTCAATCGGTCTAGTCACAGTCACACCAACTCCTGCAGCCCTTCACTCAGAGCAATTCTTAACAACACCCATATATAGATTAAGGTCTCGCTAATAGGTCGATTGTGAAAATCATGCTCAAAAGCGTCGGCTTGGTCGCCCGCTTCGACAGGAAGAGAGCAGTGAGACTCGTGGAAGACCTGGCTGAACATCTGAGCAAGATAGGGTTGGACCCGTATCTGGAAGATACTCTGGCCAAGAAGACGAGAACGAAATGGAAGACTCTTCCTCTGGAAAGTATGAGAACCGACCTGATAATTACCGTCGGTGGCGACGGCACAATTCTCAGGGCTTGCCTTTCTCTCCCGAAACCTGAGCCGCCGATTCTCGCGGTGAACATGGGCATTCGAGGGTTTCTCACAGAGGTGGAACCAAACCACGCTCTTGATGCCACGGACAGATGTCTGAGGGGCGAATACACCCTCGAGAAGTGCATGAAACTCGCTACCAGCGCGGACAATTTCAGATTTCCAGACGCGCTGAATGAAGTTGTCATCACGCATGATGAGCCCGCAAAACTATTGTACATGCGTGTTCTGAAAGCGGGAAAGCCAATTCTAAACTGCCAAGCTGATTCTTTGTTGATATCTACGCAAACGGGTTCTACGGGGTACTCACTCTCAGCAGGCGGACCTGTCTTGGATCCAAGCGTGGATGCGTTCGTCCTGACACCAATATGTCCGTTGACCGATTTTCGGCCAATCGTCTTCCCCGCCGACTCACGCCTGACAATTGAGACACTCAAACCTAGAAAGATGCTCATCCTGATCGATGGCCAATACACTCAAAACATAAGATCCAAGGCTCCAAGCGTGACGATCACGCGCTCGAAGCATGAAACATCTTTCATACGGTTCAAAGAGGACTTCTACCATCGACTCAAAAGCAGACTGCTCTTCAAAGCAACGGGGTGAGAGAAACGACGAAACCTGCCCTAAAGAAGGTTGCAGTCTTGGACACTTCTGCGTTCATAGCCGGTTTTGACCCATTCTCACTGGACAGCGAAGAATATACGGTTCCAATGGTCAAAGAGGAAATACCAGAAAGCTCCATGCCTGAAGTGCGATTTGAAACAGCAGTAGCAAACGGCAAGTTGAGAGTCAAGATGCCAAGCCAAGAGTTCCTTGACAAGGTCAAAGCCTCCGCAACTCTGGTGGGCGACAAATTCTTTCTTTCAGAGACTGACATGCACCTCCTGGCACTTGCGCTTCAGCTCAAAACAGAGGGTTGTTCCACGTTGATTGTCACTGACGACTATTCAATACAGAACGTTGCCGATCAAATGGACATAGAGTTCGCCTCTCTTCTGACTTTCGGCATTCGCCGGCGTTTGACATGGATGAGATATTGCCCAGCCTGCCACAAGGAATACTCTGCCGACAGCAAGGCAAAATCATGTGAAGTATGCGGGACGAAACTGAAAAGAAAACCATCGAAAAGGAGCCCATTGAGTCAAGACGCACGACATGAATAGAGAAGAGGGCTTTCTGGAATAAACGTGGAGAGATAATCAATGAGTTTGAGAGAGAAGAAAGTAACATATTTTGAAAAGGCGGGCAAGGAGAACACTGACGTACTCCTTGAGCTCGTTAGAGAGTATGCAGATAGCGAAAGCATTAAAGACGTCGTGGTTGCCTCAACGACCGGTGAGACAGGGGCCAAGGCCTCCAAATTGTTCAAGGGTTACAATGTCGTCGTGGTAACCCATTTCTCCGGTTTTCAAGAAAAGGGAAAATCAGAACTGCAGGAAGAGTACAAGCGTGAGATTCTGGGCAACGGAGCAAAGATTTTCACTGGAACCCACGCACTGAGCAGTGCTGAACGAGCAATACGCAAGGATTTTGGAACACTGCAACCGTTGGAGTTGATGGCAAACGTGCTGAGGCTTATGGGAGAGGGAACAAAGGTCTGCGTCGAGATCACGTTGATGGCTGCGGACACAGGGCTGATTCCGACAGACAGGGACGTTATTGCCATCGGTGGAAGTGGAAGGGGTGCAGACACCGCACTGCGTATTCTTCCAGCTAACGCGTCAAGGTTCTTTGAATTGAGAATAAGAGAGTTGATCGCAAAACCGAACAACTTCTGAGTATGCACTTGCATGTCATTTCATCCGCAGTCTTTCGCGTTTTGAGTGCTCCAGCGTGCTGGAACGTTGTAATCTTCCACGTTCCGCGAATTATGGCAGGGTCTCAACGGTTTCTGCGATGACCACGAACATAGTTGCACTATCGCAAAAGCCAAAGTTGCAACTGTACTACGACCTCAGGCAACATGAAAAATCACAAAACAAACATACAAGGGCACTACACGCCGGTTGAACAGGCCCCAAACCCAAAGTCACTGGCACTATGCATTACACGCACGTAGTTAGAGTTGGCGCAGGCAAGCGTCAGATCTCTTCGTTGTCCCGTTTGCTGAAATATATTATGTCATTATGCTCGACGTAGGCGCATTTTTTGAACAGCTCTTTCGATGCTATGTTATCGGCTTCGATGAGGGCACAGAAAATTCGAACTCCGTGTACCCCAAGTATTTTCTCTGATTCGGTGATTAAGGTTCTGGCAACACCCTGATATCTATACTCTGGATCGATAGCCAAGCGATTTATCCAGCCTTTCCTCGTGTCACAACTCAGGATTACCACGCCTATCAGGCGATTCTGCTCAAAGGCTCCTAAAAAGAAATCGGGATTTGCGGTCATTTCCTTCGATATTGATTCTCTGCTGTCCCGCCGTGTGGTTTGCATGACAGTTTTGCCCGTTTCCACAGTCTGGTTAGAGCCTCGTACTCGTTTATGGTCAGTCTTCTAATCTGCAATCGAACACGCAGGTCAGCCTTCTTTCTCAACCTCTTTCGTCGAATCCTCTAAAATGTCCAATGCAGCGTCAACAAGCTCCCTCGTAATGACAAGCGGAGGTGCGATTCTGATCGTTGAAGCACCACATGTGATGACGTTAACGCCGCGTTTCCATGAACGCATCATGATCTCGCTGGCTTTCTGGGGAGCCGGCTTTTTGCTTTCTTTGTTCTCAACGATTTCAATGCCTATCATCAGTCCCTTGCCCCTGACATCGCCCACGATCTCACTTCGCTCCTTCAACTCTCCCATCCGCTTCATGATGTAGCTGCCTTGCTTAGTCGCGTTTTCCAACAGTTTCTCCTCGTTTACGACATCTAGGACAGCACTTGCTGCAACGCACGAGAGCGGGTTACCCCCGAAAGTGCTTGCATGTGACCCTGGAACCCAATCCATCACCTTCGACTTTGTGATTGTAGCTCCCAGAGGCAGACCCGATGCCAACCCTTTTGCGCTACACACGATGTCGGGTTCGACGCCCCAGTGCTCTATGGCAAACCATTTTCCAGTTCTCCCGATGCCCGATTGCACTTCATCATCTATCAGTAGTAGGCCATATTTGTCTGCGAGTTTCTTGAGTCGCTGGAAGTATTCTGGCGGCGGAACAACGTACCCGCCTTCGCCCTGAATAGACTCAAACACTATCGCCGCTGTGTCTTCGGGAGGCACGTACTTCTGCAAGACGTATTCATCAATGAAATCCACGCACCAATAATGGCAATCGGGATAGGTTAGCTTGAATGGGCATCGATAGCAATAAGCATAGGGAACATGAGTCACGCCTGGCATTAACGGGAAGAAATAGCGTTTCTGAGTGGGTTTGCTGGCCGTGAGGGATAAGGCGCCCACTGTGCGCCCGTGAAAAGCACTTATGAAAGCGATAAACAGCTGCCTTCGACTGTGCCACTTTGCAATCTTTATCGCCGCCTCAATTGCCTCGGCCCCGCTGTTGCCGAAGTAAACCTTCTTATCAGGCGTTCCAGGTGTGACCTTTGCGAGTTTTTCCGCCAAGTTGACGACTTCCCTGTAGTAGAAGTCTGTGTTGGAATAATGCAGGAAACGATCGCACTGATTCTTTATGGCCGTCACTACCTTAGGGTGGTTGTGCCCGACGTTCAGGCACACTAGACCAGAGTTGAAGTCGATGAACTCGTTTCCATCCACATCCTTCACAATGCAGCCTTTTCCCGATTCAACCACAAGCGGGTAGAACCGCCCGTAGGAAGGAGAAATCAGACTTTCATCTTTTTTGACAAGCTCTCTTGCCTTGGGTCCTGGTGGAGTAACCACAATTTTCGGATAACCACTCATTTCACATCGCCGACCGGAACCTAGCGTTAGAGAAGATCGCATATATAGGTAACGATGCCTCTTCACCCAAAAATACCATGAGAAAGCATGTTGCTACTTCACAGCGGCTGGCCAGAATTCTGACAAGCACACGCAGAATCGTTACGTCCACTGCTTGACTATGCAGATTTCAATAGTAGAGACATTTGCCTTTCTGTTTCCCTCTCTGGTTACCTCTTCCGTGCTGATGCTGATGCCTTGAAGCCCTACGTCTTTCATGAACGCTCGCCTCAACAACTCAACCGTGTCCACAGCCGTGCATATAGCCCGCCCTCTGGCTTTCAGAACTACCTTGTTCGACCCCGCACTGAAAGATGTCATGCAAGCCATCACGTAATTCTTCACTGGTTTCTGACCGACATAAACGACTTTTTCATTGACTTCTTTTGTCGGTTCGGCCTCCGCCAACTTTTGGGGCACCGGCGCATTTTCTATTCCCGGTTTAGGCTTCGGAGATTCTGCCACTTCTGAGGACCTGGGCGCTTCTTCTGCTATCGGTTCAGGCTTCGGAGATTTCGGCCGTCTCGGCGATCTTGGTGGCTTTGGCGGTTTCTCTTTTTCTTCAGATGCCTTCTTCTGCTTCGTCCTTGGCATGTTGCACTTCCCTTCTTCGCTGATTGAGTTAAATGATGCCGTTAGAACAGTGTATATCATGGTTTTTGTCTTCTTATGTCTTTCCATGAGTTGCAGGAGTCGAAGGATCAGCTTTGGGTTTTCTCTCCGGGCTCAAGATGCTAGGTCACTTTCTTCTGAGTAGCACCATGTTAATGTTGCTTGGAGTTTCGGCCCCCTCCAAGGGCTTATCCAGAAACCAGGTGCTTTCAGTTCCTTCCCACCATCCTAGAAACATGAATTTGTCGTTGAGTCTTACTAATACTTTGAATTCTTGTGGGAAGATGAACTTCAAATCCTCTTCGCTGACGAGCCTCCCTGTTCGCCCATGGTCACTGACTTCAAGTGCGCCTCTTTCCGTGTAAATCTGATTCAGTATGTCCTTCCAATAAGTGAAACTATAAGTCGTCTTCACCGCGCTTCCATTCTTTTTCCGCGCGCGCGATGAATGCAAAATCCACTTTCTTTTCCAGTCCAAAGCCGGACATATCAACTTGTACAGTTTCGATTTGAACGCCCTCTTCTTTTGCTTTCTCAGACGAGTATCTCAGCAGTTCAGCTGCTGAGTCTAACCCAACTGCTTTGCATCCTCTTTTTGCAATCTCTCTCCTGTAAGCTTGGTCCACAGGCAATGTCAAGAAAACGTTTGACCTTTATTTTGCTGAACCTGTTGATTATTAGCTCAAACGTGTCGATCTGCTTTTTCACGTCAAATAAATTGAAGGCAATCGCATAATATGCAGGATTCTTGTAGCTGTCCATATCTTCAAAGTTGTTTCTCTTAAAAGATAAACTTGCCCAACATGAGTTTCGTGTAAAATAAAGAAAGCATTCAGGCCTTGAGTTAGTCAACATGCTTCGCAGACTGCTTGTCCGCGAATTTCATTCCTTCTTCGAAGGCGCGCACGTTGGCCCCAAACAGGTCAAGTTTCTTCCCGAAAAGTTCCTTGAGTCCTTCGATAATGCTTTCTTTGGAGACGACTTTCGAGAGAGCAACGTAGACACCGAGCATGACCATGTTCGCTGATCTTTCAGCACCAGCACGTGCTGCAATCTCGCTTGCCGGTACGGCCACAATTTTGGCGTCTTTCCGTGTTGTCGGCTTATTCACAAACGAGCTACTGAGAAGTAGCAGGCCGTTGCTCTGTAACTTCGGTTCAAAGGCTTCCAATGAAGGGTTATTCATGATGATGATCGCGCGAGGATGAGGCGCCACAGGTGATCCTATCTCCTCACTTGAAACTACGACCGTGCAGTTAGCCGTTCCACCGCGCATCTCTGGTCCGTATGACGGTATCCATGTGACGTGTCTACCTTCCTTCATCGCGCTGTATGCCAAGAGTTTCCCAATAAACATAAGACCTTGACCACCGAAGCCAGCCATTGCAACGTCTTCGTAGAAGGCTTTCTCCCTTGGTTTGGCGATCGTTATCCCTCCTTGGGAGACTTGAACTCTCCCAACAGAAAATAAGAGGCCATCTTTTCGTCAACCCATTTTGACGATTCTGCAGGCGTCATGTGCCAGTTTGTGGGACACTGAGATAGGACTTCTACGATAGAATAGCCCAACCCTTTGATCTGAGTTTCAAAAGCTTTCTTTATGGCTTTCTTCGCTTGGCCAACATTTTTGGGGCTGCTTACGCTCACTCGCGCAACGTAGGCCGCGCCTTCAAGAGTTGCCAGCATCTCACACACACGAATAGGGTAACCATCTCTCTCGGGGGCTCTGCCGTCGGGGGTGGTTGTGGTTTTCTGCCCGATAAGCGTCGTCGGTGCCATTTGCCCCGCAGTCATTCCGTAGATCGCGTTGTTGACAAAAACGGTTGTGATTTTCTCTCCGCGCGCTGCTGCGTGTACCGTTTCTGCAGTGCCTATTGCAGCAAGGTCGCCGTCTCCTTGGTAAGTAAAAACGGTCAGCTCAGGGTGGACACGTTTGCATCCTGTTGCAATAGCAGGAGCTCGCCCGTGAGCAGCTTCGTACGAGTCTAGGTCGAAGTAATTGTAGAGGAGCACGGCGCACCCCACAGGAGCTACCACCACCGTTTTATCGCGGATCCCAAGTTCATCTATGACTTCCGCGATCAACCTGTGAATAATCCCATGACCGCACCCAGGACAATAGTGCGTGCTTGCCGCAGTCAGAGTCTTGGGTCTCTCGTAAACTACCTCCATCTCTACTTTGCCTCCATGGCAATCTTTTCTATTTCTGCTACGATTTCCTCGTAGCTCGGGACTATTCCGCCCACTCTGCCGTAGAAGTGCGGTTGGCTTTTGCCACAAAGAGCAAGCTTGACGTCCTCAAGCATCTGGCCCATACTCATTTCAACAACCAAGAAGCTCTTTACTCGCCCCGCTATCTGAGCGAATGCTTGATAGGGGAATGGGTATAGCGATATGGGTCTCAATAGGCCAACCTTCAGACCTTTTTCACGAAGGATTTTGATCGCAGTTTTTGCGATCCGAGCAACTGTCCCGTATGCGGCAATCACTAATTCCGCATCTTCAGTCTTGTAAGATTCGAAGCGTATCTCATTCCTAACTGCTTCTGCAAGTTTTTGGGCAATAGCTAAGTTGCGCTTCTCCAGAATCACTGGATCAAGATAAAGGGATTTGATCAGTTTTCGATGCCCAGCTGAGCCTCCTGTGATCGCCCATTCTTTCCTCGGAAGCACAAAACTCTTCGTTGACGGCTTGAACTCGATGGGCTCCATCATCTGACCAATATTCCCATCGCCCAAAATCATCACTGGATTACGGTATCTGTCAGCCAAATCGAACGCAAGCATCGTGAGATCTGCTGCTTCTTGACCTGTCGATGGGGCTAACACAAGCAAGTGGTAATCACCATGGCCGCCTCCCTTTGTGGCCTGGAAGTAGTCCGATTGCGAAGGCGCAATACCGCCAAGTCCAGGCCCGCCCCGCATCATATTCACTATCACACATGGAAGCTCAGCTGCAGCGATGTAGGAAATTCCCTCCTGCATCAGACTAATCCCAGGACTAGAAGAAGAAGTCATAGTCCTTGCACCGGCGCCTGCGGCACCGAATACCATGTATATGGCGGCTATTTCGCTTTCTGCTTGAAGAAAAGTGCCGCCGACTTCGGGCAGTCTCCAAGCCATATATTCGCCGATCTCGTTCTGCGGCGTTATCGGATATGCAAAATAATGTCTACACCCTGCTTGAACAGCAGCCTCAGCAATTGCTTCATTTCCTGCCATGAACCTCTTTTCAGTCACTTTTTCTCACCAACCATCTTCTTTTCTCGGTAAACCGTGATGGCAGCATCTGGACACATGATGGCACACAAAGTGCATCCCGTGCATTTTCCGCCTGGATCGAAGAATTCTGCCGGGTGATAGCCCTTTTTGCTGATCGAATTGGCAGTTCGAATGGCTTTTTGAGGGCAGAAGCTGATACAAAGTGCACAACCCTTACAGTATTCTTCATCCACTACGATTCTTCCCATCATCAACTCAACTCATTCTCGTTGGTGACCGCGAGCTTTGCCTGATCCTGCCAGGCAGATATCCTTGTTGCCACTTCAACTCTTGGGATATTTCAGAAAATCCGGCCATATTAATATTAAGCTAAACAAACAGCAAAAACAACATCAATAGAAGCCCGCTGGCAAGAAGGATGGGTACGATCACTTTCTTCGCCCTTTGAAGGCCCTTGTCTGTTAAACGAGAGAGATTTTCCAGTTGCTCCCTGCCGATGACTTTGACATCGGAAACCGATATGCTCCTGCAGCCGGCCCTGGCACTTTTCAATTCAGCCACCGCAGCAAGGGCTGCTTCTTCAATGCAGCCTATCAGCTTCTCATGATCGATGACTTCACCTATCGGATGATAACCTCGTCTGCCCAAGACTATACCGCTGACGGAATGCGTGTCTGTGGTAAAGATCTCCCCAGTGCCAATACCGATCGACCCAAGAGCCGAAAGCATCTTCTCGCGCAGCCCGGAAACGACATTGTTACCATCTATCACCACGTAAGCAGCCGTTTGATCCCCGACTCTAAGGGCGATCACAGTGATTCCGCCGTGGCCCATGCCGTCTCCAAGGCTGAACTCCGGCAAAGTCGAGCTTGCGCCAACCTCAAACGCTACGCGAGGCGCTGAAGCAGCCTTTTCCAAGCAAGAAGCTGCAACGGACTTTAGAGAAGCGAGAGCCTCAGGCATGTCATTCATGCCGTCAATGCTGTTGTGGGCATTTACCACCGTACAATAGGCCAGCCCGAGTTCCAGCGCTTTCTTTTGAACGAACAATCCTAATTCTTGCGGAATATCTTCAGTTGTCCTAGGAGCTAACGTGACAGACAAGAACGCGGCATCATCAAGGATTTGGCAGCATGCAGATGCTAGACCGTCACTTGCGGTGACGAAGGGCGAAGCGACCGCCCCGGAGACAGGAAAATCAAACGCTTTAACGACATTGCTCACAATTTTCTCATTTTGTTTCTGCGAAGCCAAATCAAGCTCATGACCAAAAAGACCATGAGGGACACATGCTACACACCCAGATTTCCTTTCCAATGCATCTTTGAGCAAATACGGCAAAACGCTACTTCCAATATTCTTGAATGGTCCAGGATGGACTGAAGGAACAACCATACACGCCTTTCTTTCTGAGGAGTCAACCCTGAGCAAAGTGAGTTCAACGTCTCGTTTTTCGCTCAGCTGCTCCAGGAATCCCTCAAGAGGAACGTTCACGTCAACTATCCAGCTGAGCAGAAACGCCTTGAAGAGGGACAATGCCGGAACTCCTAATGCTTCGTCAGCCGCTCCGTTTATGACGTAGAGGAAGAGGTAGCTTGCAACTAGGCCTAGGACTGGAGACAAGATGAGAAACATTAGCCTTTGGAAGGTGATTGCATATTCGGCTTCCATCGCGCTCCACAATACGATGAATGGAATCATGCTCAAGCATGGCAAAAGGAAAGATACCAGAGCGAGGCGTTTGTAGCCGAGAAACGAGGTTGAGTTAAGCACTATCGAACGGAGAATCAGCACAGCTGAGAACCCGAGAAGGCAGAGCCTGACCCACCATGACACGCCATACATTACGTCCGCTACTATTCCTAGAAAGATGAAGAACAACCATATGATCCAACAGAAGAGGGAAAGCGTTGCAGTTCGTCTCAAATCGTAGATGGGATCCCTCTTCAAAACTAGCTTGCTCATCGCATAGTCTACGACTAAGGTCGTCAGAAATAGAGAAAAGCCAAGAAGAACTCCATAAACCAACCCTTCAAATGAACGAAACAAAGTGCCCGTGGAGATAATAGCGCTAACTAAACAAACCAGGGCCAGATACAAAACAACCCTCTTGTAGGATGGAAGCTTAAACAATGATCCATAATGCTTGACTGCCGTGTCCATAGATTGATTCAACGAATCTTGAAAATTGAGAGAACCCACTTCAATCCCCTTAAGCGAATTTTCTAGAAGGTAACGTCAATGATATTAAAATGTTGTGAAACCCTTCTGCTGTATGGACCCTGCCGTCCTCCGTAAGATCAACGCACGAACCAGTTCAACCGTTTTGGTACAAACGTTGTAAGAATGGAGCCGACAAGGAGAGAATCTGCTTTCCCGGTCTCATCGGCGCCGAATGCCTTAAGAGGAGCAAGTGCTCTATTTTTCGGTTGCAGATTATCAAGGTTTTGCGGGCCCCATGCCAGAGCAAAGTGTCCCTTTAACGATATTTCACATGTTGGAGAAGAACATGGGAAACCAGATACGGGTGATTCTGGACCCTGCTTACGGTTTTGAAGGGAAACTGATGGCTGTAACCCGTGAACCAGCAGGAATATGGCTTTCAGACGCAGAGGCTATCATTCTCCGCGCTACGATCGCTCAGCCTATACCTCAAGTCACAAACAGGGAAGATAGAAGTGAAATTTTCGTCCACCTTAATTCTGTCCAGAGAATAGAAGTTTTGCATGTGCCAACTAGACGCTAGCGCTACTTGAAGTACACGTTTGCCAAGATGCAAATGATCATTAGAGCCACTGAAAAGGCCACGAGTAGTTCAGGCCTAACTTTGACGCCCTCAGTTTCCTCTTCAAAGAATCTCAGCAGCCCGGCACTTGCAGCCGGCATCGGTCCGGATCTTTCTTTCTTCTTCTTTTTCTTGCTCATCATTCATCGCCAGGGCTCGGCGTTAGTTCTACCATTTTCTTTATTATTAATGTTACGCACCCTCAAAAGACTTTTTATTTTCGAACAGACCATACTTCGTGCAAGGTGCCAATAATGGCTATGCCGAGAGAAGAGTACAATCATGTTTTCGATCTTCTGCAACAGCATCATAAGTGGTTTCAGGGAAGTATCCCACTCATTGCGAGCGAGAACGTTCCAAGTCCAGCCGTACGTGAGACACTTGTCACAGATTTTGGGAATCGATACGCTGAGGGGTGGCCTGGAGAACGTGTCTATGCTGGTTGCCGTTTTATAGATCAAGTCGAGTTCAAATGCATCGACCTGATGAAACAGCTCTTCAACGCTGAATTCGTGGATGTCAGACCAATATCCGGAGTCGTCGCAAACCTAGCGGTTTATACGGCGTTCACAGAACCAGGAGACACTCTGATGGCACTTTCTATTCCCTCCGGAGGGCACATCACCTCTGGAAAGAAAGAGCTCGGGGGGACGGCAGGAGCCGTCAGGGGACTGATCGTTGAATATCTCCCCTTGGACTACAAGGAGTTGAACATCGACGTTGACAAAGCGAAAACCAAAATGTTAGGGCTTGCCGCGAAAGGGAAGCCACCGAAGTTCATCATGTTCGGTGCGAGTGTTTTTCCATTCCCACATCCTGTTAAAGAACTCATCGAAACCGCCCATTCAGTGAACGCAACTGCAGGGTATGACGCAGCCCATGTAGCAGGACTGATTGCAGGAGGACAATTCCAGGATCCGCTCAGAGAAGGCGCCGACGTCGTAAGTTTAAGCACGCACAAAACGTTTTTCGGCCCCCAACACGGCGGAATCTTCTCCTGGGAGAAGAATGCCGAAAAGTTGAAGAAAGCGACCTTCCCCGGAATGGTCAGTAACCACCATCTTCACGCAGTTGCAGGTCTGACGATCGCCTGTGCCGAAATGCTTCAATTTGGAAAAGAATATGCAGCTCAAGTAGTGAAAAATGCTAAGGCTTTGGCTCAAGCCCTCTATGAAAGAGGTTTCAACGTCCTAGCGGAGCATAAGGGCTTCACGCAATCCCACGTTATCTTGATAGACATAACAAAGCATGGAGACGGCGGCACAATCGAGGAGACACTTGAGAAGGCAAACATAATCATAAACAGGAACCTGTTGCCATGGGACATCAAAGAAGGAAGACACTTCATGCATCCAGGTGGCATAAGAATGGGCGTTTCAGAAATCACAAGGCTGGGAATGAAAGAATCGGAAATGGCTGAGATAGCAGAATTCGTCAAACGCGTCATAATTAAAAAAGAGCCCGTAGACAAAGTAGGTGTTGACGTTGCAGAATTCAGGAAAGAGTATCAAAAAGTGCACTACTGCTTCGAAAACACTACGGAAGCGTACAAGTACATCAAAATCCGCTGAAGACCCAGCACATCAAATCTTGTTTGAAGAAGCAATAAGAAGAAAACCTAGTGAGTAGTCATGCACATAAACGAGTTTCAGGCAATGATGCGCCGACTATATTTTCACAGAGATTCTGAGCGTGGCGCCAAAGGGACATATGTTTGGCTTATGGATGAGACAAGAGAGCTGGGTGAAGCGTTAGAGGTAAAGGACAGGCAGGAACTGGAAAAGGAGTTTGCGGATGTCATGGCGTGGCTAGCCTCGCTGGCAAATGTCGTCAACGTCGACCTCGAGAGGGCTACGCTGAGTAAATACCCCAATAAATGTCCAAAATGTAACCATTCACCTTGCGAATGTCCTTTCAGGAAGAACCCGTCAACCGTTTCTGCCCGACGCCTGTGAGTAGCCAAACGTGTGGCTTGTCCCCCTTTCGCTCAGCGATTCCTTCAGCCGCAAGAAGTTTCAGATGGTGCATGACGACTCCATAGTGCAATCCGACTTCGTCAGCGATCGTTTTGGCATCCATAGAGCGCTCCTCCAGTGAATTCAAAATTCGAGTTCGAGCGCGCAGACCAAGCTTGATGTTTCTTATGCAGGACAAATGTGCTTTCGGATGCCAAATCTCTTTGACCATTCTCATCTGATAATTAATAGGTCATTTGTGTAGAAAAGTCTTGTTCAAGCGAAGTCTGCCAAGCTGATTTGTTTCGGCTTCCTGCCTTCAAACATGGCTCCAATCTCTTCTCTTATTAGCAGGATCCTCTGAGCGTAGTACTGTGGAAGCTCATACTTCTCTATCAATTGCAAGGCGACGTCCAAGTATTTCTCGATACCTCCGCGGTAAACAGTCAACGTTAACTGCCCACCACATATTGGACACTTGCCTCGGAGGGGAATCCGTCGGTAGCGTTTGTTGCAGGTTTTGCACCTGAAAGCCTGCGTGGAGAAAGCTCGGAGGTTTCCAGCTATGTCGGGAATGAAATGGGTGGTCAATACCTTGAGGGCGACTTTCCTGGCGTCTACAGCCTCAATTCTTTGCGACAATGCAAGCTGACTGTCAAGTTTTTCAACCATTGTCTTCAGCCGCTTATATGAGCTTTCAACATTGCCCACGTTGATGCTGGACACTGGCATCGTAAAATTGAACCCTTCAAACTGAGCTTCAGTTCCAAGACGTGACCCAATCAGGTCTATCAGTGAACTTACCTGTCGGGCTTCCGCCCTGTCGCATGACTTTCCGTAGAACTCAAGTGGATAGGCTCCTGCAACGTCAAAATCGTGCGCCTGCCTTTGCACCTCTCCAGTGTTAACAATAGGAATTAGAAGAAGTGGTGCATCCATTATTCCACCTATTTGCGATGGTAGATACTCGCGTGAGAAGTTGATCAGAGTATCCAACCCAAGCATCAAGGCGTCCTCGTCTCCATCGCAGTCTCTACGTTTGGCAGAGTGCCAGATCGGATGCGCGTAGCAGAGGTTCAAGCTTGTGAAGCCTAGAATGCGTCCCAGTATCCCTGCACACGTGTGCGGAGCTAAACCTACGATCAAGTGCCCAACTAGATCCTCTGTGGCTTTGACGTTGTAGTATGGCGGGAGACCATAAACTTTCACTAACATTTGGTCAATGAAGTCTGCAACTTGTATGAAGTAGGTTGCACTCTTCCGTGGGATGACAACATCTTGCAGTTTCAGTTCACAAATCTGGTCTGCATTAGTCAAATTTGCACCGTAAACATCATTAGTATATCCAAGCTCCCGTAGCTTCTCGAGTGTAACTCCGATCTCCGAAGGCTTAAAATGTGTTAACGGAGCGTTGGTCGCATCAAAACGGATCGTCCCATCCTTGTAGACCGATAGCTCGTGCTTTGCACGGAGCACTCCTTTTTCAATGCTTTCAGGAGTCTTCGCGTCATTCGTCAAACCTTTAACGCCCCTTAAGATCTGTGGAACTGAAGTGCCTAGCCCCTTGCATGCATTGTCGAGCAGTTCCCTGAAATTGACAGCCTGTTTCTGATATTTCCTTGCAGGTGCTTTACAGACTGGACACTCATCTTCCTTCAGGTTCTTTCCGCACCTGGGGCAAGTCTTCTCAGGAATAGTCTCGGACTGGCAAGATGTGCATTTAACTCTAGAAGTGAACGTTTTGCAGTTAGGGCATTTTCGTTTGACCAGCTCAACAAACGTTGGTCCATGTCGCCCTGCTTCAACCAGGTCTCTGTGTGTCCCACCTGACAAGCCAACGGGAAAAAGCACATGTACAAGAGGCTTCATCTCACGCCTTTTCGCCTTCTCAGGCCTTCCCATCCGTGCACCTACAAAGGTGGGCGCTTTCTCTCTAACCTGAACCCCAGAGACCAGCGAGAGCGCATCCAGAACTGACTTCTGAGCAGAGAAGCCAACATCGCCAGCAAGGTTATAGCCCAGGCAGAAGGCGAAGACATGGGCATCCTCACCTTCGATGATAATCTTGCCCGCTGAAACTTTGTGTGGAAGACAGAGCAATTCCATTGCCTGTTTGACGTTGGCGTCAAATTCGCCTGCAATCTGAAAGACCGTGTTTTCGAAACGTTGCAGCTTCGAATTGAGAATCCACCTCCTCAGCAGCTGAAGCTCAGCAACTGAGGAGAGGTTTGACCAGAAAAACGTGAAACGCGGGTGGAGTGGTACGTTCAATGCCGACGACAAGGTTATGGCCTCTTGAACGTTGGGCGGGCAGCTGAACGGTTTGCTAAGGATAGATTTCAGCCTCTCAGTCGTAGTTCCGACGGCTTGTGCCGCGTCTTCAAGGCTTCCGTTGAGCCGAACAGCAATAGCGTTTTGTAGGTCTCCTGTCCACCACTCTTCAACGTAGCCCGAGGGCGCGAGGACCTTGCTGTTGTAGAGAAAGTCGCCGAAACTGATCAGGATGTCGCCGAGGAACAGAATTTTATCAATGTCAGCTTTCAATTTGTCGAAGTTGTTGACCGAGACTCGAACGACTGATCCATCCCTCAGTCGAACTATGGGCAAATCTAGAGTATCGACAGGCACCGCGATTCCGCCTTTTCCAGGAAGCTCCATGCGGAGTTGGGTTCCACCAGCGAGAAAGCCCTGAAGAACAAGCATTGTAGCTGGATGAATCCCCACCGAAGATAGTCCTGTGTTTCGTGATCTGCCATACCTCAGGCGAAAGCCCCCACGTCTGGACGGAAAAGAAAAGACCGGTCGACCCGCAATGACCTCGTCCATGAACCCCGCAGATTTTTTCTCAGATTTCCTCCGAACCTCCCCCAGCCAATCCCACCCTTGGAAACCAAGCCTCTCTATTATTGCCAAGACTTTAGGGGCACGTCCAACGATACCGTCATTCACAACCCTCAAAGCACCTCCTCTGATCCGATTAGTCTCCACACGCGGTAGATTTCTGAAAGACGAAACCTCAACAGGGTTGGACTCGGTCCCCGTGACCTCTATCGGAATCCACTCAAGAGTCTTGCGAAGCTCCTCATCTGAAACGTGATACTGGAATCTCGTCACGGAACGCTCGTAAAGCCTTATCTCCTCAATGAATCGTGAGATCTCCTCATCTGTAGGCTTGTAGCGATCAAGTCCCAGCAAACGACGCACAAAATCTCCAACAACCAACGTAAGAGCCTGATCAGTGCCCCCCGCGGAACGCATAGGACCAGCAAAATAGATAGCAAGATAACGCGTCCGATCATGATTTGTCTTTATTGCTACTTTGGCAATTCCTTGTAGCGGTGCTGCGGTAAGACCCTCCGTGAATATGGCAAGCGCCGTGCGTATAGCCTGGTTGGCGGCGTCTTCAGGCTCCATATGACCAAACTTACCATAGACGATCTCTTCAGCGACTTTGAACGCCAACTCCTCCCTCGGAAGCTTCGCGCTCAGTTCTCTGATGCTCGCGGCAACATCAGGCGGTCCCACGAGACCCTCTACGAGGTCTGCCAAGTCCTTTGCTAGTCCACACTCCGTCTTCAGCGAAGGGTCAAGCCCTTTTTCCCTTGCCTTCTCGCTAATTGCATACAACAGCCTGAGCTTGTCCTCTAAACTTTCGGTGTAGTGCCGGTATGCTTCGCTCATCTGTAGCACCAAGCAGCTTCTCCCCGAAGTCTAGTTGCTCCCAGAGCTTATCTTTGTATGCTGACCGAAAAGAGTTAAAAAGCAACCTGACGGGCGGCATTATTCCATCCTGATTTTACACAAAAGAGCCTGAACGTTCTCCTCTTGAGTTGCTTCACCGTCGCTCCATAGGCCTTTCAAGTCTTGATCAGGCTGGAAGTGGGAACATGGAGGCATCAGGTTTAGTATTCGCATGGAATCCAGACATATGGGTATGAGGAGTAATTTTCCGAAGCTCCGCGAGCATCATACTCTTCGGTGTCTGATGCCTTCGATAATGCCAGAAACTTTGCGCTGCACTCCACCGTCCTCCAGCACGTTGCCTGTGACTATTATGTCAGCACCGGCGGATGCTGCTGCCAAGGCCTGTCCTCTAGTGCGGACGCCACCTCCCACGATCAGAGGCACGTCAATGAAGTGTTTGACGACGCGAATCATTTCCGGAGGCGCGGGTATTCTGGCTCCTGAGCCCGCCTCCAAGTATATGAATCTCATTCCCAAGTACTGCCCTGCCAACGCATGAGCCGCAGCGAGTTCAGGCTTGTTATATGGAATCGGAACCGCCTTGCCGACGACGCCAGCCGTACCGCCTTCACCGACAATTACGTAACCAAGAGGAATAGGTTCCAAACAGTATTTTCTGACAAGCGGCGCGCCTAAAACCTGAGCGCCCATCAAGAAATACGGGTCGACCGAGTTTAGAAGAGACATGAACCATATAGCATCGGCGTGGCGGCTTATACTAGCTATGTTGTTCGGGAAGAGGATTGTCGGAATGTTAACCGTCCGTTTAACGATTTTGACAATGTCGTCCAAATGAGCTGTTGAGACAAACGTGGATCCGCCAATCATTATCGCCGCGGTGCCGCTCATCTTTGCCTTGGCAGCGATTTTGGAAGCCTGAGGGGGGGTCACTTTCTCAGGATCGATCAACGTTATGTGAATAGAATCCTCTGCCGCTATCTGCTCAAGCAGAGACTTCTCAACAGATCCAGTCATAAAGATCAGCTCATCATGCACCTGGAATCTGAGCCGCTGAAGATCTCCTAGGTCTTCCGTAGAATTTGTCGGTAAACATGCAGTACATGTCAATCTCACCCTGCACGGGTTTGATGGGAAATTCGTCTTTCACGCCGCAGCCACCGCAAGCCACAATAGCATGTTTTTGATCACGGTTTATCTCAACCCTCACGGTTTCCTTACCGCACTTTGGACAAGAGAAAAGCTTGGGCAACTTTTTCTTGGGAATATGGACAACTTTCCTTCTTCTCCGCCCCATCTTTCGAATCCTTCTACGTCCTAGAACCCACAACATTCCAGTATTTTATGTTTGCCTTTAGAAATGTTAACCAAGAGAGCCGGAGATGCTTGTCTGGTGGCGGTTCAATACATTCATGATTGAACCCATCATATAATTCATAAGGGCTTCGGCGCATCTTAACATTCCTTGATCGCAACTCAGAAAATAGGGGCATTATCTGGTCTTTGGTTTGGAGACACGAGGCTCAGTTTGGCGTAATCCTACTGGTGTTGTTCTGTTCTAGATTGCCCTTAAATAGCTCTTCACAGCCATAAAACGTTGAGGTTGCATTTCAATGGAGTTGACACTCTCAACTCTGAACCTGGACTGGACGGATACCAAGACAAAGATAGTCCGATTCATAGGAGATTATGCAGAGAAGTGCCATTCGAAGGGCGTAGTTGTAGGCATGTCAGGCGGAATTGACAGCTCCACCGTGGCTGCGCTTTCCGCGTTGGCCCTCGGTGAGAAGAAGGTCCTTGGGCTTATGCTGCCAGAAAATGAAACGTACAGCGAGGACGACGTGCATCACGCTAAGCTTGTCGCCAGGAAATTTGGAATTGAAACGAGAAAATGTGACATCACACCAGTCCTAGGAGCCTTCTACCGTTCAATCCCGGCGTTCGATCCCTCAGAAAAGCTGTGCAAAGGCAACGTAAAAGCTAGGACGCGGATGATCTACATCTACTATTATGCTAATAAGCTCGGCAGGATTGTTTGCGGAAGCTCAGACAAATCGGAAACAATGATGGGATATTTCACAAAATGGGGAGACGTAGCGGCAGACATCATGCCCATCATGGATCTGTACAAGACTCAAGTCAAGAAACTTGCCGATCACATAGGTGTCCCCAAAGAGATCATAGAAAAGCCGCCCACACCCGCTTTATGGCCGGGCCAAACTGCGGAAGGGGAACTCGGACTAAAATACGACATCCTTGACCTCATTCTATGTGGGTTGGAACACTTCATGAAAGAGGGAGAAATAGCTGAGCAGTTGAATATCGATGAAAAAGTCGTTTGCATGGTAAAACAGAGATGGCTTTGCGCCGAGCACAAAAGGCGTATGCTGTTAACCGCGAAAATTGAATATCGCACAGTCGGGACGGATTTTAGGCTCAGGAGAGGATAGCACACGAAAGGAAAGTTCAAGATAGCCTTGGCGCAAATATCCTGTAGAGCGGCTGACAAGACTGAGAATCTTGAAAAGCTCGAAAAGACAGTGGCTGAGGCCAAAAAACAATCCGTAGACATGGTCATCTTCCCAGAACTCTCATTAACTGGGTATGTTGTCAGAGATCAAATCTATGAGCTTGCAGAGCCAGTCCCAGGACCGTCAACCGAGATACTGGCAAAAATCGCCAAGGAGCTGAAGGTGCACATAGTTTTCGGCATGCCAGAACTGAGCAGCGGAACCCAGGCCACGATCCATAACACGGCTGTGCTCGTGGGCCCAAAAGGCTTCATCGGAAAATACCGCAAAATGTATCTACCAACTCACAGCGTCTTCGAAGAGAAGAGATATTTCCGCCCAGGATATGAGGCGGCAACCTTCGACACTGAGCTTGGAAAAATCGGTTTAATCATATGCTATGACATCTTCTTTCCAGAAGTAAGTCGGCTCACACGACTAAAAGGAGCCCAGCTTATTGTCTGCATTTCCGCATCCCCAGCAGTAAGGCGATCGTTCTTCGAAACTTTGACAGCCGCACGGGCCATTGAAAACACGGCATTTATGGCTTTTGTGAATTTGGCGGGCATCGAAGATGGATTACAGTTCTGGGGAGGAAGCAGATTGATTGGACCGCAAGGGAGAATCCTCGCCAAGGGAAAATATGACGAAGAAGACCTAGTGATGGCCGAGGTTGACTATGCCGATATCAGACCGATTGAAGCATTTGTTCCCACACTGAGAGACCTTCGTCCCGAATTGTTCGACAAGTTAAAGGAAGAAGCCGAGAAACTCTAGAAGCCCTCATCTGAGGCTCCCTACGACCGCTTCGATCCAATTCAGCGCCTTATCCAGCTTTTCGTAAGCTGCGGCATATGGGATCTGAGCATAATCCTCACCACAACTGCCGAAAGCAGAGCCTGGAACAGTAATGACACGAGCCTGTTTCACGAGAGACTCTGAAAACTTTTCGGAATAAATGCCGAACACGTCAATGTTGGGAAACGAACAAAACGCACTCCTCGGAAGCATACAACGAAAACCCTCAACCGAACTAATCCGATCATAGACAAGGCGTCGGCGCATGCCAAATCCTTCACCATACATGTGGCAAAGTGCTGGGAACCATCCAATGCAGCAAGTGCGGCGTACTCTGACAGGTTATGCATATAGGCTACCGTACGCCGGTGCGCAAGTCGAACGACTCACGCGAGCTTGCTGAGGCCGTAGACGTCTCCTACTCGAAGACCAGCCACGGCGAAAACCTTCGAGAAAAAGCTGATGATCAACGTCCATTCCAGCAGTTCAGGAAAAGCAGCCATACAACAGTGTCTCGCATCATCACAGTTGATCTTCTCGTAAACCTCGTTGGAGATCACAAGCATATCACGCTCCACACTGATTTCGGCCAAGTCCAAAGCTCATCGTGGCCGCGAACCCTGACAGGTCGGATTGTACGAGAGTTCAGGATGATCACACGTGATTCATTCGTGATGAGTGACGTCACATGATCAACCGACAACCACAAATCACGCTCTTCTCACAAAGAGACCGAAACGGGAACCCTACCGACTGGCCTCACGCAGGGCTCGCAGAGCACAAAGACTGGATTCGGGGTAAGACCCTCACCGCTAAGGTCAACCCAGGCAAATAATGCTGCAAAGTTGCTCCAGCTCCGCCTACGGTAATAGTAACTCGACCGTCAGAGTCGTATCAAAGCCCCCACTCACTGGAAGCCTCCTTCGCAACCGCATCTCCCTATTGCTTGATTTCCTGAGTCGATTTGTAACGAGTTTTGGCATCAATCCATCCCGCGAATCAACTTCCTCAATGCACATTTTAGAGGGCAGAAATCCGGCCCTCCAACGCTCAAATCCCAGAATCAGGCACTGTATCCGCCCAAACCGGAAACAGAGCGCAGTTAAGACGTTTCCACACAATTCAAGCGCTCTGCAGGCGTTATATCCGGACTCAAATAGTACTCCTAACGCTCCTCACGCCTCAGAACAAAATGCGCACGTTCCCAAAGGCTTCCGCAGGTAGAACCGAAACGTCACCAACTTTAAAAGCACAGCAAGTATACGGAACTGTATCCGTTTGAAAGAATCAGCTGGAGCACAAAATGAAGCTGAAAGAGAACGTCCAACTGTGGATAAATGGCTCATTAAACGACCCCATCGCCGCCATACTGGCACGAAACAGCCACTTAACCAAAACACAGCTCGAAACGCTGTTAATAGACGTTTTAGCCGAAAGTATCTCCGGCAAACAGCTGAAATACGATGACAAAGCCCACTTAAGACTAACCAAGGCTAAAATAAGCCGCGGATCGTTTAACAGGACTCTGGCGCAGGCTAAAGAAAATGTGGTAAAATCCATCTATACAGTCTTGTTGTTAGGCTACTTGGGAGTCTTTGAAGACACAACTCTCGATCCCTATCTCGAAATAGCAAACAAGTTGCACCAATACTTGGAAGCGCACAAACACATGCCTAACAAAGAAGAAGAGTTTAGCGACCATCTCAAAGTCATAGAAATGATAAGGGAAGAGCTCGAAACGAACCTGAAACAGCTCTCCAGTCCATCAAGGGAGCTCACGTGACGTCACACATCACATGATATCCCACAAGAACATCGCTACCACATTCCCAAGAGAATAGTAGCCTGAATGCGACAGGAAAATCAAAAAGGACCTAAGAGCTCAGACCAACAAGCGACGAAGCATAACCATCAAGACGCGACTTCAAGCCAGCCAAAGCGTGATGTGTGACATCATGATTCCATTTTTTATGGCAACGACCATAAGACTTAAATCGGGTATGGTGCGAATGTGATGTGTGATGCAACGTGATACAGTTGTTCGTCGTCACAGCTGAATCACAGAGGGAAAATGCTTGATAGATATACCGACAATTCTGGCAAGCGCCTTACTTGTCTTGACCACCGGGGTGGCATTGAAGTACTATAGAGTTCTTCAAAGCGCTCGGAAGGAATATGAAGAAGCAAGAGAAACTGTGGAGGACATTGTACTCAGTTTTAACAAACAATTGCAGCATGAAACCGAGAGATTAGAGGCTGCAACTTTCAAAGTGGAGACGCTCTCTTCAAAGGTTGATAGGGTTTCAAAGAGTGCAGGAGAAAACCATGAGACTCTCCGCGCTGCGGAACTTAAACTTGCCTCTGCGCTACAGGACAAGGAGATCGAATCTCTAAGACTCGAGGAAATGACCAAGCGGATAAATGAGCTTGTTACAAGCCAGTCGACGTTTGCAACCAGAATCTCAAAGTTGGACGAGCAAGCCAAGCAATTCCTTGCCATATCGGAACCAAATGTCCAAGCTGCTATTCCCATAAGAAGAGATAGGGCCCTAGCGCCCTTGACTGAAACCGAGTTGTCCGTCTTGGAAATGCTTTCGTCAGAAGGCGAGAAGACGGCTCCGGAGATCAAGGATCGAGTGAAACTCAGCCGCGAGCACACGGCCAGATTGATGAAGAAGCTTTACGAGGGCGGCTACTTGGAGAGGAATACTGGCAAGATTCCCTTCAAGTATAGCGTCAAGAAAGAGATGGGGGAAATCTTGAGAAGAACTGAAGGTGAGTCAGCTTAATCTATCACCCTTCTTGAATTTATTCTGTCAGGATATTGTTTGTTTGACGTGTGCTTGTGGAAGACCTTGCACTGTTTTGTATTTCAACTTGTTGAGAGGCCCTGTCTTCAAAAGTACTCCTTTGCTCACAAGCCTCGAGAGATAAGTGGCCACGGT
Source organism: Bathyarchaeia archaeon (assembly GCA_041481365.1). Lineage (GTDB taxonomy): Archaea > Thermoproteota > Bathyarchaeia > Bathyarchaeales > Bathycorpusculaceae > DASPTR01. The sequence continues at coordinate 40,872 of JBGPBS010000004.1, forward strand.
GCTCAGCGCTAAAGGTTCTCCGAGTTCTTGTTCATACACATTCTGGACTTCTTTGGAGGAGAACCAAACGAGAGGGAAACTTCGTTGGACTACTGCCCTCACTTTGTCATATTTGGAGAGCCCATTGTCCGCAATACCCGACTTCATGCCCGTGTTTGTCTCTCCGCCTGGCACTCCGCCGAGTAATTCGACCAAGTCAAGAAGCCGTACGGCCTTCTCCCTAGTCACCTGTCCTTCAAACGCTATCGTGTACCGATTGCCATCGCTGTCGAATAGCTCCACTCGCATCTTTCGGGCGGGCATTTGTGAAACACGTCTTGAAGTGTTCACAAGTTTACAGTTCACAAGTTATATGTGTTATGGTGAAATGGAGGCAACACAAGAACCCCAGTGGCAAGGCGAAACCTGTAATGGAGAGAGAATCAAGGCTCTTTTGCTATCACACGTTTCACATTTGTCAGAAAGAACAAATTGACAAAAACCGAGTCCCACACGCAGAAGTGCAGTAGAAACTCAGGGGTGTCTAGTTCACATGAAAGCAGCATGAAGCAGTAAAGAAACGAGAAAATAGGACTGAAAATCAATTGATATCAAGTCAAATCACAAGGTCTTCTCAGAAAGTGAAGGAAGAATGCAGTGTATGGCTCCAAAGCTCTAGCATCTTAAGGCAGGACAAGAAATGAACTACTGTGTCGTGCTTGCCTGAATTATTAGAAATTTCAAGAATCAATCATTTTGATAAGGTGTGTCACCCCATGATTTCCACTGGAACAAGTCACAATGAAGTTTTAGTCTCAAGCTTTGGCATAATTATGCAGTTTAAATCTAAATTATTGGATAACAAGTAATATACTCGTTTTTTCTCACTTACCGACTAGAGTATACTTCTTCTAAGAAGAAGCAACATTACTTTTAGAAATAACAAAGAGTTCTATAGGAAATTCTGGGGTGTGGCCGTGCATGGAGCCAGGTTTCTTTACATAGGGACTCCTTTTCTTTTAGGAAACTTGTAGGATGCATCTACTTTTCTGTAGGCAAGGGCTTATGTTTTCAAGTGGAAAGAGAGGTGTTACCTTTCAACTCGGACGGGAGGAGAAGCAAATACCTGAAGCAAGTATCCTTGACGATGTGTTCGATAAATTTGTCAGTAGCGTAAGCATATTCAAGGATAGGGAGGTTCTTCGCCATGATTACTTGCCTGAGAGGCTACCTCATCGAGAAGAGCAGATCAGGCAGGTTGGCGAGACGGTAGCTCCCGCCTTGAAGGGTGCCCGTAGCTCCAACATTTTTATTTATGGAAAGACTGGAACTGGCAAGACGGCCGTTGCCAAATATGTGCTGAGTCATCTTGAAGCTAAAGCAAAGGAGCTCGGAGCACCTGTCAGGTTCTGCTACGTGAATTGCCGGATGGTCGGGTCTGAATACCGCGTTTTTTCGAGCTTATGCCAGAGCGTAGGCCTCTCTGTCCCATTCACGGGGCTTTCTGTCGGGGAGCTGTTCGATCGGTTTCGGGGTGGTTTGGAAACGGTGAAGGTTATCTTCATAATAGCGCTGGATGAAGTTGACGCACTGATAAAAACCAGGGGCGATGGGCTTCTTTATGAGTTAACTAGAGTCAACGAAACTCTGTGCGGAAGCAAAGTCTCTCTCATTGGCATATCTAATGATCTTCGGCTGAAAGAGTTTTTGGACCCGCGAGTTCTGAGTTCGCTGAGCGAAGAGGAAATAGTTTTCAGGCCTTATGATGCGGGTGAGTTGAAGAACATTCTTTCAGAGCGTGCCGGGTCAGCATTTCAAGGCGGTGCGTTATCTGAGGCCGCACTCAGTCTATGTTCAGCCTTGGCTGCCGCGGAACATGGAGATGCTAGACGCGCTTTGGATTTGCTGCGGGTTGCTGGTGAGGTAGCAGAGAGATCAGGTGCAAGCGTGGTCGTGGAAGACCATGTAAGGGAGGCTGAAAAGCATATTGAGCACAACCGCGTGATTGAGGCACTGAAGAATTTGACCCTGCATTCTAAGCTCGTAGTGTTAAGCGTCTATCACCTAAGTAGGGCTGACGTCTACAGGGCCATTACTGGCGAGATCTATGAGGTCTACAATGAGATCTGTTCAGAAATGGGGGTCGCTCCGTTAACCCAACGGAGGCTAAGCTCGCTGGTTAGTGAACTTGACTCGATGGGTCTGCTAAATGCCAAGGTAATAAGCATGGGCAGATACGGGCGAACAAAAAAGATAAGGCTCGAAATAGCGCGCAGTATCATCAAGGATGTTTTTGTGGGCGACAGCAGAATTGGGCGTCTGGTCGATTATGAACCAAGATGCCTCTTGAAACAAAACAAAACTGGACGCTAGACACAGTTCTGGGCTTAAGGGCCTGGTCATCTTTATTATATATACGTGCTCTAAGCAATTCTAGGTGAATGGAATAACAGTGGTTTCCAATGTTTGAAGGTTTATTATGGGTACTTTGCCCGGGGTCGGGGTGAACCCGAGTCTTTGCATGTAATCGGTTCGTTCTTGCCAACAGCCGGAGTTGACCACTAGAACCCCGCGATAGTTACAGTAGCCCAACGCGTGTGTGTGCCCGGCGTGAAATATGTCTGGCACTCTTTCTATGACGAGGAAGTCTTTCGTCTCAGGCGACAACGTGGTTTTGTCGCCATAGATCGGGGCCAAATGGCGACTCTGTAATAGCAATCGCATGGCTTTCTCGGGGTAGTTCTGACTCATGCCTGGAACCGTGGAGATTACGTCGTCTAGGCTGCGGCCATGGTACATTAGGACTTCCACGCCATGTAGGCTGAGGTAACATGGGTCTCCGAGGGAGTAGACGCTTCTCGATTCTTGAAGAGATTCCAGAAACTCGTTCGATATCGCAGGTTGCGGCAAGGCTTTCCGGGGGACGTCATGATTGCCCGGTATTATCACCACTTGTATGTAGTCCGGTATTTGTTCAAGGCATTTTGCAGCTAGGCGATATTGTCTATACACATCTCTGATTGCCAGTTCTCTTACTTGGTTGGGATAGATCCCTACGCCGTCAACGATGTCTCCAGCGACGAGGACATATTTGACGTGGCTTGCGATTTCCCTCATCTGTTCGTTTCCATATTTCCCGTTCAGCCACAGAATGAATCTGTTGAAGGCTTCTCTTTGGAACTTTGTGCTACCTACGTGCATGTCTGAGGTCAGCGCGGCGTAGACCGGCACCGGCGCTTTGTGTTGCGGTTTCTGGCCTACTTCAGGCAGGATTATGTCGTCGGCAACCAGGAGGTTTCCGCTTGTCTTGATGACGCTGAGGCAGACGATCTGATCGAGCAGGAGGAGCTGAGTTTTCTTCTTGAGTTCTTCAGTAGTGTTCTGCGGCACGAGCACCGCTATATTTGCCTGCAAATCCTCAACTGATAGGATGGTTCGTTGTTTCGATTCTCTTTTTTCAGTTATCATGCCGATTATTCTCAGTCTCGTTTTGGGCGGAGCCTTCAGGGCATCTATTATCGATGCTGCACTTCTGACGTCTATTCTTTGTCTCAGCATCTTCTCTGTTCGTTTGAATCGGTCTCGGAAGTAGGCGAGGAAGTCTTCTACTGTTCCGCTTGTCCTCAGTTTTGTGCTTGGATCTTCGATTATGTTGATTTCTGCGTCGACTTCCTTTGCGTACGGGCGGAAGCGTGTCCCGGTTTCTGTCGTCGATGTTGCCTGGAATTGCGTGTTTCCTTGAAGTGGCTCTTGTGGAGGCACCATTTCTTTTGCTGCTTCGTTACTTTGTAGCAATTGCTCCAGGAAGTTCCTGCCAATGAACGGCGGTTTCTCGTTCAAGTTTTCAGCCGTTTTTATCGCTTTGGCCATTACTTCGGTCGGATCTTCCGTGGAGGCGATCGTTGAAAGAAATCCGAACGCTTCTTGGTCCAGCTGGTAGCCTGCGGCTATGGTTAGCTCTACGGCTTTGCGCAGTTTCTCAGGCTCGCTCACGATATGACGCTTCTCTAATTCTTCCCCTGCAAGACTACTATAATGCCTTCCTGTCTCGCTTTCGAGCTTCAGTTCGGCGCTCTTGGCGAAAGAGCAATGAGCTGTCGCGGCATCGAACTTGTGAGATGTTAGGCTTCCGGCATGCCCTAGAAACTCATGTGATGCCTGCGGTTTGGCAGGCGAAGAGCTCGCAAAACACACCCCTCCGTCGATTCTTCCAACGTCTACATTGACTTCCATGCGTAAGCTCGGGTTCCTCGTCAGTTCCCTATTGGCCGTCGTTAGGTTTTCTCCGTTCGTCCTTGAGAGGCCTGTGTATTACATTCTGGGTTTGTCGATGTGATTTAATTCGGTCTATTCAAATCTATACAGCTGCGTCTTGTTTAGATATGTTGATATCCAGATTTGCATATTTGGCTTGGTGTGGTGCGGTGTATGAGTACTATTCGGAAAGTTCAACGGACGCCGGGTGGGACTTTCTTTGTTTGTGTGCCCAAGCATTGGGCTGAGAGTCATGGTTTGCATAGTGGTTCTATCGTTGCGGTTGGTGAAACTGCTGATGGCAAGCTACTCATAGATCCTGAGTATGGTGTTGCTCCTTCGCCTCGTATGATAACTTTGAAGTCGGGGTCATATTTAAGCCGTGAAATCATAGGTAAATATTTGCTTGGATTTGACATAATTCGAATTGAGCCTGGAAACCGTGCAGGCTTTGAGGTTCGGTCTGTGGTTAAGAGCACCGTGGACAGATTGATCGGCTTGGAAATTGTCGAAGAGGATTATTCTAGCATCGTTCTCCAATGTCTGCTAGAGCCCTCAGGTTTTCCGCCGGAGAAGATCCTGCGGCGTAGCTATGCGATTGCTGTGAGCATGCATCGAGATGTGGTCAACTCTTTTGTGGAAGGTGATGTCGCGTTGGCCAAGAGCGTCGTGGCGCGTGATGATGAAGGTAATAGACTCTACTTCCTTCTGGTTCGCATTCTGCGTACAATTGTTCAGAACCCGGGCTTGAGCGGGAAATTAGGCGTAACATCCATTGAATGCCTAGATTATCGTTTGGTTGCAAGCCTGGTCGAGGCCATTGGGGATGAGTGCGTTCGAATGGCTCAGAAGACGATCGAATTGAAAGGGATGAAGTTGGGGGAAGAGTTGAAGAAGCTGCTCTTGGACTTTCATACTTCCTGCTTCTCTGCTCACGAGAAAGGTTTGAACGCCTTCTTGATTGGAGATGTGGCTTTGGCCGAGAGCGTGCGGGAAATGCAGGTCAAGATCGAGAAGGTTTTTGCCGACATTGAGAAGGTCGCAAGGGCTCAGCCGCTTGAAGTAGTGCCGCTCGTGTTGGCAGTTGCCTCGTTCATGAGGCAAATTTACGAGCATAGCGTTGACATTGCTGACCTGGTCGTGCCCAAGAAAGAATAGCCAGTCTGTTTCCCCAGCGGGGTCTGGATGGTGAGAAATGCCTTCCGATTGTCAGCATACTCTGCTCTTCGCCTTTCCTTAGCCAAGTGCCGGTTTCTCTCAAGGTCCAATACCATTAAATTCTTAAATGCACGTCTTCATTGTGGCGAAGGTTATGCATCGACTGGGTTCTGATGGGGAACAGTATCATATTGCTTGTGGAGAGGGCGACTTAGCGGATTACCTTCTTCTTCCAGGAGATCCTGATCGTGTTATTAAGATCGTGAAGTTCTGGGATTCGGCTGAAGAAGTATCTAGTCGTCGGGAATTCCGCAGTTTCACGGGCAAATACGGCGGTGTTCCGATTTCTGTTCTTTCAACTGGGATCGGCCCTGCTTGTATGGCTATTGCCGTCAACGAGGCTTCCAACGTGGGGGTTCGCACATTCATACGTGTCGGCAGTACAGCCGCGATTCAGAAGAGCATTGCCTGTGGGGATGTGATAATTTCGTCCGCAGCTGTTCGTCTTGACTGCACGAGCAACTGCTACATCATGCCTGAATATCCAGCAGCGGCCAATTATGAGGCTCTGCTGGCGTTAATTGAAGCGGTTGAAGGTTTGAACGTCAAGAATTATCATGTTGGCGTAACAGCGACTACGGCAGATTTCTACGCTGGGCAGAGCCGAGTCACGGCGAATGGATACTCGGGGCAGAATGAGAACTTGCTCGCCGCGTTACAGAAGGCACATGTGCTCAATTTTGAAATGGAGACCGCGACGCTGTATACTTTGGCAAGTCTTTATGGCTTAAGGGCAGCTTCAGTGTGCACGGTCCTAGCGAATCGCTGCACAAACGAGTTTAGAACTGAGGTAGGCGAGGAGACAGCGATTAGAATCGCGAACGAAGCCGTCAGGATTCTAGCCAAATGGGACAAACTAAAGAAAAAGGCTGCGAAGCCTTGGCTGTATCCATCGCTCGTGCGTTCCGCCCGCTGAGAATTTGGTGGGCTGACCTGCATCTTCTGGCGGCGAAAAGCGCTAATAGATGGCCTCCTCCC
>JBGPBS010000005.1:0-41117 GCA_041481365.1 Bathyarchaeia archaeon
CTGTCGCCAACCTGAAACAGCAACTTACTGAGAAGCTCAATGAGAAAATCAAAGAAGCCGATGTTTTAGTCGATATACTGACGCCAGCATACGAGAGCGCCGCAAAGCCGGAGGAACTGGAAGTAGCTTATATCATCCGGGGACAAAAGAACATAATAAACAGAATGAAAATATTAATTGCAGCGGCACGGAAGGAAGTAACCATTTTCATCTCACACCCGGCAATTCTCAATGGACTGAAGGAATCATTGACGGAAGCAAAAGAAAAACGCAGAGTAAAACTGAATATCGCTATGACACGCGAAGTTTTCGAAAAAGAAGACACTTCAAACCTCGGCAACATACGCTTGCTGTGTTGTTCACTCGGCCGACCGCCTGATGCCCTTGGAATGCTCATCACCGATATGAGCACACTCTTAACACTATCAGACTCGTTCGACGAAACTGCCATTCTGACGCAGGACCAAAACCTGATTCGAGTCTGCAGAAACTACTACGACAATCCTATGTGCTGTAAAAGCACACGCTAGCAAGCGCACAAAGTGGGAGTTTCTTTGTGACTTCCGGCGCGCGCCCTCTGAGGTGCTTCCAGCGGGGGCAACTCAATTCCCTCGAATATCTCTTTATCCTTGCCATCGCCAACAGATTGTTTCAACGTGTCAGAAAGTTCCTCCAGAACGTCGCTATCGTCCACAAGCCCCAGTGGAGCAACCTCTCCTGTCTATTGCCCGCAAAGCGAGCGTATCCCAAGAGGGGCATGAGATTATCCCACGTGTTCATTCCGTTCTTTATCAGGTGTTTCCCGAAGTCTTCTAGCTCAAAGAGGTGTGGCATCGCGCCTAGAGATAAGGCAACGTTCTAAGGTCAACGGGAAAGCAGTGATTCGAATTGTATAGAAAAGAAAAAAAGAATGATGATGGTCCTGATCTGGGACGTGTTTTTGGGTTATTCGTCTTCGAGTTTGTTTCCGCAGTAGGGGCACACTGTTATGTCTTCAGGCATGTTCGATAGGTTCTTGCCGCATTTGGGGCATGTGTCATCTTGCTCTTCGGTTTCTTCCGATTTCTTCGATTCTTTGAGACCGATTTCTTCTTTTAGCTTTCCGACTTGTCTTTCGGCTTCTTTTCTTGTCTTTCTGATTTCGTCCAAGGACGTGGAGACTTTTTCGAACGTGTCTCGTCGTGCTTTTATTCCCTCGCTGACAAGGTAGGCGACGGCTTCTGAACGAGTAGTGAAGACTCCTGCTTCTATGAGCATGTCAATCAGCCGCATGTCTTCATCGCCTATGCGAGAAGCCACAACGTTTGCCCTGCCTGTCGATATTGGATGCATCGGAGGGATAGGCGGGATTGGAGGCGCTGGGGGAAAGGCGAAATGAGAAATGGACTCGCTGGTGGCTCTCTCCTCAATTTGATCCTTCCAATGTTTAATTCTGTCCTTCCAATCACGCAGTATTTCCTTGTATTGATCCTTCCATTCCCTCATTGATTCCTTGTATTCTTCCCATTCCTCTCCACGTTCATTCTCGCATGCGTCTTCACATTCATCGTCGTCTTGGTCTTCATCTTCACTCACGCAGATCATCTTGTAATAGGTTTACGTAACCCGGTTACGGTATAATGTAAATCGTTTACAACTATAAAAACGTTCCGTCAACGTGCGCCAATGCCCTCCTACGAAGCAAAAGTCTTTTCCGAGCACATCAGACACTAATGTCCTTAAGGAGACCCTGCCTTGGAAACTATTGCTTCGGTTTGCGCCTACTGCGGCTGCGGTTGTCGCCTTCTGTTCATCGTTGAGGACGGCCGGATCGTGAAGATGCTGCCCGAGCGCGCGCTAATCATGTCTCATCACCGTAATCGTTATCAGTTCAGACACGAGCTAATCCTAAGTGGTGATGTTTTGAGTTCAAAGCATAGAATGATCAAGAAGAATTTTGAGACCGAAATGCGCGTTAACAACGTTAAACTGCCCCTGAACCATTTCATCCAGGAGACTTTGGCCAATATCGTGATGGGCTTCTTGAAAACCCTCAAAAAAGTCGAAGAGAGCTCCGACGAGCATAGACATAAGAATCAGGAAACTCACGAAGCAAGTTGAAGTGGACGCCCATATCTACCCTTAGCACACACATTTGCATAAACCACAGTTTGGATCCAAAGTTTCCAAGATCAAAAACAAGAAGGACTAGTCATGAAATTCTTCAACTCGTATGAGGATGCCAAGCGTGCAGGAGCCTATGCCAAACTGGAGTTTCCTGGAACGTACTATTTAGCATACAGGGATTTGCCAGAAATCATATTTGAACACGTCAAAGGAAGAAAAGCGATAGACTTTGGTTGCGGCACGGGACGTTCCACAAGATTTCTGCAAAAACTGGGATTTGCCACAATCGGAGTTGACATAGCAGAGGATATGATAAGGAAAGCCAGAGAAATAGATCCTGAAGGGGATTATCGTCTCGTTGAAGATGGCGACCTTAACCAGTTTAAAGATTATGGCTGTGATCTGGCACTGTCTGTGTTCACGTTTGACAATATACCCACGATGGAAAAGAAGGTTAAGAATTTCAGAGCAATCGGCAACCTCCTGAAAACTGGAGGAAGAATAGTCAACCTGGTGTCATCAAGTGAAATATACACGCACGAATGGGCATCATTCTCTACCAAGGACTTCCCGGAGAACAAATACGCAAAAAACGGAGACAAAGTAAGAATAATCATAACAGCCGCAGAGGACAAAAGGCCGGTGGAAGATGTTGTTTGGACGAATGAGTATTACCAAGAGACCTTCAAGAAGGCGGGATTAGAAGCAATAAAAACCTATAAACCGTTAGCGAAAGAGAATGAACCGTACGAATGGGTTAATGAAACGAGAATTGCTCCTTGGGTGGTCTACTTATTGAAAAAACGAGAAACCCCTCTCGGAGATTCAAAATAACAAATCAGCCAAAGACATGAGCTACTTCGCGATCGCAATTCTCCAAAAGTCATTTATATTCTGGGCTTAAGAGTGAAGAACGACCAGAAATGAAGTTCCTAATAATTACTAAGATGAGGCATGCCAGTGTGGACGACTGGGCTAAGCTGCTTCCTGCACACTTCAAGTATCTTGGCGAATTGGAGAAGAAGAAGACTGTTGAGGCTTCGTATCATCTGATAGGTCATCAGGGTGACGTGCTGATAGTTAACGCAGATCGGATGAAGAACTGGCGAGCGTGATAGGTGAAGACCCTTTGTTCTTCTACACTGAAAAAGAAGCCTACCCGCTTACCACACGTGAAGCTCATATGCGAAGACTTAAAGAAGTCTTTGGGAAGACACGCGTGCGCCCGTAACTCGTGGCACGCTCATCGGTGCTCGGGCTTCTAATAAGGTTTAATAGTCTAGTTTGACAGCGTCTTGGCTAGATTCATCGTGAAGATTAGAACCATATTGTTGAACATTGCAGCGTATTCCGGCATCCCTCTGCTCATGTTAGCGGCCCTTTACTTTGTCAACCTCCGGTTCTTGTCTTCCAACGTGCGCCTGTCGCCGACAGACGCATTGTTCATCGAAGGAGTAATTCTCTTGACAATCGGCCTTCTATTCCTAATAGGTAGGGGCGGAATCAACCGCGCGAGTCTTAGTGCCGCGATCATAGCCGCTGAGGCAAATGCCATATATGGAACGGACACTGCAGGACCAAACGAGATTCTCCAACGGGACGCATGGAAAGCCAGAGGATTCACCCGCACGGCTCTAGTATTGATACTCTCCGGAGTATTGATGATTCTGACCTACTTTCTGCGTCCATGATGCCAAAGAAATCCATTTTCATTCCTTCTCAGCTAATACTGTTGATCTCCTAACTCAAAGGCTTCGCATGAATCAAATCTTCCATAGCCAATTCTTGCCTCTTGGGCAACTGCCCATGAGAAATTAAGCCATCAGGCATTTTAGATATGTTCACATTCTTTCGAAGAAACCAACATCAGAGCCCAATACATTCCGATATCGATGCACTTCGCCTTTGAAATCACAACGACCATCGGCATTTTCAACGCGCGTTTTCTATTCAGTAAGCGAATGACGCCAATTGATTATGTATTCGGGCAGCTTCAACCCTCTCTGGCCTAATCTTTCAACCAGTTTTACGGGTAGTGGGCTCAAAACATACGCGGCTCTCATGTAGAACCTTCGAGGTTGCCCCAGCCTGGTCTCTTCCTCCAGAACTATTCGAAGGTCAGATTTTTCGCTCAGAGTTGATTTTCCTGTACTCGTAATCGACAAGACCGTTCCGTCCATTTTCTTCAAAATGTCGCACCAAGAAATCACCGGTTTTGTCTCTCCGGAGAACGACACTAAAATCTGGACGTCGCCAGGCCTCGGAGGTGGCGTGTTCACGCCCCTGGCTATGTACACGGCGTCGCCCAGTGTGCTCTTGATATGAGACAGCCTTATTGCGGTCATCTTGACTATTTCGCTTGCCGTACCTTTCCCGCCCAAGAACAAGCTTGTTCGTTTTTCCAAAACACCAACTAGGCGCGAATAGGTTTCGGACTCGACTATCGAGTCCACCATCGGCCCCAACTTGGCGAACTCTTCCTCGCAGAGCTTAACGACGTCACTCGCCTCCAAGTTTCGAAAAATGGCCTCGGTCATCATGGACAGAAGAAGAAGGCTGCCCAGCTCGAATATGTCGCCCATAATGCCTACTTTGCTGTAGTCGAACGATGGTTTCGCCCTTCCCCGTCCTCTCAACTCTATTACATGGCCATACTTGGAGACGATTTCTGCCAATGAAGACTTCAAGCTGGAGGTAATGAGTCCCATAGAAAGCTTCGACGTCTTTTTCTCGTCAATGTACCTCGAAAGGTCCTGCGCCATCACTAAAGGGTCTCCGGACACGCCGCTTCCAGAATTAATCAACAGCAAGGTCTTATTGTATCGCCTCTCAAGCTCCGCTGCCGCATCATACATGTTCTTCCCCGGAAAACCCGGATCGTCCGGAGTCAACACAACCTTGTTTCTCCATCCAGTCTGGCTGATCGCAATCTGACTCATTGCCGCATTCAGAGAATACAGAGACCTGCCCGACCCGCCGCAGACCACACAGTCAGCCGACTTCAAGTCCTCATACAGAGGCGATAACGCGCCCCTCCTCAGACTGAGAATATTATCCCTAATCCTGTTAATGTACCCAATACGGCAAATCTTGCTTTTGATCTTCCCCACCGATTTTATCACAATCTCAGCCACTCTATATTTGCCTTACCCCACAGTTTGGCACGACGGTTAAAAAGGACCAAGGTCCAAAGTTGTGATGCACCAACGCAACTCATCCGCGCAGGAAAACTCTGCCGTATACGGAAAAACCGACAAGGGGTAGCGCATTTTGAGAAGTTTTCACCTTCAAAACTGCAGGTCGCTTATCGAATTCCAAACGCGCGCAGCGTTGAAGGGATCCAGAAACCCAAGATCACGTTGCAACCATGCTGGGGATATGAACAACACCGAAATGTTTCGGTCTTCCATATATTCAGGTTTTCCTAATACGGCTTATCTAAGAGAAAAGCCACTTGTGATACTGGAGAAGGCTTTGAGAACGGTCACATCAAACCCTTGCGCGCAGCGACTCAATTCTTGCTGACCGTTCTCTGCAACGCTTTAACGACGTTCTGCTTGCCCATCGCCAGAAAGTATGGACCCAACCTTGGCCCCTGAGGCACACCGAGCAGAATCGTGTACAGCAACCTGAAAAAGTCAGCCGGACGAACATCATGCTTCTTCGCAGCATTAAATATCGCGTTCTGTATGCGGTCAGGCTCATTCTCAATGTTTACAACACTTATGATCTCCTCAACAGCCGCCTTCTCTTCACTCGTGAGGCTGACCACTGTTTCCTTGATCTCCTCGAAGTCCCTTATCCAGTTGAACGCGTACCAGATCCGCTTCTTCAAACCCTCGTCCACACCTTGACCCTTCTCCAAGCATCCGTATGCCTGAAGTTTTTCCCCGATGAATTCCTCTTCTCGACCCTTAGGAGCCATCTTCGCCAAAAACGTCAAAAGATTATACGGTGCATGAACGCTTGGTTTTTGCGGAACCTTCATCGCAAAACAATAAGCATACAAGCCCCTGAACTTAACCTCATGTTCATCTCTTGCATTTTTGACGCCAAAATACAAATCCTCCAGAAGGTCAAGCTCATTCATGTAAGCAGGAATATCAGTCACGTCCAAAGTCCTGGCTCCAACGAACCTCTTCAACAACAGCAGCATAAGCGACTGCGGCGAACCGTACTTGAACCATGTTTGAGGCGTGAAAACCACGCCGGCTGACTTCGACATCCTCTTGCCACTCTTATCCAGAAACAACTCGTACCGCGCGTGCACAGGCGGCTCCCAGCCGAGAACCTCCCTGCAGATCCGATCGTTCACGCGCACGGAGTCAGCAACCTCTTTCCCGAACGCTTCGAACCTAATGTCCAAAGCCTTCCACCTGACCGCAAACTCGCCCTTCCAGCTAAGCTTACCCTCGCCCTTCCGATAATCAGCCTCACCCTTATGCCCGCAACCCTCAAGCCACCTGCCCTTGACCTCCATGCCCTCGCAAACATACAAAACCTTGTTTTCCCCCGACAAGAACTCCGTTGCCTTAGTCGTGTAAATGCGCCCACAATTCTCGCAAACGGCAAAATAGGGCAAGGCTTCAAGAAACTTCTCTTGTCCAACCTCTTCTCTCACGATCTCGCCTATCTTCCTGCCATTCAGCAAGATCTTCCTGATCTCCTCATTGAACAATCCCTTCCGGTAAACCTCAGCGCCTGACATGAACAGGTACTCTATGTCACAGTCATCAAGAGCCTCACGAAGCAGACGCGTCATATGCTCACCGTAACTAGCGTGACAACCATAAATGTCGGAAATATCCGTAACAGGCTGCCCCAAATGCTTCTCCAAAGTCTCCGGCAACCCGGCAGGGACTTTCCTCAACCCGTCCTTGTCATCAGCAAAGGCGATCAGCTCAGAGCCGAACCCCTGCTGCCTAAGGGCCAAAGTAACCGCAAAAGACCTCGCAGCATCGCTTAGGTTGCCAATGTGTGGAAACCCAGAAGCCGCTATCCCCATTTCGGTTCTTACCAGATCCAAGCTCCGGCTGAGCCTCCGCTCTCTCTCAACTATCCTCGCGGCCATCTTGTCATACCAAGTGCCGAGACCGATTACATCTTTGCTCATTTTGAACCCTGATCTACCACAGCATAGGCCCACATAAAAATAAAAACGTTACACCACACCAATCGCTACCCATTAACTCGACAACTCAAGTTAACGAATAGGCCTTAAGCATCCACCGCAGACATCGCCTCTGAGAATCATGTTAGCACAGCAAAGAAAAAGGAGAGCAAGGCTACTTGATTTTTGCTCCACAGTTCGGGCAGAACTTGGTTCCGGCCGGAGCCTCAGTCTGGCATTTTGGACACTTTACTGTGCCAGCGACAGCAGCAGTCTGCAACGCGGTTCCACAGCTAGAACAGAACTTCGCCCCAGCCGCGTTCAACGTTCCGCACTTGGGACAACTTACGCTGCCTGCCTGAAGAGGCGCACCGCAGCTACCACAGAACTTGGACGTCTGCGGGTTTTGGTAGCCACACTTCGGGCACAGGACCGTTGCCTGCGCTGGAGTTTGACCTTGCTGCTGCTGGAACAGAGGCGGAATTATCATTGCACCGGCTCCGATGGCCGCTCCGCTACTTTTTCCCAGGCTCTCACTTGCTTTCTGAACCGTTTCCATTCTTAGGACGTCTCCGGCTCCCACTCCAGTTCTTATGTAGAATAGCCGATCCCTCCACTCGGGTGTTGTGTCTATGCCCTCAAACTTCACGTCTATCAGTTCAAGGCCGATACGCGAGAAAGCGTCGAAGAGTACGTTCTTCGATAGAAGGCTTGTTTCGTCAAGTTTTCCGTAAACATCTGCAAGCGAGTACTGACTAAGGTTGTCTATGAGCCTCTCGTTGAAGTATCCTCTCAGGAAATCCTGCAGGGCTGTTGTGTTGAAAGCTCCTTGTCCTGCCACGACCTCATTTACGAAGAGATTTACTTCTTCTACTCTGAACCAGAATCCTCCGAAGAACTTCAGAGGAGCCAATTCCTTCGTTTGGCCTTGTGCTCCGAACTTCCCCTGGAACTGTTTCAGCGAGACAAAGAAGATCGTCGATGTGAACGGGGTCCTGCCAAACCCTGCAAGCTTCGACAAGATCTTTGTTATCAATGGAAGGTTCGCAGTTGATAAGACGTGGCGCCCAGCTTTGAAGACGTCATATGCTTTTCCATCTCTGAAGAAAACCGCGGCTTCGTATTCATGAACGATAAGATTATCTCCCCAACCGATCTCTTCACTTGGGTATTTCCAAACAATGTCTCCTTCTCCTGCCCCGACCCACTCAATAACTTTCGGCATTCATACTTCACCTCCTTCCCATTGCTCCATCACAAGTGAGCGTATGCTCATCCCTCTAGTCCTCTGAGAACATTGCTCCTCTCGTCGATGAATCGGTCGAGTTCGTCGACCTTTGCGATCAGCGCGTCCATCGCCGTGCCCCACTCTTCTGTGCCAGATTGGACGCCTGCCAACTTCTCACCTTCAGTCCTTATTGATTCAGCCTTTTCTATCAGACCCAAGTCATGCTGTATAACATCGTTGAGCTTATCCTCCCTGACCCTGATCGCGTCAAACATGCCAGCGTATCCTGCAACAGCCCTGTCTACTCGTTGAGTAACCCGGTCAAGCCGAAAAGTAAACGCGTCAAACCGGTACGCATCTTCGCTTGAAAGCTTCTGCACCGCTGCGGGATCGGCAAAACGTCTCCTGAAGGTGGTCTTCGCCGTTTTAAGCCTGTTCACCGCGTCCATCCTGACGAGCCTGTCGCTCTCTCTTCTCATTTCCTTCTCCTTGTATCCCCTGTATCCGGGGACGTATCCCATTATTCTCTCAAGGAGACCTCTATCTTCTCGAACCTTCTCAGTATAGTCTTTTCCGCTCATCGTCTACCTCTCCAGTACGTTGCAACACCTATGATTGCCAGAATTATTAAAAGAATCCCGAAGATGACGAAAGGGTTTATCATCGCATATAGTGCCGAGACAAGAGCAACAGCAAATACTATAGTGCCCCATGTTAAATAGTACGTGAAATCTCTTCCTGTTGCAAACGCGTAGACAATCGTGTACAGTCCCCATGGACCGAGTATCCAAGCCAGGATGTTGTAGACATTATAGTAAGCAGGATACAAACTGTAGATTACAACCGCGGCTCCTATTGAAGCAACCAAGAGGGCAAGCGAGCCTACGCCGTACCCTAGTGGTCGACGACTTGATCTCTTGGTTTCCATGTTGATCTTCACGCTCAATTTCGGTCTATAGTGAAAAGTGTTGCTTTTAAAGTTTCGTCAGAGTATTCCGAACCCCGCCGAGGGTATACCGCCCTTGATCACGGTTCCAGTTGCTCCATCAGCCAGCAGTCGATAGCTCCCGCCCTTATACTCGTATCTCACAAACCACACAGGAGCATGCAGGTAGACGACTTGTTCCACTTTAATTTCAGTTTTCATATCAATGATCTTGTCGATGTCCTGCTGAGACAGAAAACGATGATGAGCGTCAATCTGTTCCTTTGCAAGTTCCACAGCCTCATCCTTGTCGATTTCACTGTTGAAAACTTTGGCAAAACCCTCAATTTTCCTAAAATCATACGGGATCTTTCCCTCCAATGGTACGTTATAGTCTCTTGTCGGAAAATCCGTCGCCTTCCTTGCCAGTATGAGCCAATCATATTCTTTCTGTATTCTTCCGTCTTTAACCACTGCGGGGGTTATCCTTTCAAAAACCCCTTTATAGCTGCTTTCGGCCTCAACAGACACGACCCAGAACGGCAAGTAAATCAGGTTCTTCTCACTGATCTTCGCCTTCTTCGCCAAGTCCTGAGGCTTAAGGAACCCTTCTCGCATCCAATTTCTAATAGATTCTTCAATCTCCGTCTGGTCATAGCCGTTCAGCAATAAGGAATGATCATAATCGAAGGTCTTTCCAGTTTCTATGACGACGGTGTAGCCGCAGTATTTGCACGTGGCCAATATTTCGCCAGGCCTAAACTCTATGGGAGCACCACAATGAGAGCATTTTATCTCATCAACTACGGACATGTACTCACGCCTTCGGTTTTTCCCTCTTCAGGATTTCTCTTGCTACTATCACACCTGATGCTGAAGCCTGGATGAGGCCTCTTGTGACGCCTGCACCGTCGCCGACTGTGAACAGGTTCTGAACTTTGGTTTCCAGACAATTGCTGAGCTGAAGCCTTGAAGAATAGAATTTCACTTCAATGCCGTAGAGCAGCGTGTCTCTTGAATGTATTCCGGGAGCAAGCATGTCCAACGCTTGGAGCATTTCTCTTATGTCGGAAAGATAACGGTAAGGCAGAACGAAGCTCAAGTCGCCCGGAGTCGCATTCTTCAACGTAGGCGTCACCACGCTTCTTTCAATCCTCTCAGGTGTCGATCTTCGCCCTGACTCCAAATCCCCCAAGCGCTGGATTATTACTCCGCCGCTGAGAAGGTTTGAAAGCCTGGCAACGTATTTTCCGTAAGCTATCGGCTCCTTGAAGGGTTCAGTGAAGGATGTCCTGACCAGAATGGCAAAGTTGGTGTTCTCAGTTCTCTGCTCCGCATAGCTCTGACCGTTGACAGTCAAGACGCCATCGTAAGATTCCGTTATGACCTGCCCATATGGTGCAACGCAGAAAGTTCGAACCTCATCGTCGAAAGACTTGGAGTAGTAGATGAGCTTCGGCTCATAAAGAACGTTCGTCAACTCCTCCATGACAGAGGCCAAGACTTCAACCCTTATTCCAATGTCAACAGGGTTGTTCAGCGTCTTCAGGCCAAGGCCTTGCGCTTCCGTTTGAAGCCACTCTGCCCCGCTTCTTCCCGGAGCCACGATAACATATTTGCTGATGAATTTTTCACCGTCGACAGTCTCCACGCCTTCGATGACGCGATTTTTCACGATTAGACCCTTCACGTCTGTCTTAGGCCTGAATTCGATCTGGCTGTTCAGTTCTTGCCGCATTTTTCGAAGAGTCTCAGCACACCATTCGGTGCCCATATGGCGAATTTCCTGCCGTATAAGCTTCAAACCGGCCAGCGACGCCTTACGCTCGATCTCGTCTATCCGCTCGGTATCCCCCCCATAGGTGCGCTCGGTTGCGCCAAACCTTCTGTACATGCCGTCAGCGTAATTTACCAGTTCCTTGAGTTCCTTCGTGGACACGTATTGGCTGAGCCAACCGCCGACTTCAGTCGATAACGTGAGCTTCCCATCACTGAAGGCCCCGGCTCCTCCCCAGCCGGACAAAACAGTGCAGGGATCACAGTGCACACATTCAAACCCACGGCTTGACGGGCATTTGCGCTGGTCTATGTCCTGACCCCTGTCCAGCATCAGAACGTTCAAATGGTTTTTCGAGGTAAGCTCAAGAGCGGAGAATATGCCCGCGGGACCGGCGCCCACGATTATCACGTCATATTTCAAAGGGATTATCCCCTTAAGACACAAAAGATGATGTAACAACCTGCATATATTTCTAACGAGCAGTCAAGGTCGCTGAGAGGATCAATTGTTCCTGATGGGTACGACGCACAGAAACCTCAGTATCTTCGGGCCATTATTCTTGAATTGATGCTTCTCATTCGGTGGAACGAAGATAACGTCTCCAGCTTTGAATTTCCTCTCCTTGTCCTCACCGACAAGGACTCCATCACCCTCCAAAACGAAGACTTCATGTTCCCAAGGGTGCGTGTGCAAGGGACTGTGCCCCTTAGACTCCATTTCGAAAAGTCGCATGGCAAAGTTCGGAGCCCCCATTTCTTTAGTGATGAGCCATCGCACCTTCAATTTAGAGGTACCTTCGTCCGCGTCTTTGGCTTCAACTTGTTTGTGATCGAACACTTTCATCCATTTCAGGCCTCTTCGCGCGATAAACTTCGAGCAGCTAATCCTTTATTGCTTCTATGACGCTCATCACGTTCCAAAGCTTTACCCTAGTGTACTGGGGCATGTTTGGATCTTGCAGAATCTCGTCCAAAAGCGAAATTGCATTTGAGGCTCTAACAGCCGGAGTGTACTCAGTTCCCTGCAGAGCTGTGACGGAATCTTTCGCTGCCCTTCTTATGTTCCTCGGCGTGGTAGTGTCCTCGGCGACTTGTCCAAGCACGCCGACTGCCTGCTTTATCCGCTCCTCATACTCCTCCATCTTTTTCTTCCTAACCAAATTTGCCACCTTGCCCTTCTTCGAGATAACCTTGTTATATAAGCCCTCGTACCTATTTACTTTGAGGTTTTAAAACTTGTCGCGAAAGGCGACGGAAGAGACTCACATCAGGCGAATGGCAGACTTGCTCCGCCAAGGCTCAACGCTCACGGAGTTAGCGTGTCCCGTATGTTGTTCTCCGCTGTTTCGGCTGAAGAACGGAGACCTATGGTGCGGAAAATGCGAGAAGAAAGTGGTACTAGTGAAGCAAGGAGAAGAACTAACAAGGGTGACGGGGTCCATGGCTTTGGAAAGCATGGAAGCCACACTTCTCGTCAAGGTGCAAGAAATACAAAACAAGATGCAACATGCAGAGAACGAGGAAGAACTGCAGAGGTTAGGGACCACACTTACGGGACTTCTAGAGAACATAGACAGAATCAGAAAAATGAAAAAGACATGACCGAAGATCAAAACATGCTCGGCTTCTACGAAAGCTTCACCGAGACCGTCCATAAGGCCATGCGCTTTGTCACATCTATCTCAAACAAGAGCCTGCAGCAGAAACTCATTGCTGGTCTTCACGCGCTTAACACTCAGACTTACGATCTGGAAAAGGTCACTGACCCGTCAATTCATGGGTGCCGAACAAATTTTGAGTTCGGAATTGCAGAAAATGACGGTTTCAATTATCTGAATGATGACGAGACCGCTAGAGTGTTGAAGGCAGTAGGCAAGAAGCCCCTGGAGATAATTGACCTCTTCTGCGTCGTGTGCTATCATAGGTCAAGAGGGGGGAAGGAGACGTCGCTGAAGTTTGATTATTGGATGATCCGTCTTGTGTTTAACAAAAGGCTGATGGACGCGTACGTGTTCCATGAAAGAGGACCAGGTTACACATCAGCGGGAGACGTTGTCAATATCGTCGCCAGCAAGGTCAATGAAACATGCATGAAAAAGGTGCTTAAGGAAAGCTTTCTAACAAGTCCTCTCGAAAAAGCCCAGAACAACCTCTAGGATGTCGTCAGCGACCTTTTGTTCGGAAGCATTGCCGTTGACCATGACGAGTTTTCCTTCCTTGACAAAGTACAGGTACACCTGGCGCACCTTTCTCTGCGTCTCCAATTTTTCCATGGTGGATCTTTTGGGCTTCAATCTTTGAACAACAGCCTCAGGCAACACGTCGATGAAGATTGCTAGGTCTGGGCGGATGGCATGCTCATTTATCTTTTCGATCCAAGCTAAATCCAGTCCAGCTGCGCCTTGATAGGCTAAGGATGAATAGACGTAACGGTCTGAAATCACGAGTCTTCCTTCGTTAATTGCTGGAAGAACCTCTTTCGTAACGTGCTCGAAACGATCTGCTGCAAACAGCAGTGCTTCAACGATGCTTGGCAGACGCTTTTCTGCATTCAAACAATATTGCCCGATGAACCTGCCGATTTTTCCTTCGCTAGGCTCAGCCGTGTAGACAGCATTGTAGGTTTTCCTGAGCCTCCTTGTAAGCAGTTTTGCTTGTGTAGTTTTTCCGCAACCATCTAGGCCCTCTATACATATGAAGAACCCCTTCTTGCGCATGTTTCCATCCTCAAAGGCGAGGTGCTAGGCATTATAAGACCGAAGGTGAATTAATAATCATTCGATAAGTCGGAGACGTGCGAAATGCCTGAAGCCTATTGGGGCGAAATTAAAGACCCAGTGCACGGCTACGTCTACATAACTGAAAGAGAGAAGGAGATCATCGACTCTTATCCCGTTCAGAGACTGCACAGGCTACGGCAGCTGGCAGGCTCAGAATACGTTTATCCGGGAGCAAACCACACGCGTTTTGAACACTCAGTCGGCGTCATGTATCTGGCAAGCAAAGTAACGGAGAACCCGAACATTTCACGACTCATGAACAAGAATGAAGCTGAAACTGTGAGGATCGCAGGGCTGCTTCATGACGTTGGTCACGGTCCTTTCTCACATGTTTTTGAGCAGCTGCTTGATAAGAAACTCGGCAAGACGCATGAGGATATGACTCAATGGATAATAAAGAACAGCGAATTGAAGGATATACTGCGAAGGAACGGCTACGACGCGGAAGACGTTGGAAACATTGCGGTAGGCAAACTTCACAAGCCCAAGAAGGCCTTTCTCGATCAGATCATTAGCAGTGCAGTTGACGTGGACAAACAGGATTTCATCGTCAGGGACACACTTCACACGGGAGCAGAATACGGTTTCATAGATATTTTCCGACTGATCCATGCGCTAGATGTGCTTGATGAGAACCTTGCCATAGATTTGGGAGCGCTTTCAGCTCTTGAGTCATTCATAATAGCCAGAATAGAATCATTCAAAAGCATATACTTTCACCGCGTAGGCAGAGCAGCCCAGATAATGCTTGCCTTGGCAATGGAAAAGGCAGACGACGAATTGGGACTGACCGACTTCAGGACTCCGGAGGATTACATGAGTATGGACGACTACACGGTCTGGACGATGCTGAAGAACTGCAAGAAATCCTCACAGATAATAGGAAATCTCGAGAGACGAAGAATGCTCAAGTGCGCATATGAAAGAACCTTCTACGAAAAAGACACGATGATTTCAAACATCTTCAGTCGCGAGACCCACCGAAGGCAGCTGCAAGAAGACATTGCAAGAAAGGCAGGAGTCGGAACCGAAACGGTGATAATTGACGTTCCTACGGTTCCATCTGTACCCTACTATCATACAGCCCTGTTGGAATCCATGGAGATCCCCGTGTTCTACAGAACGCAAGGCAGCGAAAAGGTTCCGCAGCGCCTCAGCGAAATCTCAAGAATTTTTGAAACTCTCAGAGGCTTCATCAACATACTGCGCGTCTACGCTGACAGAGAAAACCGAGAAAAAGTCAGGGGAGCAGCGTCGAAGATCTTGGGTGAAATCCCCTCAACAGCAAAAATATCCTACTAGCGGGCTTGAAATGCAGGAAAGAACCCTAAGGGGCCGAGCAATAGTCGAAGGACACTGCAAGGCAATAGCATTGGTCTCCACGAAGCCGATAAGCTTCCTGGGAGGAGTTGACCCAGCAGACGGCAAGATCATCGAGAAGAACCATGACCTGTGCGGAAGATGCATAAAAGACAAGATTCTGTGCTTTCCGCATGGCAGCGGTTCAACGGTCGGCAGCTACGTGTTATTCTCTTTGGCCAAGAAGAACCTAGCGCCCAAGGCCATAGTCAACCAAACGGCAGATCCAGTCGTCGTAGTTGGAGCGATAATAGCGGACATCACGATGGTTGACCAAATCGACATCAAACAGATCAAATCAGGAGATCTCGTGGAGGTCGATGGAGCAGAAGGCACAGTCACCATCTTGGAAAGAAGAGGAAGCTGATCATGTACCTGACGAAGGAAGAAGAACGAGTCTACGACGGCGAATGCGGTTGGGCAAACCAGAAAAGCATGGAAATACTGGTCCGCCTAGGCGAACTCTTTGATGCCACAAGACTGATCCCGATAAGTTCAGCTCACGTTTCAGGAGTATCATACAAGACCCTCGGCGACGCACCCATAGAATACTTGGAAACGTTAGCAAACGCTCATGCAGAAGTAAGAGTAAAGACCACACTGAACCCGCAAAGCCTCGACCGTGATTACTTGGGAAGAAAGTATGGAGCAAGCTTGCGAGACAAACAAATGAGCATTCTTAAGCAGTTTGAAAGAATAGGGTTAACCCAGTCTCTAACGTGCACGCCGTATTATCTGGACGAGCCAAAGCGCAATGCTCACCTTGCCTGGGCTGAATCTTCAGCCGTGGTCTATGTCAACTCAGTTCTCGGAGCATGGACAAACAGGGAAGGCGGACCGAGCGCACTAGCGGCAGCAATCATCGGGAAAACCCCTGACTATGGAATTCACAAGGCTGAGAATCGACAACCCAAAGTCCTAGTGAAAATAGTTAAACGCCTGCAGAACGAAACAGAATTCGGTGCGTTGGGAGCATACTTGGGCAGGATTTTAGGAGACAGAATTCCAGCTATCCAAGGTCTGGAAGAAGCCACAAAAGACGATCTGAAACAGCTAGGTGCAGCACTGGCCTCAACAGGCATGGTTAACATGTTCCACTGCACAGACGAAAGCCATTCGAAGAAGCTCCAGACAGAAGAGAAGACAGTCGTCAAGGCCGAAGACATAAGAAGGACGGCTCAAGAGCTATCCACGGCACCAGCGAAAAAGCCAGATCTTGTCTTCATAGGGTGTCCACACTGTTCACTAAACGAAATCAGACAAGTAGCAAACCTGATTGGCAGCAGGAAGGTCAAAACTGGAACAGAATTCTGGGTTTGCACGTCGCATTGCGTCAAACAAAGAGCGAAGGACTACGTCAAGAAGATCGAGAGAAGCGGAGGCCATGTCTTGGAAGGCGTATGCACCGTCGTTTCATGGACCGAAAGACTAGGAATAGAGACCATAATGACGAACTCCGCAAAAACAGCCCATTACGCGCCAACCTTGAGCAGGGCAAAAGCAACACTTGCAACAAAAGAAGAGTGTTTGAAAGTAGCCTTCAGAGGGTAAGCTTTATTCGAACGAAGAGACACTCTGCATGATACCTCGGGCTATCGGGGCTCCGGTAGTATAGCCCGGCCAAGTATTCCGGCCTTTCGAGTCGGAGACCCGGGTCCAAATCCCGGCCGGAGCACCACGACTCAAAGCTGGGTAGGCGCTGAAAAAGGAAGTTTAGCAAGCCATGAACAAATGTTGTTGCTCACGAATCGTCGCATTCATTGGTTGCTAGGCGCTGCAATATCAAAGTGTGTAATATTGTCCTCTACCCAATTGGTGGAGTTTCAGGAATCGAAGAGATTCTGGAGAACCTGTCTTCAGGTCGCAACATGCTTTCCATGCCATATGAAATTCACGCAAGACTCATATATGGGCTGACTCTATCGAATTATTCTTCAAAATCAGAAGTGATCAAGAATGACGGAAAACCTGCTAGCAAATTACAGGAGACTCATGGAGAAAGCCAAGGAAATCATAGTTTTCGTTTCGACTGAAGCAATCATGCAGTGGGACATGGAAACCAAAATGCCCCCAAAAGGGATTCACTTGAGAAGCGAACAGCTAGCCTTGCTTAGTGGCATGCAACACAAGATGGAAGCCGCCCCAGAAATAGGAACCTTGTTGAACGCGATAGAAAATCACAAAGACTATGATACGCTGGACGCGGTTCAAAAGAGGAATGTGTACCTAATCAAGAAGAACTATGATGAGCAGACGAAACTTCCTGAAGAACTAGTCAAACAGATGGCAAAACAGCACGCCATAGCAATAGACATCTGGAAGAAAGCCAAAGCTACCAAGAAATTTAGCATGTTCAGCCCTGAACTCGAAAAGAACATTGAATTATCGAAGAAAGCTGCAGAGATCCTCATGAAGGTTAAGAAGACAACCACGCCATACGATGCGCTAGTTGACATTTTCGAGCCAAAAATGACCGCGAAAGAAATCACCAGAGTCTTCAACGAACTCAGAGAGGGCCTGGTCTCGCTTCTAAAGAAATGTGAAGACTCACCGAAACAGCCAGACGTAGGCTTTCTCAACCGCAATATCTCGATAGACGTGCAACGCAAAATAGCCGAAGCCCTTGCTGAGACCGTGCAATATGATGTCTCATCGAAGAACGCAGGAGGAAGAATAGACGAGACCGAACATCCTTTCACGAATGGTTACTATGACGACGTGCGAATAACAACGCATTACTACGAGAAAATGTTTGCATCATCCGTGTTTTCAGTACTGCATGAAGCAGGTCATGCCCTCTACGAGCAGGGACTAAACCGCAAATGGATGTACCAACCAATAGGCACAGGCTGCTCCTCAGGTATCCACGAATCTCAATCACGATTTGTAGAAAACATAGTTGGCAGATCACGAGAATTCTGGACCTACTTCATGCCGAAGCTGAAGAAACTCACAGGAAAGACATTGTCAAACGTGAACGTGGACAAATTTGTTCACGCCGTGAATCAGGTCAAACCCTCAAAAATCCGCGTAGAAGCAGACGAAGTCACGTATGGCTTGCACATAATAGTGCGTTTCAACATTGAGCGAGACCTATTCGCTGACAAGATAACAACGAAGGAGCTCCCAGAAATATGGAATCAGAGCTACAAAGACTATCTGGGCTTGAAAATTCAAAACGACTCTGAAGGCGTAATGCAAGACACACACTGGGCAAACGGCTACTACGGCTACTTCCCAAGCTACGCCTTGGGAAACATCTACGGCGGACAGATGTTGGCTGCAATGGAAAAAGATGTGCCGAACTGGCGGAAACAGATCGGAAAGGGCAGCTTCACAGAAACGAGACAATGGCTCGTCAAAAACGTGCACGATCAAGGAAACCTGTATGACCCGCCCGACCTCATAAAGAAGATAACTGGAAAGGAACTCGCCGTAAGACCATATTTACAGTATCTGAAGGGCAAATACTCAAAACTCTACGATTTCTAGCTTCCCCTTTTTCTAATGGCCTCATACGCTTCAAGACCCAAATAGGCGATGATCCCCCCGGCAATCAAGAACACGCCACTCCATCCTGCAATCTCACCATAGAAGTTGGCACCGTACAAGAACAGAATAATCCCGAGAACAAAGACAAACAGGATAACAAGACTCTTCCACGACACTTCAAACACCTCAAACGGGACCAAATCTGAAACACTGCCTAAGTATATAGCCTTGTCGACGGGCCAAGAGCTCAGACCGATCCACAGTCAAACATGAAACCACGATGACCGACGCAAAACAGGATCTGGCGTGTCGGAATCACTCACTATACGACGGCGAACCGACCTTAACATGCAGCTCACGAACTCATTCCGCCCTGAGACTCTGCATCCCCGACAGATTTATATAGAAGAACGGTCATCATACCATTTCTAGGTGATGTTTCTTTGTCGGGATCTGACGCCAAAAAGCCATCAAACAAAGAGGAACTCGTCGTGATATTGACGGAAGCTGCAAGAAAGGCCGCCGATACGCGCAGCATCTCGAGGGGGAAGCCGACAGTTTCAAGGACAGCCGAAATGCTAGGAATTCACAGAGACACCCTTCACACGTGGCTGAAAGAGTTCAATGTCGACTTCAAAGACATTGCCGATACGATACCGGCAGTTCCAGAGGGCGTTATTGCCGAATCGCGGGGAAAGACTTTTTTGATCGGCGAAGCACTTGTCGGAGAAGGTAACGAAGTAGCCCATATAGATCTTCTAATTGGCGACAAGTGCGGTCCCGTTGGGGACGCATTCGCCGCAGGACTGTCGAACCTGTCGGCTGGGCACACTCCACTCTTGGCAGTAATAAGACCAAATCTTCCCCCCAAGCCTCATACTCTGCTCGTGCCAAAAGTCACAGTGAAGAACACTGAAGACGTTGGCAAGATATTTGGACCTGCACAGGCCGCTGTCGCCAAGGCAGTCGCAGATGCAGTGGAAGAAGAGATCATTCCAAGGGACAAGGTCGACGATTGGGTCATAGTATGCAGCGTCTTCATACATCCACAGGCAACAGACTTCCGTAAAATATACCAATTCAACTACGGCGCAACCAAGCTCGCATTGAAAAGAGCGCTCTCAAAGTATCCAACACTTGAGAAGATGTTCTATGACAAAGATAGAGCCAAACATCCAATAATGGGATTCAAGGTCCCGCGGCTGTGGAGACCGCCATATCTGCAGATTTCGCTCGACGCTCCAGAACTGGAGAGATCCAAGAGAATAATAGAACAGCTTCCGGGAAGCGATAGGATCATATTGGAAGTCGGCACGCCGCTCCTCAAAAGATACGGAACGAGAATAATAAATGACTTGAGACAGACAGCCAAAGACGTGTTCATCGTTGCAGACCTTAAGACTCTAGACGTCGGCAAGGTTGAAGTGGACTTGGCATACAATGAAACTGCAGACGCCGTCGTGGCTGCAGGCCTCGCACCGGCTGAAACACTGGATTCCTTCATTCACGAAGCGAAGAGACTAGGCATATATGCTGTGGTTGACATGTTGAACGTGGAAGACCCAATCGGGAAACTCAAGACAGTCAAAGAGTTTCCAGACATAGTCATCCTGCACAGGGGAATAGACCAAGAAACCGGGAGAACACTAGGACTCGACCGCATCCAAGAAATGCGGCAAACGTTCAAGGACAAAAAGTTTCTAGTCGCAGTAGCCGGAGGAGTAGTCCCCGAAACAGCAAAAGAGGCCCTGCAGAAAGGCGCAGACATCATAATCGTGGGACGATACGTGACCCAGTCAAAGGACATCGAACGCTCAGTAAGAGACTTCCTCGAAGTCTCGCCTCAAATGGGGGAGGACATAGACCTGTTCAGGGTACACGTGGAATAGGCGCTCCCACTTTTTCTTTCCCAGTTTATGCAAAGATTTTGAAGAAAACCCAAGCAGCGAAGAAGATTATGCCAGCAGCGATAAACACATGAATGAAGCCCAAGGCCTGGGCGATGAAAGGACCTGCAAAGGAACCTAACGCTCCTCCTATGCCTATCAAAACATTCACTAGACCCGCTTTGCCGGCAGGTATAAGCTCCATGGACAAGGAAAGAATGTGTACCATGAAAACCGCAAAGATGAACCCCATTAGGACTAGAACCCCGACTGTCAATAGCACGTTGAAGGACACTTGCAGCAGAGCTGCAAGCAGCAGAAAGGTAAGCAGGCTTCGAACAAGCACCAGCCCACCTACACTGGATTTTCCAGTAGACTTTTCTGACCTTCTGCCGGCCAAAGCATAACCTGCTATGGCTCCGGCGGAATTCAGCATGAAAATTGCAAAGACGACTGCCGTTGGTAAACCCAAAATGGTGCTGACGAAGACGGGCATCGGCGTAAACAACATGCTTGTAGCAAGCGAGAAAAGAACCAGCCCGCCGCAAAAGGCAGTGACGTTTTCTCTCTTCAATCTTTCACTCAGGGCTATGCCGTCCATCATCTTGGAAACTAGGAAGACACCGTGAGACGCAAAATCAACCGTCTTCTCGATGCTTACCAAACTTCTTTCGAAAATGAAGGAGGGATCCACAACGAATATTACTGAAAGGACAAAGGCAACGAAGTTTAGTCCTGCGACTAGAAACAGCGTGTTCGTTTGACCGAGGCCATAGTTTGAGGCAAAGAAGCCTAATAGCAGACCAATTAACCAGCCGACTTCCGTGGAACCTTCATAAACCGCAAAGTTCCTCTTCCAATCTTGATGAGAATACAATTCAGAAATCAGCACGTTTTTTGGAGCCTCGTGAGCCACATGAAAAATCGACATAACCGCATAAAGCGTAATCAACAAAACCATATTCCTAGTGAAGGTGAAGAAGCAAAGGATGATTGTTGAGGCTAGGAACGCAAGAAGGACGTAACGCTTGTAACGTCTTGTTTTGTCGCATAAGTAACCCCAAAAGAACGAGGCAGGGATAGCCACAAACAGTGCTATGGCCGTCATCGCTCCAACATAGAACAGCCCGTTCGCGCGGTCGATTGAAACAACGTATAGTGGCAGGAAAATGGACAGTAATCCGAAGCCCATTTCGTGGAAGAAGAATCCCACCCGCCACATAGCCAGAAAACTCTTCAAAGCAAGATTAAAACTTTTACTGTCTGAAAGCTGTATCCTGTTCTGGGAACTTCGGTCTGATAAATCCTTAATAGAGAGATACTCAGTTTTCATACCACTACTGGAGAGTTCATCCTTAATGGCCAAATTCAAGCTAATCGTTTCAGACCCGGAAGAGGGCACTTCAAAGGCAGTTGAGCTTGAAGAAGCTCGCACAGCGCCTTTGATTGGGAGAAAAATAGGCGAGATACTCGATGGGTCAGTTGTAGATATGCCCGGAAAGAAAGTGCAGATAACAGGCGGTTCAGACAAGGATGGTTTTCCGATGAGACCCAGTGTTCACGGCGGTGTTCGTCGAAGAGTGATATTGAGCGGGGGAGTAGGCTTCAACCCGCAACACGAGGGAGCGAGAAGGCGAAAGACTGTCAGAGGCAACGTGATAACAGACGATATAGTCCAAATAAACATGAAGATCGTTGAGAAAGAAAAGTCGAAAGAAACCAAGAAGGCTAAGGAGAAGAAAGAGAAACCCTCAGGAAAAGAAGCTCCAAAAGAAACTGCCCCGGCAGCACCCAAGGTTTGATCGCCGCCCCTGAGGTTTATAGAGTTCTGACTTGCATACTCTCAATAATCCGCAAAAAATTGATAGGGAAATAGAGAATGAGCAGCGAGAAAAGCAGAGTCTTGCCGAAACAGCCTGAAGTCAACATAGGGACCATGGGCCATGTTGATCATGGCAAGACCACTTTGGTGCAGGCGCTAACTGGAGTCTGGGCGTCGAGACACAGTGAGGAACTGAAAAGGGGAATCACGATAAAGCTGGGGTATGCGGACATGGCGATCTACAAATGCTCAGGTTGCGAACCACCGAAGAACTATTCCACGCAACCCATCTGTCCAAACTGCGGCTCTAAAGCTACCTTCGTAAGAGCGGTCAGTTTCGTGGATGCCCCGGGTCATGAAGCGCTGATGGCAACGATGCTTTCGGGTGCAGCTATAATGGATGGAGCCCTGCTGGTCATAGCCGCTGATGAGCCCTGTCCTCAACCTCAAACAAGAGAACACCTGGCTGCCGCGGACGCGATAGGCATAAACAACATTGTCATCGTGCAGAACAAAGTGGATATCGTCGATGAAAAAAGGGCAAGAAAGAGCTACGAGGAGATAGAGCGGTTCGTCCAAGGAACAGTCGCTGAGAAAGCGCCTATTCTTCCGGTCTCTGCGCAGCACGGAGTCAACATAGATGTTCTGATTCAAGCCATGCAAGAATTCATACCGACGCCCAAGAGAGACGAAACAAAACCTCCTCTGATGTACATTGTTCGCTCATTCGACATCAACAAACCAGGCACCACTATTGACGAGTTGGAAGGCGGAGTAATAGGCGGCACGGTCATTCAAGGAAAAATCGCAGTCGGCGATCAAATAGAAATTCGACCCGGGATAATCACAGAAAAGGAGGGAAGAAACAAGTACAGCCCCCTAATAACCGAGATCACCAGCCTTCAAGCAGGAGGAAAAAATGTGGATGAAGCCCACTGCGGAGGGCTAGTAGGCGTCGGCACACTTTTGGACCCATCATACTCAAAAGCAGATGGTCTAACTGGAAACATCGCCGGAAAGACGGACATGCTTCCACCAACGCTATCCGAAATAACCATGGAAACACATATTCTTGAACAGGCAGTTGGAACAAAAGAGCTGACAAAAATCGAGGAAGTTAGCATGAACGAAACCCTGCTCTTACACGTTGGCGCCGCGATAACAGTCGGAAAAGTAACGTCCGTGACAAAAGGAGGGGTCAAAGCAGAACTCACTCGACCTGTCTGTACGCAGATTGGCTCGAGAGTTGCCATAAG
This sequence comes from Bathyarchaeia archaeon, assembly GCA_041481365.1. GTDB lineage: Archaea > Thermoproteota > Bathyarchaeia > Bathyarchaeales > Bathycorpusculaceae > DASPTR01. Next base: position 23,744 of record JBGPBS010000005.1, read on the forward strand.
CAGAAAGATAGCAGGCAGATGGAGACTAATCGGCTTCGGACTGATAAAATAGGCATGTCAAAAACCCTAAAGGCTGAGAAAAAGAAATTAGGAGTGATTTTGGATTCAAATGCATTGTTTGTCCCGCTACAATTCAGGATTGACATTTTCCAAGAACTAGAAACGCTGCTTGACAGGAATTTTGAGCCGATTCTGATCTCTCCAGTCAAACGCGAAGTTGAGAAACTCGCAGCAGGGGATTCCCCGAAAATGCAAAAAAGGGCCGCTTATGCACTGAAACTCGCAGAAAAATGCAGACTAATCGAGGTAGATGAAGGAGGAGGTTCCGCCGATGATGCTATTGTCAAAGCAGCTCTTGAGCTGAACGCGGCAGTGTTTACTAATGACGTGCAACTCAAAAAGAGGCTAAGAAATATAAATATGCCAGTCATTTATGTGAGGCAAAAGTCACACTTAGAGATTGACGGGAGGTCATGAACCATGTTCAAACTTGTAACGCGTGAAGACACTATTCGGATTCCGCCTGAGACCTTCGGCAACCCTCTCGAGGCAGTCGGTCATCAGCAGGTTAAAGCAAAATACGAGGGCGTACTCAACGAGGAACTAGGCTACGTCATAGCCGTGATAAACGTGAAAGTGAGCCCCACGGGGAAAATCATCCCAGGCGACGGGGCGACATACCACAGGGTATCATTCTCCTTGTTAACTTTCTATCCTAGAATCCAAGAAGTTGTAGAAGGCGAAGTTGTAGAAATTGCTGATTTCGGGGCCTTCGTGAGGATAGGACCCGTAGACGCGCTGCTTCACGTTTCACAACTCATGGACGATTTCATTTCCTACGACGAGAAGCAAGGTGTACTATTTGGGAAAGAAACGAAAAGGAAACTTGTGACCGGCGATCAAGTTCGAGTACGAATTACGGCAGTTTCACTCGGCAGAGCTGGAAGCTCCGGGAAAATAGGCGTAACGGCTCGGCAGCCCTTCCTAGGCAAACTAGAGTGGATCGAGCATGAAACGCAGAAAATAGCAGATCTGGCCCAGAAGAAGCCAGCAGAAAAGGGCGAAAAGCAATGAGCGAAAAGGCTTGCCCAAATTGCCACTTTCTGACCAAGGAAAACGTTTGCCCAAAATGCAGAACATCAGGTCTGAGTGATGATTTTAGCGGTTTAGTAATAGTCTTCGAACCTGAAGGTTCCTCCATAGCCAAAGCGATGAACATAAAAGAGAAAGGACGATACGCCCTAAAGGTCAGATAGAATGGCTATCGTCTACAATCTTCCTACCGAGCTACGTGCGAAGCTCAAAGAACCTCTGGGTACGCTCGTGCCAGGCTCATTTGCTGAAACCATGAACAGGCTCAAAGAGATGGTCAGAGAAGGAAACCCGACATGCATAATATCTGTGGGGGACACCGTTTCAAAAAACCTTGAGAAGAACCACATTCTTCAACGATTGTCAATCATAGACAACAAAGCAATGAGGAGAACCACGAAGCCCTTTTCGTCTGCGGCAGAGAAGACCGTGAACGTTAGAAATCCCAAAGCGACGATTACAGACGAAGCAATTGCGGTAATAAGAGACTCTTTGAGGGATAGCAGTCGGACAAGGATAGTCGTGGATGGAGAAGAGGACTTGCTTGCACTGATCGCCATTCTGTATGCCCCGGAAGACTCCTTCGTAGTTTACGGCCAGCCCTACGAGGGCATAGTCGTGGTCAAGACAACTCAAGCCAAAAAGGAAGAAGTCAGCGGAATACTGAAGAGCATGGAGAATCCTAGAAAAGCTAAATAAGAACGTGCTACATCAAGTCAACACCCAACATGAGGAAAAGCCATGGAAGTCTTAGTCATTTCAGAGAAGCAAAACCCAATGCTGAAGCGGAAAGAGGTCAGCTTCCAAGTTGAACATGGGGAAACAGGCTGCACCCCGTCTAGGGTGGAAATCAGAAAAGCGGTCGCCGTAGCAACCAAGACGAATGAGAGCGTCGTTTTCCTTAGAAAATACGTGACCAAGACAGGAACACTCACAGCCTTCGGAACAGCAAACATCTACGACACAATTGAACAGGCAAAACTCATAGAACCAGAATACATTGTAAAGAGAAACGTCCCTGAGGACAAAAACAAAGAAGCGAAAGAAGCAGAACAACCTAAAGAAGCAAAAGGAGCCAAGGAAACTAGAGAGGAGAAGAAGGAGTAAACATGTCGAAAAAGACAGAAGCTCCTAAGAAGGCTGAGAAAGCAGAAAAAGTGGAGAAGGCGCCCGAAGAGCTACCTAAGTCAGAGGTCAAGCCTGAAAAGGTCGAAAAACCGGAGAAGACTGCGAAACGGGAGAAAAAGAAGAAAGAGGAGAAGGGCATTTTTACGCTGTACAAAGTGGAAGCGGACAAAGTCTTGCGATTACGACCTACCTGCGAACGCTGTGGAACGGGATATTTCATGGCTGACCATGGCAACCGATACACTTGCGGCCATTGTGGTTTCACGAAGTACAAACCCGTTGAAAACGGGCATGTTTAAATCACCCGGCGCTCTGCTATTTTTAAATGGTCTGTATGATTAGAGTAAACGTTTCCATAACTAATATTTCTGCTGAACGCTTCTTAGACATAAGGAAGCCTATGCCACCTATTCAGATAAACACGAACCTCAATCTGATTGGAATGGAGAAGTCAGCAGATTCACTTGAGGTTCCTTTTGTATTGACGATAAGCTATAATCCATCAGTCGCCCAGTTGAGCCTTCGAGGAAAAGCTTACGTAGCTGGCGACAGAGAAGAGATTGACAAGGTTTACAAGGATTTCGAAGAGAAGAAACCTCCGCCCCCGATTGTTGTGCAGTCAATATCTAATGTTGTTTTTATAGAGTCCGTGGTCATATCGCGGTCACTGAACATTCCGCCGCCTATTCCGCTGCCTCAAATACCGGAAGCCAAGTCACCAAGTGAAAAATCTCCGAAGATGGACTACAGCGCTTAAGAATGTGAAAGGCGGCCTATTTCAGCGGGACATACATCGACGAGCGAGAGGCACCGATTCCCGGAGTCCCGTGTCTAACAGGTTTATTTGTTATTGCGAATTCACCTAGATAGTGTCCAATCATTTCAGGCTTAATCTCTACGGCGACGAATTCCTTTCCGTTGTGCACGCCTATTGAGATGGCTACCATTTCAGGCAGAATAACCATGTCACGCGAATGCGTTTTGACAGTATCAGGTTTTCCCTGCCTGAGATTTTCCTTTGCCTTTCTGATTTTCTCAAGCAATATTCTGTGTTCAGGGGCAAAACCATGATGTAGGCTCCTCCTCTGTCGGGAAGGCAACAGATTGATGAATTCGTCCATTGAGAGGCTCTGCAGCTGATTGAGAGTGTATCCGCGGTACGTGAATTCTTTCGGCATTCCTTCTCACCCCACTCGCTGTTTCAAGCGCTATAAACCTTCTGCTTTGGCAGCGTCTCGTGCGCTCTTGCCTTTCCGCCCGCCGCCTCTAGCCGCGATCAACCCAACCTTCTGCCCAGGCGGCGCGCCATGCGAAGTGGTCGTGACTTTCCGTGCGCTTCTCTTGCTGCTACCGTAAGGATGCACGGCAGCAACCATTTTCCGCCCGCTGGTCCTCGGATACTTGTGTCCCTTTGCCTTCATAAGATGGAACATTTCACCAGCCTTCAGGAGCGGTTTCTCAGGTCTGCCAGCTCCGGACACCACGCCGATCGTGGCCCTGCAACGATCATCAATGTACTTCGCTTTGCGTGATGGAAGCCTGATTATTGTTCCTTGAGGAGTGTGTGTCACCACCGTTGCATAGGTCCCAGATGATTTGGTTATTTTGCCGCCATCTCCCGGGCGGAGTTCGATATTGCACACCATGGTGCCTTCCGGGATCTTCCCAAGCGGAAGTATATTGCCAACTTCGACCGTTGCTTTCCCTCCCATTGCGATCCGCTGACCAGTGTGAACCCCTTCTGGAACAACGGTGTAGCACTTCTCACCATTTTCAAATCTTATCAGAGCGAGTGGAGCCCCCCTACCAGGATCGTGGAAAAACTCTACGATAACACCACTCGCAGCCTTTTCAGAATATTCCTTCGACCCGATCGTCAACGGATATCTCGCTGGGGCCACTCTCTTGTGAGTTGAGGCCCTGAAAGTGGGTGCACCGCGACCCCGCCTTTGTACCCGAATCCTCTTCCCCATGGCTCAGTTCTCCAAACAATCTTACAGTATTCCAAGTTTGATTGCAACATCAGTTGCTTTGAATTCTGGCCGAAGCTTCACGAAGGCTTTCTTCTCTCCTCGGTGGGTAATCTGCGTGTTTACCCCATCAACCTTCACTTCATAGAGTTCTTCAACTGCCCTTTTGATGTCAGACTTGCCTGCCTTCAGACTGACCACGAAGACCAACTTGTTTTCCTTCTCAACCATCAGGCTTGATGCTTCCGTCATCAATGGGTACAGTATGACTTCATAGGAATCCATCAGGTCTGCTCCTCCTTACCGTGAAGCTCGTCAAGTTTTTCGATTGCGCCACTCGTCCATATCGTGAGCCTCCCTGCATGAGTACCTGGAGCAAGCAGCTCGGCGTTGAGGTTGCTGACTGCAACAACGTCCACGCCCGGTATGTTCTTTGCTGCTTCAACTACTCCTTCGTTCTTGGTGACGACCAGAAGCGGACCCACTGCCTGCTTTGTCCTTCTGCCTCGGCCTTTGCCCTTTCCAGCGCGGACCTTCCTGCTTTGCCTCACCCGATAAATATCCGACAGCACCCCTAAGCGCACAAGGGCCTCTACAACTTCCTTGGTCTTCTTCAATTTCTCCAAGTCATCCTGAACCACTAGGGGAATCTGTGGGACATCCTCTATTGAATGCCCCCTAGACGCCACGAGCTCTTTTGATGCTGTAGCAGCTATTGCCGAGAATAAAGCAAGACGTCGTTCTTTCCGTGGAACTTTTCTGACGATCCGCTTTTCAGAAGTCGGAGGATGCCCTGCCCTCCCTTTAACCGTCCCAGGCGCAAAAGCAGCTCGTCCTGAAGGATTCTTGATCCTCGGGATCCTAGAAATGCCAGAACCGGTGCCTCTGGATTCTGCCGTTGTCCGCTTCCCAGCCATTGGGTCACGGCCCTGCGGTTGGCGCCTGTGAGATTGAATCGCCAGAACGACCCGTCTTATGACATCCGGCCTCAACGGTGTGCTGAAAACTGCCGGAAGCTCCGTCTTCCCGACGGGTTTCCCCTCGAGGCTGAAGATTTTCGCCGATTTCTTGACCATGTGCCTCACCGTCTACTTTCCTTGCGGAGACTCAAGAGATATGTGTGTGATCTGGGGCGGTTCTTCACCGACGTTCTCCGGCGGGCGCGCGGGACAGCGCAATCTTATCGGACGTTTTTCCGTTCCCGCAACGCTTCCTTCCAGCAGCATGTAGGGACCGCGAACCAAACCATACCTGATGAAACCACCCTTCGGGGTTATCTCCTTTCCATCTGCCCCAATCTTGAGGATGCGTTTGTTATACTCCGTTCGCTGGTGGAACCCCATTTGTCCAGCTCTAGCTACACTGTACATCACATGATGTGGATTCCAAGGTCCGAGCGTGGCTACGCCTCTCTTCGTCTTCCGTCCCTTGGCCTGCAATATCGTTACACCCCAACGTTTCACTGGTCCTTGCCAGCCTTTTCCAGTTGAAACGGCTACCGTGTCGACGTATTGGCCATCCTTGAAAAGCTCTGTGGGCGCAATCGTCTTCCCCAACAGAGTCTTTGCATATTCAAACTGTTTTTGAATCGTTCCCCCGCCAACCTCTATTTCCATAATGTCGGGTTTCTTCTTCGGCACACTCGTCTGCTTGGGTTGAGTTATTGCAACAACACGAACCGTCGACACTTTGGCCAAGTTCTCTTCAATCTTCTTGAGGCTCTCATCCATACTGAAGCTTTCAGGAACTGTGAATATTCTCTCAAGCTCATCCGACGGATCTTTCATCCAAGCTTCTGAAAAAGTTTGCAAACCGTAAAGGTTCCTCGTGAGGACTCTCACAGCACACACGAATATAGGAGGCGTCTCCAAGACAGTCGCCGAACTCACTACCTCCTTCCCAAAATTTGGCGAGCGCTTCTTGTCCTCGATTTTGAAGACGTGAGTCATACCGGCCTTGTAGCCCGCAAAACCGAGAAGCCTAGGCGAGTCTCCTTCTATTTTTGGCCAGAAGCGGATTCTTCCCAATATGCTTTTGGCACGTTTCCTAGGTAGATATGCGAGTGAACCATGCCTCGGGGCATGCGTCTTCCTATGTCCCATTGTTTTTCCGCTTCGTGTCTTCTAGACATGAAAACATCGAGTTATTAACATTTTGGTCGTAACATCGCTTTGCAGGAGTAGCCTGCCCTGCCAAATAGGAGTCGCCGGACGCTAGAAAAAACAAAAACGGTTCGTATCGCCTATGGTGTGTCCTACAGAGCTCATCCACATGAAGAACCAAAGAGCACGACCTGATCGTCGGGCTTTGCGCGGACAGAATGATTCTGACGATCAATGCATAACATGAGCGTTGGGCCAGACGGACTTAGACCCAGAGTAACTTGAAACATTCTTTATGGAAATTCCTTTCCTTTCCTGATCCTCCAGAGTCTTTGACCACGATTTCCTGACGGGGTTCTATCGCTTCGCCACATTCGCTGCACAACAGCGTGTTTTCTTTGGTTTCTGAACTTATCCTTCTGAGTTCTTCGCATTGTGTTCTTAGCTCCGAGATTCTGCTCTTCAGAATTTGCAGTTTCCGCAGTGTGGCCTCTACCTCTTCCCTTGTTTTGAGCTGTTCATGCGGGCAAGATTGCTCTTGAACTTTTCCATTCTTGAACATGCTTTCAACCTGTAGGATCAAGTAGAACATTGTATCGTAATATATAATACTTTATTTCCTACACGGAATATATCTGAAAGAAAAACACCCCCAAAAGGACTCGGCAAACGTTAAATCGGGCACGACGCAATTCATTCTGCGACTCTAAATGTACCCCGCTATATCACGCGTTGCAGATTCTCTCTATCGATCTGGCTGCCTGAGGTTCGGCACTTTTAAGATCAGGTCAGGAGCCCTGAGCCCATACTACATTGACCTAGCATGCCTGATCGCTTCGCCGAAAGAGCTTTGCACAATCGCAGAAATCGCTGCCTGCGAAATCAAGAACATAATGGCCGTGGACAGAATCGACAAACTGGCCTCAATCGAATTGAAGGGCGCATTGATCTTGCCTAGCATAGGCTGTCAAGTCAACCTGCCCTGCACTGTGGTAAGAAAAGAGGAAAAAACCTACGGTGTAATCGGCAGGACTGCCGGCGCGGGAGTTACCAAGGGAGATCACATATTGTTCTTTGATGATGTCCTCAGCGAGGGCCTATCGAAGATTGAAGGCATAAAACCTCTGGAAGAACTGGGGGCAAGAGTCAAGCATTTGGTTATCGTGGTTGACAGAGAACAAGGAGGCCGCGAAAACCTAGAAAGGCTTGGCTATAGTGTTCACGCTTTGACGAGAATCTCCGAACTCTGTAATTGCCTGCTCGAACAAGACCAAGTCTCCAAAGCGCAAGCTGTGGCTGTAATGCAGTACGTAAAGAGATGTTAGTATTCGGAAAGCTTGGAACCCCTTTTTCCACTCACAAGCAACAAGATTCTGCGCATGATCTTGAAGGCGCATTCTTCAGGTGCCAGTCTCACTGTATCCACGGCAATTTCTGGGTTCAAAGGAGGCTCGTAGGGTTGCCCTATCCCAGGCACGGTCGACGTGCGGCCTTTCGCCGGGTGAGAGTAGATGTGTTTTGGCGCTTGGTAGGTTTCGCCCCTATTCGCCTCACGCTCTTTGCAGACGTCCAGCGGGCACTGCAGATACGCCTCTATGAACTTGGGAATTTGCTGTCTGGCACAGTCCCTATAACGTCTCAAGTTGCCTGTCGCGTCAATTATCACATTCACGCCGTTTTCTGTTAACTGCCTTGCAACGTATGTAATGGTGGAATAGACGATGTCCCGCTCTTCAAGAGAGTATGTTGGTTTGGGAGTAATTACCTTGCGTAACGCGTCAGAAGACAACAGCTGTGCGCGGATGCGTTTCTCGTATAGAAGTCTGAGCAAAGCCTCAGAGACGACAGATTTGCCGCTGCCCGGCAGTCCTGTGATCCAAACACACCAACCATTTTGTTCCAAGGTGATTCCTTCCGAGACTATAGCGATAATTCCTCCATCCACTCGTTTAAAAATCCATAGCTTCTAACTTTGATGAGATGGCCCTTGCAGTCACAGTCGGATGAGCCGAACCCATCTACTATGACACCCATCCTGCCTAATCTCCTTGCGACTCTGCATTCCTCTAATCTTGGGCCTTCTCTTCGAGAGACTTTCAGAATGTTTACGCCCTCTGCTTCAAGCAAATAGTCGATGTGCCAGAATCTCCGCTTGATTCTTGTGAGATGTCTTGCCGTTCTTTTTTCTATGCCGCTCTGAGCTGAACCCACGTAAACGTAAATTCCTTTCTCAAAAGCTACCTCATTCAAGGCGCCAACACTCACAACGATGTTCTTGTTCATTGAAATGGCCAAAGCATAGATGCCTTTCATGGCGCCGGTCCATTCGTGAGCTACTTTAGTTATACCACTTCAGAATTTGTTCAATAGTCTCGCGTGAGTAGCCCATATCCTTAAGCATCTTCGCCAGACCATTTGCTGATTGAGCTCCCAAGTCTAAGCACCATAGACAATAGATATTCTGGAAAATCACTATTTATCCCTTAGTACTGAATCGGAAATATGTCGAAAGCTGCTCATCGATCGTCTTCTAGTGCAACCTTATGTGCCGTTGAAATAAGAGTTAATGCTGTCCAAATCAAACTTTTCACATGCTAGAACATTCTTAACAAAGCTGAGTAGATCTGCACGCACCTTCTTTTCAAGGTGGGGGTACCAAGTAGGCGAAGCTACGACCAAACCTCGCCAAGCGTAGAAAGGCTGAACGACTTCAAGGATTTCCATGTCGCCAGTTTTCTGCAAGTAGTTGCCCCAGAAGAGCTTAAACAAGCGTTCGAACATGCCAGTCAGTTTTCCATACTTCTGCAGAGAATAGAAGACATAGTTAATCGTCATTGCACTCACGTCGTCCGCCGGCTCGCCCCATTCGCCTCTGCTCCGGTCCAGTACTGTGAAGTCAGTTCCTTGGCGGAACAGCATATTCCACGGGTGAAAATCCCCATGTACTTGTCTGAGCCTATGTGTTTTGCGTTTGAGCCGCCAACGCCAATCAATGCATTGCCTCTCGATATTGATCAAGTCGGTCTCGCCTAAGAAGTCGAAATCAGGCGGATAACTGTCAAGCAGACCCATGATACATTCGCCATGTCCAACGAGCTCACGAGCCCGCCTGACGTATAGCCATGGAGCTTCACGTTTGACCTTATGAATCTCAACAAGATAGTCTGATAAGGCCAAGCAGCGTTGCTCATCCAGCTTGTTGACCTCTCCCGTTTCCTTCATGCGGTCCAGATCAAGATGATAGAGCTTTCCATCCACAAACTCGGTTAGAATGAAGAATTCGCCGCATCTCCCCAGAGATGCCATGCCATTAGAGCTTGGAACAAATGCGCCTACGTCTACTGAGCGCACATGGCGCGGCAACTTGCAGAATACTGAATGCTGCCAAAGAAGTACCTGCGCACGGTCGGAAGGGTATTCATGCCCGAAACCTTCAGGGCGCATGGTTTCTAACACGACACGTTTCACTTCGCCGTCAACGACAAACTCGATAACATATGGGAAACCGTAGCCGAATCCTTTCAGGTCCTCATGCTCTTCGAATTCTTGGCTGCCAAGCCGCCGCGCATCGCGGATCGTCACTTCGTGCCCGTATATGGTTGACAAGTATCCACGAAGAGTTCCCTCCGTGACTCTGAATTCAGTTTCACTTTTTCCTTTCGCTGTCATCATGTCTCATCCAAGAAAAAACAGTGTCCCACACATAGAAGCCTAGGCTCAAGACAGAACCCGCATATATGATAAGTGTAAGCTGGAACATGTCTAGTCCACGTTGAATGATTGTAGGTAAGAAGAAGTTCATAATGAACGCTGTCGTCAGTCTCATGTAGATGTAGAAAACGACGCCGATCAGGATGAGAAACACCGCTTTGTCAAGCGTGCGAGGAGGCTTCAGTACCTTGTTCTTAATGTACAGGAGCACGTATGCAATGCCAACCACGATCAGAAGATAAACCAACGCGTAAAAGTACGCGTATAATGAGGGGAACACGTAAACAAAGCTCGCGAAGAGCTCCCACCCATAACTTTGCAAAGAATGCCCCAGAATCTCCGTGTAGAAGGTTGAGATGACATCCAAGAGAGCAAGGAAGGGCAAGATCCAGATCACGTTGTCGATAGCATCCAAAGTCTACTACTCCATGGATGAATCATAGCATACGCAGGAGGTTTTAAGCCTTAACCAACGGCAAAGCTCCTAAACGTCTTGAGAGAGGCAAACATACTGGATCCCAGGCGTAGTAATGATAAACGGAGAACAATCTACGCCAGCACGGAGATTCGTGGATCAGTGGAGAGAGCCCAAAAAACTTGCGGATTGGCCGCTGAAGCTAAATAGCAAATGCACGTATGACCGGTTGTGAGGCAAAATAGATTTGGGTGATTTCAGAGTAAAAGACAGAACGTTAGCGAATAAGGGTTCTCTTCAGATAGAATGGGCTTCAAAGCATATGCCTGTGCTAGACGGGATTAAGCAGAGGTTCTCTGAGGAAGAGCCGCTTAAGGGCGTAAGCCTGGGCGCATGCCTGCACGTGACGAAAGAAACAGCAGTTCTCATTGAGGCTTTTCTTGCAGGAGGCGCCAAGGTTGCCCTATGCGGTTCTAACCCTCTTTCTACGCAGGATGATGTGGCAGCAGCGCTGGTGGACAGGGGCGTCTATGTCTTTGCTTGGCGCGAGCAGACGACAAAAGAGTACTACGGTTGCATCGAGAGGGTTATTGATCATGCTCCTGTGATAACGCTAGATGACGGAGCTGATCTGGTGGGCACGATTCATAACAAGAAAACTGAGCTTCTGCACACCGTCAAGGGCGGAACTGAAGAAACCACGACTGGTGTCCTGCGTCTGAGAGCCATGGAGAAGACAGGAGAGCTGAAATACCCTATAATAGCGGTGAACGACGCGTTTACGAAGTACCTTTTCGACAACCGATATGGAACGGGTCAAAGCACAATAGACGGCATCTTGAGAGCTACAAACATCCTCTTGGCAGGCAAGAACTTCGTGGTCTGCGGCTACGGGTGGTGCGCCAAGGGAATAGCTATGCGAGCGCAGGGAATGGGAGCAAACGTCATAGTCACCGAGGTCAACCCTTTGAGAGCACTTGAGGCGGCGATGAATGGGTTCCGCGTGCTTCCAATAGCTGAAGCCTCAGTCATAGGCGACATCTTCGTCACGGCAACAGGAGACATAAGCGTAATACGAAAAGAGCACATGCAGAGAATGAAGGACGGCGCCATGCTTGCCAACAGCGGACACTTCAACGTCGAAATAAACCTGAAGGATCTGGACGAACTAGCAACGTCAAAAAGGAACATAAGAACGAACCTTGACGAATACACCCTCAAAACCGGCAAAAAGATATACGTCCTGGCAGAAGGCAGACTCGTCAACCTGGCCGCGGCAGAGGGTCATCCCTCCGAAGTCATGGACATGTCATTTGCAAATCAAGCACTCAGCGTGGAATACATAGCTAAGAAGGAAAAGATGCCGCCGAAAGTCTACACGGTTCCAAGAGAGATAGATGAAGCAATAGCGAGGCTAAAGCTTGCTTCAATGAAAATGCGGATCGACAAGCTTACTGGGGAACAAAAGAAGTACCTGTCGACATGGGAAATGGGAACGACCTAGTATAGGACAAGAAGTCATGGTAAAACTTAAAAGGTATAAAGAAGTAAACATGGCTTAAATGGTGAAACAGAAATGGTAAGCAAGGATCAAACGATCGGAGGAGTAATTTTCATAGTCTGCCTCGTAGTCGCAATCTTCTACGTAGTCACATTATTCTACCCAGGATGGATGAACGACGCATTCCACACAACAATAAACACGGGAGCTATTAGTTTCTGGATCATCGCCGTACCGGTCTTCGCAGCATTCGTGGCCATAATGGGCATAGGCGCATGGATAGGCTGGACAATGGCAACGACGCCACCGCCAAAACCGATAGAGGAAATCACGACCGAAATGGAAGAGAAGAAAGAAGAAGCACCGCCGCCACCGCCGAAACCTGTGGAGGAAGCAAAGCCAACAGAGGAGACTCCGCCAGGCCCCGTCGAAGAGAAGAAACCTGAGAGAAAGAGAAGGACCTAAACAGTCCCTGAACCCTTTTTCTGACAGAACCCAAAACCCTATTTACATGCCTGCAGTTCGCATAACCGAGAGCAGGTGACAGTGTCAACTTGAAATTTTTTGTCCAGAGGGTTAACTCTGATCTTTAAAGCTGATTCCAAATGGCGCCACAAGCACACCGCCAATAGACAGAGAACGGGCCAAACGGCACCAAGCAAGGCTTATGAAAGGAAAGCAGCTTCTCATGTCTAGGTGATAGGTCATGGTTTCAAAGAGGAAAGAAGCGCAAATCATCATTGGCCACATTGGAATTGAGGTATCCAGCCTGGAAGATTCCAGAAAGTTCTATGAAGTATTGCTGAAAACGCTCGGCTTCCACATCATAATCGACTCGAAAGAAATAGTCGGATTCTCGAACCAGAACTTTCAGATCTGGCTGAGCCAGCCACAGAATCCAAGGGTCAAATGTAAAGCTCCCACTGGGGAAGAGTTCGTCGTGTCTGAACACGTGGCCATCTTAGTTCCTGACAAGAGAACAGTCGACTTGGTCGCTGAGAAGATGAGGGAAAATGGGTTTAGCATCCTATTCCCTCCTGAAGAGCAACCACAATTTACAGCGGGATACTATGCAGCATCATTCTGTGACCCAGACAACCACGTCATAGAAGTCTACACCAAACCTGAAAAGGAATAACCGATTCCACGTGTACCAATATCCAAAGACCTTAAGTCTGGAAGGATGACTTAAGTCTTATACGTGCTCATTATTTCATGATTGGTCGGCGCTGAAATGACGGTTTGTGTCAAGTGGCTTGGTCATGCCAGCTTTCAAATCAGAGCTCCGGACAAGGTCATCTACATCGACTTGAAGAAGTATGGAAAGATAGTCGAAACCTCTGAAAAAGCAGACAGCATACTAGTGGCCCATAATCATGGTCACCACTGCAGTCCGCCCAAAATCCAGAAGCTTCGCAAGAAAGACGCTGTCTTGATTGCTCCCAAAGACTGTGTTTCAAGAATAGACCGAAACGTCAAAAGCATAAAGCCCGGAGAAGGGAACCGTCAACAATGTGACAATTGAGCCAGTTGAGGCTTACAACATCAAAAGGTTCAAGCCTTCTGGAAAGCCGTGGCATCCTAAAGACTGCAGAGTGGGCTACTTGATAAAGATCGAAGACAGAACGATCTATCACACTGGGGACACAGACCTTATCCCGGAGATGCGCCTCCTCAAGGACATAGATTCAGGAAGGGGGGACGGATTTGCCAGCTGAGGCCAAGAAAACAACCATAGTTGTAAGAACTGTGTGCCACCGCGATTGTCCGGACACGTGTTTTGTCGACGCCCTTGTTGAGGATGGTCGGATCATATCCACGAGAGGCAGTAAAGAAAACCCCATAACTCAAGGATTTCTATGTCCGCGAGGAGTTGGAGACCCCAAGCGGGTGTATAGTGAGGAACGTATCCTTTTTCCCCACATCAAGAATGGAAACGGGTTCAGGAGAGTTGCTTGGTCAGAAGCCATGGACCTTGTTGCCAAAGAACTAGCTGGCGTTCTAGAAAATTACGGCAATGAATCCGTTTTGCTTTATGATTATCCTGGCAACCAAGGATGTCTCAGCTGGCAATACTCTCAAAGACTATGGCGCGCATTAGGTGCGACGGTTACAGACGGCGCTCTCTGCAGCACATCTGGGCACACCGGAATCGGACTTCACTACGGGCTTACGTACGGTCTCGGATTCGAGGAAGCTCTAGACTGCGGCGCAATCGTGTTTTGGGGAAACAACGCAAAAGTCAGTTCTCCTCACCTCTGGGCCCTTTCGCTAAAGGCAAGAAAGGAAAAAGGTGCAACGTTGGTATCCATTGACCCTAGGAAAAGCGAAACCTCCAAGAGTTCCGATCTCTGGGTCAACCCTCGCCCGGGCAGCGACGTAGCACTGTTTTATGGAATAGCTCGATACCTCATTGACCACGACAAAATAGCCAACAAATTCATCGAAGAATGGACCACTGGATTCGGCAAATTCAAGGAAGAGCTAAACAACTGGACACATGAGCGCGTAGAAGAAGCAACAAACCTCACATGGAAAAGAGTTGAGGAGCTATGTGAAGTACTCGTCGAGAACCCTCTTGTCACGTTCATGATAGGCTTGGGGTTAAACAAATCGAGTTATGGGGCAGAGGCCACCAGGGCTGTGAGTCTATTACCAGCGTTACTCGGACGGCACCGTGGCTTCCATTACAGCGACTCTAAAGGCCGATTCATTGACTGGGGGTATATCAATGGAAGCAAAATGAGCAGTAAAGAGTCAAAAATCGTTGAGCAGGTTTCAGTGGGCACGAGATTAGACTCCGGTGACTTTGAGTTTGTTTTCGTCAAGGGTTCCAACCCCGCTTTGACACTTCCAAACCAGAACGCCGTTAGAGCAGGTCTTTCAAGGGAAGACGGGTTTGTAGTCGTTCATGATACACATTGGACCGAGACTGCGAAACTCGCTGATGTTGTCCTACCAGCGGCCACGTATCTGGAGAAATCCGACCTGAATTTCTCTGACCATCACCTGTACACTCGATTATCTGCAAAAGCGATTGAGCCGCTTGGAGAGTCTAAGGATGAAATCTGGGTAATGCAACAGCTGGCAAAGAAGTTGAGTTGCGGTGAGTCTTGGGTGTTTGAGGACCCTTGGCAAGCCCTTGAAAAGGCCACATTTGAGTCGTTTGAAAACGGACGATTCGACAACCTGCTCAAGGGCTCGGTTCTGAAACTGAGGCAACGGCCCATCAAAGAGTATCAGACGCCTTCGGGGAGAATTGAGTTTTGCTCTTCGAAAGCCCTTCAATTGAATGCCGGTCCCCTGCCAGTGCAGTTCCCACTTACCGAAAATGAACGCTGGTTTACCCTATTGAATAGCGCCCTTGCTAGTTGGACCCACAGCCAATTCAGGGACGTCTATGGTCCGATTCCAGAGATTGTGTGGATTAACCCTATTAATGCGAATAGGCTTGGGATAAAGAATGGGGACGATGTTACTCTTTTTAATGAGCTAGGAGCGCTAACAGTCGAGGCGATCAAAACCGAAAACGTCTCCAAGGGAGTCTTGTGGTCGCCGAGACCTTTGACTGGGAAAAACGGGGTCCCCTTAAACTGTTTAGCATCGAGTAATCCACAGACTCTGGGTGGAGGTCCTCGGTTTAACTCAATCAGAGTCAAAATCAAAACTGGTTAAGAAAGAATGTGCTTCGTCCACGTTAGAGTGCGTCGAACTAGACCGTTCTATGTCGTCAAACGAGACCAGAGGCAAACGTGATCTCGCGTTGAAGCAATATTCTCCTAAACACTTAGTTTCCTATTCCGAATTAGCTCAGAAGCAAGCTCTAAATGGCGAAATGGTGCCGGGGAAGGGATTTCAGCACCAATTTGCCAGTGGGGAGATATGCTTATGCATGCTTGGCGAGAGTTCAAATCTCTCCCGGGCTACCATTCGCATGTTGTAATCGCGCGCGCTAGTGCATCCTAGCTCGAAAGGCCCAATTCATGTAAGTGCGAAAATCCCATGAAAGCACCAGAGAAGGCTCTACATAGCAATGAAGACTGCATTTTCGGCAGTTCTGCGTTTCTTTCCAGTCATATCCAGAGATAGCAGTTTTGATGTTAGTTTCAGAAACGGAAATGCTGGTCGCGTATTCGTTGCGAACATAGCAGGGTAGAACCAAATTTCCCTCTGGACCTACGTTAATTAGCGCCCAGGGTTTGCATTTCCAGTTTTTCTCTTTTGCCATGACTTTGAAATAACTGATTGAATTCACAAGGGGATAACCCTTCTTCTTCATTTCAACGAGTTTTCCAGCTATCGCTCCAATTTCATCAGTGGTAGGTGCGGATGCCTTGGCATTACAATACTCATGCGCTATGGCCACGGACATTCTGACGTTCAATTCCTTGGCCAGCTTCACCATGTCTTCTATCTCATTGGCATTCTCCGCCATTATTGTCGTGTTGATTGTCACGTGAACCTTCTGTTTGGATGCGGTTATGCCTTGTATTGCTTTTCTGTAACAGCCGCTAACGCCCCTGATAGTGTCATGAGTTTTTTCCAAGCCATCTAGTGAGACGTAGATGACACCGTTGATGTATGGTGCTATCTCTTCTATCCTAGATTCGAGGAGAGTGCCATTGGTGATTAGGCTTGTATGCAAAGGCAGAGAACGGGCAAAAGCAAGAATTTCGACCAAGTCATTTCTCAGCAGAGGTTCCCCGCCTTCAAACGCGATCCCGCAAGCGCCCGAATCATAAATCCGCTTTAGAATTCCTTTTTCTCGCTCCAGACTTAAATCCTCGCCGGATCTTTTCCAGAAGGGGCACATTTTGCATCTGAGATTGCAGTTGTAGGTTAACTTGTGCCCGCAGAATAGCGGAACTCTTACGTCTAATAAGTTTGAGATCAGCCCTCGATAAAGTCTCATCCCTAGCCAAAATGTTTCAAGGTAGTCGCGAGTGTTTTTTTCTCGACCAGAATAGTTGGAGACCCGCATCATCCTCCAGATCACTTGAACATAAATTTACAAATTCACCCTAATAAAAACGAGTACTTTTCTCGGTGCCAAAGTTACTCTTGTTTCTCCTTCAATCTTCTTTCACGGCTCACAATTCGCGTTCATTCCAATTTCAATGCTTCCCATCGTTTCCGCGGACGGCCTTCTCAGGGGGTTGGCTTCAGAGTATATTCGCTTGTAAAAGATTTCTTTTGCCACTTCGCCCAGGCTGACGTACAGTACCACGATTATCGACATCAAAAGAAGAACCAAGAGGGGTGGCTGAGCAAATCCGAATAGGCTTCCAAGCGGAATGAAGGGGGAAGATAAGTGTGGCACCGACAATTACTAGGGTGGTGGTTAACAGCAGACACTTCCCTCGAAAACTTTGGAAGAAAGATCTTCGGCTCCGAATAACCAGCACAATCAAACTTGCAGAAATAGCCGACTCTACGAACCAGCCAGTTCTAAATA
>JBGPBS010000006.1:0-35516 GCA_041481365.1 Bathyarchaeia archaeon
GCTGGCCAAAGCATGGATTGAAATAGGCATTTTGACTGCTTTCATGGGAGCTCTCGTCGGAAACAATGGTTTCAACGAATTTGTGAACCGAGTCTTCGCGAAACCTTACATGTTCTCGAAGGTTGAGTCGAAGCAGCCTGAGTAAAATTCCATGGACATCAAACGCGCGCTAAGTGGAAAGCGGTTAGTCAAAAGATGATGAAGACTGAAATCTCAACTGGCTTTGAAGCCTAGCGATTTTGCGAGTGCCTCAGGATTTACTTCTCCACTTTTGAACATGTTGCCAGTTTTCGCATTGTTTATCGTTATCGTGGCTGGGGCGAAAAGGTTTGGGTCGATCTTGTAGAAATCGTATTTTGCTTCTTTGAAAATCTCTATGAAGGGTCGCCCATACTGTTTAGATGCTTTGGACGGAGCTTTTTCAAGGATTTCCTTCAGTTTTTCATCATCATCGTACTTGACCACGTAGTATGCAGTTCCGCCATAGAGAATTGCATCGTTTGTCCTTGCCATCGCGTTTGCAAACTTCGGATCAATTGGTGGGATCGGGGCGCATCCCCAAGCATGCAAAATGGCATTCGGATCTAACCCAACTTTTCTGAGTTTGTGGATTCCCGTTTCAACTATTCTGCCTGAAACTTGCGTTGCGCCGGCTACGCTGGCAGTTGGGGTCATGATCACAGTGAAGTTCTTTGGGTCAATTTTGCATTCTGTCGTGATTCTTTCTATCAGTTTCGTCGACGGAGGCTTGTCAGTTTCCAGAATCAGCACAGCCTGGTCAAAATCATCTGTGTACCCGATTTCCTCGTAGATCTCCTTCGGCTTTAGCGCCAGTGCTCTTGCGGGTCCTGAGCCTATTGCAAAATAGCCTTCCTCATTTATCTGCCAGCCTGCATACTGTGAACCCAGAGTCGCGATGACAGGATGGTCTGTCGACACGAATATTGAAGGGAGCTCCAAGTCTCCGTATTTTCTGTAGGTTATTCTTGCTTCTCCACATCCGCCCATGCAGATTTCGGTTATGAGTCTTCCAGCTTCAAATCCGCCCTTGGCCCCTGCCCCTGCGTCGATGATAGTTGTTCCAGAATCCATTCTTCTGATCTCCACGCCATAATATTCAGGGTTTGCAAGCAGTCTTTCCAGAAGGTTTGACGCCAGACGGTTTATGCTCAGACTCTTTTCCACTACGTCATCTCCTTCATAGGAACTTTTCGTGATTGCTCATATGTGGATTCTTCTGTTTTGATACGTATAGTTTGCCGTTTCCCTCTTCTGCGAGGTCTCCGAGAAAAACGTACAGTGGCCCTTCGACTGTCTCGCCTTCTCCTATCTTGACCTTGGCTTTGATGCTGTCTATCGTGAACGTGGGCAGCATTGACTCTAGTGAGCCCCCAATGACTATTTTGCCGTCAACCATGCAGGCGCCTGCCCTTCCCTGGCAATCTTTTTGAACGTAGATTGTTCCGTTTCGCATGCGAAAGCCAAGGAATTGTCCCGCGTTTCCATAGATCTTCAGCGTGCCCTTTTTCATGTGGGCTCCTGCTTCGTTTCCAACGTTTCCGTAGACGACTATTCGTCCTCCAGATATGCCCTCGGTGGTTCCGCGATAAGGGGCGCCTAAGTAGTCGCCAGCGTTGCCGTGGATCTCGATCTCGCCGGCTTTCATCATTGAGCCGGCCCATCCTTCAACGTTGCCATTCACGGTTATCTTGCCGCTTTTCATTTCTTCGCCTAGATGCATGCCGGCGTTTCCGTTGATAACGATTCCGCCGCTTGTCATGAATGCTCCTACTCTGCGAACCTTGCTCACGTCACCGTTAATCGTGATGGAAACTTCGTCAGCCTTGGTTTCTTCAACCTTGAAGAGGTTTTTGAGCGTTTTCTGTTTGTTTCCTTCCCAGATCTTCAGGGCTTCTATTTCTTGGAGCTTCTTGTCTTGGAAGACGGTTGGGTTTATGCATTCTGCGGTTATCGGAAGCTTGAACTCTCTCTGCTGGTAGAGGTTTATCACTTAGACGTCAGCCTTCACCGTTCTCGGACGTGAGACCTCAAGATAGTGTTCTGTCACTGGGTAATTCTCGTATTCCACGGTCCAATATTCTCTGAATTTCTTTTTCATGTCGTCAGTTATCTGTGCGGGTTCAGAGGTTTGCAAGTCAAGCCACATTGTGGCTCCCTCCACTTGCTTGACTATCTCATCGTTCTTCACTGCGATTTCGCCGCCTTTGATGGTGTAGGCAGCATGTTTGAATGCTCTTCTGGTAGTCTTGTATTTTTTCGCAGGGTCTATCGTCTCTGGGTTCACGTTGTATATGGCTATGTCTGCGTCTGCGCCGACGCCCAGATGCCCTTTGTTTTCAAGCCCGAGAGCCTTTGCTTGGCCTGCCCTAGTTACTATCGCGATTTCGTTGAATCCGAGTTCGCGATCTATTGAGGAGAGCAGGCTTTTGCTTCTTGCTCGTGGGTTGATTCTCTTCATCGTTGCTTCTCTGGATTTTCTGCTCATCAGCCAGGCGATGATTCGGGGATAGTATGTGAACGGACCAGCGTTCGGGTGGTCCGTGGTCAAGAAGATTTTCCATGGGTCTTTGATGAGTAGCGCCAGTTCTAGTCCTATTGACCATTGGGTCGCGTGGACGAAACTTTTGCGTCGGTAGTGGAAGGGCACGATACCAGCGCTTGTTTCAGTCTCTACGTCGTGGTTGACCCATTTGTTTCCAGTTAGCTCTTGGAGTCCGAATTGGAATGGGCCATCAGCCGTCATGGTTGTCGTGTCCTCGAATATCACTTGACCCATATCCATAGTCACGTGAGAGTGACAATTGACGTAGCTTGCGATTTCTTCTGCTCCTGATTCTAGGGTTCGCCAATCGTCGCCCTTGAAGCAGCTGAACTGACAGTGTGTTATGTGAATTGCCGGCCTATTCTCAGGAGCTAAGTCCTCAACGCACCTCATGGTTTCCAGGGCTGTGGCATAATTTCCTGGTTGTCCAAGATTGTTCGTGTGAACGTGAATCGTGTGCGGCAGGTTCAGCAGTCTGTTCACCTTGCATAGTCCGCGGACGATTTCGCGTGGAGTCACGCAGAAGTATGGAACCTGATCATCCAGACTGTGAACGTTCTGGCCGAAGCCCCATGCTTCGAGGCCTCCCGGGTTGACTATTTTTATGGCGTAGCCTCTCGTCGTGGTCATCATCCAGGCAACGTGTCTTGCAAGCTCTTCGATTTTTCCTTGCCCCAAATATTCGAGTACAAACCACCAATCTCCGAGAAGCGGATACGTGGCCTTGTCAAGCATCGGAGTGTCGTTGAGTTCCTCATGTGTGTGCTTGGCTTCCAGAGGAGGCATGGAGGGGTTCATGATTGTCGTGTAGCCCATTCGTGCGTATCTGTAGCCCGTGGTGAAAGTTGAGGGGATTGAGGTTCCGACTCCAGACCTTGTTTTTGAAGTCTTAGATTCTACATCTTTGTAGTGGTCTTCAGGTCTGAGAAGTCTTCCAGTGTTCACTTCTGAACCTGCGACGTGAGTGTGGATGTCAACGCCGCCGGGCATTACGATCATTCCTGAGGCGTCTATTTTTCGTGCCCTGCGGTCATTGACTTTTTCGACGACCTTGCCGTCTCTGACTGCGATGTCTTTTCTCTCGCCGTTGACACCGTTTGCGGGGTCGTAGACGAAACCGTTCTGCACTAGGAGCTCCATTTATGCTGCCTCAGCCTTGCTGTCGGCCCTGATCTTCCTGACCTCTGAAAGGATTTTCCTCAGTATTTCTTCGTCTGTCAGCACTCCTTTTGGAGGCGCTACGACTTTCTTGAGTGGCAGGGGCACGTGGTCCATGCGGTATGCCGTTCCCTCTGCTTCTATTCCGACGAATGCCGCTGGAAAAACAACGTCGGCCATCTGGGAAGTTGCGTTCATGTGCGGATCTATGACTATCAGCGGCTTCTTGACCATGTGTTCAGCGGCCTTCTTGGGGAAATTCGAAACTGGGTCCGAGGCGATAACTAGGGCCGCGTCTGATTCTTCGCGAAGGAGAACGTCGACGGCTGTCGTTTCGCCGGGATTGTATCGCGGGTAAGACAATGAAAAGTCGACAGCATATGGAAAGCCTGTTTGCCAAGTGAAAACCGTGTCTGCGCCCGTTACGTTGAAGTGTCCCCTCATCGGTATTATCATGAACTTTGTACGCATGTTTAAGTCACGAGTCAGTGAAAGTGCTGCGTCAACGTTTCTTGATTTTCCAGTGCTCATCGTGAGTCCGAGGCCGAAGAAGATCACCCCGAAACTGCAGCTGATCATGACTTCGGCGATTTCTTCCAAGTATTCCACTGGCACTCCTGCAACCTGGTCAACGTCAATTTCCCCGTCTCCGATCAGAACCCTGAATGCCTGAAAAAGCTCATAATCCTTGTTTGGTTCAACTTGGACAAAGTAGTCAGCTATTTCAGCCGACCTCGTTCTTCTGACGTCGACCACTACCAGTTTTCTTCCCTGCTTCAACAGGGCAGGAAATGGATCCTTCCTAGCGGATGAAGCAACAGGCGGCGCCGCCTTGGGGAGCACTTTCCTTATTGCACTCTCAATTTTCTTCCTGACCGTCGATGCTTTGACCTTGGTCAGGTATCCCTTCCACTCGTTCTTTTCGAACCTTCCGTTCGAGAAGCTCGTATACCTCTCGATGTGCCTAGGGTGAGCCGCCCAAGGGTTGCTACCCCAGTAGATCACCAAGTCGGCTCTGTGCCTGACTTGCCCAAGCGTGCACGTTGGAATCCCCACATCTTGGATGCTTAACGCAGACGGTCCATGGCAGACTGTTGAAGTGTTATCGATTACTCCGCCAACTTCCTCAGCTAATTCGAGGCCAACGCGCATGGCCTCACAACTCGTTGAGCTCCAGCCATACAATAGTGGATAATTCGCTTCAGCCAGGATCTGCGCGGCCCTCGTCACAGCTTCTTTAATCGAAGCTTCTACGAGTTGGCCGTTTTTTCGGATAAGCGGTTTCATTAGCCTGTGACCGCTGTAGCCTAAGAATTTTGACTCGCTCATGGCGCAGCTGTTCTTGACCTTTACGATCTTCCCATCCTGAACAGTTGCTTCTATGTCATCGCACAGGCATCCGCAGACTGGGCAAGTTACTGCCTTAACAACGGGCATATGGTCACTTCCCAAACTGCTCCTTCAAAAGTTCTGGCAGGCTCAGCAGAGGCTTCTCTTGCGCGGACTGGATCTCTGCTGGGATGCCTTTCAGGGAGGGCATCCCGATGCTGTGCGTCTCAGGGTTCATGACCGCATTTGCCCATGGCCCGTACGGCATGAAGATCATTCCTGGATGCGGAGCCCGAGGCGACTTAACGGACTTAACGACCACTGAGCCATGGATTGTGGAGACCAAGATGTTGCCTTTCTCTTTTATTCCAAGCTTCTTTATGTCGCCAGGGTCAACGTGACAGATCGAAACATTGTCTCTGTATACTTCAGAGGCTTTTCCACGCTCCTTTCCAACACCCTGGTCTATCGTCCGCCCAGTTACTAACGTCACCTGAAGTTTTGGCTTCTCTTCCATCCGCTTGCCCCGGCCTTCGTAGTCTAACAGAAACTGCCACCTTTAAATCTTAACAGGAAATCTCAACACTATGTCACATTGATTCGACCATGATGGATTCTTGATGGGAGTCAGGGTCTGTATCCGCCCAATGTGCTTATAGCTAGGGCAGTAGCCACGATGTCAGCAGTCGTGCCGGGATTCAAGAGATTGCTCGATCCGCGGAGTTTAGCATCAAACTCTGCTAGGCTTCGCTTTCCCTCAGCAGTCTCAAGCCCGCCTACGCTGAGAATCTGAGCTGCCTCGGCTGAAACTTCCTTGGCCTTTTCGATGCCCGTCTTTCGGGCTATGAAGGTGTCTGGGCATTTGGCCAGAACTTCCAAGAAAGTGTGAAGTATGGCTTGGCTCAAGTCATCCTCTTCGGCGATCTGTTTGGTGAAGAACGGGTAGGCGAGATCGAAAGTTACTGGATAATTGTGAACCCATTCGGAGCAAATCGTGTCATATTTCTCAGCTATTTGAAAAACTTGGAACAGCGTGATCTTCTCCTCAAGAATCCTTCTCGTGGATGCTGGATCATTGACGTCGAGTCTTGGAGTCTTGCCGAGGCCACTGGGATTAGCGATCCCTATTGCCTCGTAGACGTTGACTGCGTCTTCAGGTGTAGTTGATTCAATTACGTTTTTTGCGTTTGTTCTCAGTTCTGAGACTTTGAAGATGTCCATCTTGGCTTCTCTCATTCCTTCAGCGACTGCTATGGGAATCAGCATGATCACCGTGCCAAGGAGGGTGTTTCCACCATGTTGCCAAGCATTGATGTCCGCCACACACTTTTTGATGAGTTTCCCAACTCCAACATCGGCTACCGGGGTTTGCCCTTCTGCCGCAGCGATTCCACGCTTGCCTGCAATTTCAAATGAAGGCCCAGCTGCCACGGCTGACGCGAGAAAATGCTCATATCGTGTGCTTTCAAAATTGGTTACCACGCTGACATTTCCAGGCTTGTGAGCTGCAGCTTCCAGAAGGATGGCTAATTCCAGACATTGGGAGACGTTGCGAGCATCTTTTTCCCGATGCAATGGCATGGTAGATCGGTCTGTATGTTCCTTGGAAAGTCTTATTAATGTTGTGTAGAAAACTACACAGCGATGAACGGTGCAACATCTCAATGGTGACCACTGATGGGTAACAAGCATACCCGCGCATTAGGCAGTTCGATATTCTTGGCATTGGCAACCGTGTGGGTTGCCGTAGTACTGACAGGCACTCTGGTTCCGATCTATCCTGTTCTGGGATCGAACGCCAATATCACCCTTTCTAGCATCCTGACAAACGGTTTGACAGCATCTTTACTTGGGCCCATATGGGGTACACTTTCTGGCTTTGCATATGGATTGCTCACCCCATACGTGAATCCCAGCGCAGTAGGCCCGCTTTTGAATCTCGCCTTTCTAACCACAACCATTTCGGCTTTGACAAGCGCTCTAGTTCTGTTTAATAGATGGAAGGAAGCCTTGGCGATATTCTCCGTGGATATAGCAATATGGTTCCTTCATCCTTTCGCCTGGTATCAAGCGATGCCCATCATAACGTGGGAGTATTGGCTTGCTATGATCTTTATCATGGTGAGCCCCGTGAGAAAATGGATGATCAATGCCATAACTACGCGGAACCCCTCCACTCTGCCATATGCCTTGTGGTGTTTCGCTTGGATTTCACGAATGGGAGAAGTTGTCACGGGCAATAACATCTACATATGGGTTCTCGGTTGGGGAAAGCCTGAACTTTACGTGTATTGGGTTCCTGTGACCGGCTATTATGCCCTTGCAGATTCTTTGAGCTGCGTTGCAGCAGCAATTTTGGGGACAGGGGTGTTGCTAGCTTTGAAGAGATCTAACATGAGAGTTATTGCATTGGATTCTCTAGCTTCAAAGAAATGAAATGAACGAATTCTTTTCAAGGCGAGAGCAAGAGAAATGAAAGCAAGAGAGGGAGACTTGATAGAGACAGATGGAATGATACTTGATGTCAAAGGCTTGGTTCATCCCCCGAATCGGACAATCGCTTTCGTTCGCTATTTTCCAGACGAGAAAGGTGAGCGGAAGAGAAATGGTACAATGTATCGGAAGGTCTATTCTCTTTCAGAAAGGTATTCGGTTTTGGAGAAGAGTTTTTCGCGATACCTTGTTTATGACCATGTCTTCGACGAGACATTGTGTGAAGTTCCAAATAGCGACGTTAAATGGCATCACAAACCTGTCAAGAAACTTCAAGAAATGCGCAGTTCCAAGGACTTGGACGCACTAGAAAGCAAGGCACTGCGATTGGCAGAGGCTCTTAAGGAAGAAGCGAGCGTCTCATGGAACACAATAGGAGTTTCCGGCTCGATTCTCGTGGGGCTCCACAGCAACCATTCTGATGTTGACCCCATCGTGTATGGTTCTGAAAACTGCCGAAAGGTCCACTCCGCTTTGAAGAAAGTTTTGAGCAAGACCGATAGGTTGTTCAAGTGTTACGATCAGAACGACTTGAAAAGCTTGTTCGATTTTCGTTCGAAGGACAGTTCGGCCGATTTTGAGAGTTTTGTTCGAACTGAATCGAGAAAGGTTATGCAGGGCAAGTTTCTGGGAACAGACTATTTTGTCCGCTTTGTGAAAGATTGGCAAGAAATTGATGAGGCATACGGCGATATTCATTATAAGAATGTTGGTGTTGCTGAAGTCAAGGCAACGATTGCAGATGATTCTGAGGCGATTTTCACGCCCTGCGTCTACAAGGTGAGCGGTGTGCAGGTTCTTGGTGGGCCGCAGGTTGAGCATATTGAAGAGATTGCGTCTTTTCGCGGTAGATTCTGTGAACAAGCTCGAGTGGGCGAGACAGTTATTGTGCGGGGTAAGCTTGAGCACGTTACTGACAACAGAGACGGTCGCGTACACTACAGGCTCTTGCTGGGGAACAAGCCTTCGGATTCTATGATTCTGGCATAAGCTAAATTTGAGGGCTTACCTTCAACACTTGCTCATAGTATCTTGGGCAGTAGGTTAGGCTGATCTGGATGAAGCTTCCGTTCTGAACCGTTACTTCCTCTAGGTTTCCTTCGACGTAGACCCTTTCGTCCTTGAAGGCTTGGATTCTGAACTCTTCCATATGAGAGACTATGCGTGCTGCCTCACTTGCACACTTTTCCCCTTCCAGAATCTGCAGGGGCTTGATACTGTAAATGGAAGGCATGAATGGAGCGTCGTCATCTTTCGTCACCTGGGCATGCATTTTCACCCAGCCCTTTTGGGCTATTCTGGTCCCTGAATCATACTCGTTAACAATTTCGTTCCAGTTTTTGACTGGTTCAAGCTCGGTTTTTATTATCCTGCCCTTCTTCTCGTCCTTGAATAAGGAGTAGATGAGTTTCCTTCGTTGGTGCCAGATAAACTCTTGCGGCGCGAAATTTCTGAAGTGCCACTGCTTTCCCCTGATTGGCTCGTCAGTTTCAAACTCGTTCCCTAGCAAGGATGCCTTGTCAGAGTATAGCTCCTGAAGGGTTTCGCGCAGTTTGGCCACGTTTTTTCTGCCGTATACTGTGAAGTCTAAGTCTGAAAGATGCGGGTGATGGAAGCCATGGAGTATTGAGCCGAAAACTCCGAAATCGTTCACCGTCAACCCCGACTGCTGCGTTAGAACCCCTAAGGCATTCTTCAAGGCGCCCACGAGCTCATCTTGGGGCTCACTGTTAAACACCTTTTCAAGCTTGCTTTCGGGCTTTCGCGCTTCCATGATGTCTTCGTGGTTGACGCCGATCGTTTTCTTGCCTAGCATTTCATGAAAGATGAGGTATCTTGGGAATTTGTCTTGGAGGAATTTCCATCCTTCGTCCTCGTAGAATTTGTAGAAAACATGCTGGTTCTTCGTCCTGGGAGCCTTTGGGTTTTCTGATTTGAATTGTTCTTCAGGCGCGTATTCAGCGTCGCAAAAGTGAGCATTTGATGGGTGTGAGTAACCTAGAATTCGGAAGATCAAATCTTCCTTGGTTACTATCGCGTCACGGTCTCTCAGCTCTATTTTGGCCAAATGCTCTCGTCCTCGCTGCTGCTTGTTCCAACGACTACTTGGTGGAAGGACTTGCCAGTTTCGAGGTTTTCTACGCGTTCCAGCATTCCTGAGACTCTGATTTTGTCGCCCTGCCTTGCAACGTTTCTGTAGCAGCCGATCATGGAAACCACCTGTGAGGGCATCTTCTCTTCGTCGAGCTCTGACTCTGTGCTGGCTGGCTTGTAATCTCCGATGCTGTATATGGCGGGTCTGAACATGGCTTCACTGTCGTCTTTCACGGTGCAGGTGAATTTGACGGGAACGATCACTGAATAGCTGAGGGTGCCATGTTTCATGGTGATCTCTTCGGGTCTGCGAATCGCGTTGTACATGAAGATTCTTTTCTTGAAGCGGCCTTTGAAGCGTCTTGCAGAGTCTAAACGGTTGTTAAATTGATAGCTCAGCGTTCCTGCTTTGACCAGTTTGGCTACAGTCTTTTCCAGTGTGCGGAAGTTCTTTGCTCCATAGACTACGATGTCTATGTCTGATTTTGCCGTGTGCATGCCCAAGGCTATGGACCCGTGAATTCCAAAGTCTACGGTGCTGATGCCTGAATCTCTTGAGACAAGCTTAATGAAATCCAGCGTGGCCTCTTGCAGGGTGTCTCGGCTCTCAAGGTTCTCCAGCTTGCTTAAGCATTTGCTAGGAACGTATACTGTTTCTACTGAGCTCAGTGGCGCGCTGATCAGTTCCTTCTTTCTGAAGGGGCAATAGTAGACAAAGCCCGGAAATCTGTCGCGGAAGGCTTGAAGAAACGTCTGATAGTTTCGTGCAGTATACAGTTTCTCGGCTCTGAAGAGCTCTGTTGCTTCGTATCTCCAAGTTCTCTGCAGGAACTCTATGCTAAAGAGTTTCTTGAACCGGGCTGGGACGTATTTGAGAAAGGCGAATACTCTGTCATCTGGATGTTCGTAGCCGAAAGCGTTGAATATGAAGCCTTCTCTGGTCACAAAAGTGTCCCCGTCAACGGGGAACCAGTCTGGAACGGCCGTCCATGGACACCTAGGATACAGAGAGAATTTGAAATGCTAAAAACCTATTGCTTGCGGCCGCAACTCTTAAGACATACGTAGACGGATCAAGAGGATTGGGGAGAGTTTGAGCGAGGATTTACATCCCTATGTAGTGTTTCTTCCATCTGAGAAGAAGACCAAGATTTTAGGGGCGATTTTCGGTTCAAAGGCGGCTGTTGATATATTGAAGTTTTCGCTCGGTCAAGGCATCTCGGACAAGATCTATCAGAAAGAACTTGTTTCGAAGCTTGCCTACTCGAACAAGACGATCATTGGGAATCTAAAGTCGTTGACGAAGCTTGGACTTTTGAAGGAAGATATGGAGAAGGCCGAAAAAGGCAACAGGACAGTGTGGGTCAAGACCTATCAGCTTTCAGATGCTGGTAAATGGTTTGCGCTTCTCATTGCTAAAGAAAAGGACCTATCAGAGGCTGAGAAAGTCGAGATATTGCAGAACCTTTTCAGGATGTACATCAAATGGCTCAATAGCACATCGGAAAAACTGCGCATAAAAAGAGAGAAGCTGAAGGACATATTCATGGAAGAGATGAAAATCGCAGAGGATTAAACTTGAAAACAAGGATCTTTGCGGTCGTCGGCGGCAAGAAATCTGGAAAAACTACGACAGTAGAAGCCCTGACGAAGGAGTTGACGAAAAGAGGTTACGAAGTCGCTACAGTGAAACACATTTCAGAAGAAGGCTTCACGTTTGACACTGAAGGAAAAGACACGTGGAGGTTCACCGAGGCAGGAGCAAAAACAATCATAGCCGTGTCGCCCAACGAGGTAGTTACCATAGAAAAAAGAAGTGCCCAAAGCGTTAGCCTCAAAGAAATCTTGCGGAGGTGCAAAAACATTGACGTGGTTCTCATGGAAGGGTTCAAGAAGTCCGTGGCCCGAAATCAGCGGATATACAAGATCGTCACGGTGAAATCTGCGGAAGAGGCTCATGAGGTCATGGGCAACTTTGAGCCTATCTTGCTTTTCGTTGGACCTTTCTCGACTGAGAACCTCAACCTAAAAGTGCCTTACTTGGATGCGACGAAAAACTTCACAAAGGTGGCAGACATCGTTGAAGGTGTTCTTGAAAAGAGGCGTTAGTGTTTTTGTTGTTTGGTTGGTCAGTGGGGTTTGGAGATAGATTCTTGAGGGGGAGAAAGGAGAATTTCTTCAAGAAGTAACCAATGCTTCTCCAAACCTTTCCACCCAACACTTCTACGCTTTTTGTTTCATCTCCTCCTTCTAGAGTGCCTTGAATGCTTCGGACCACCTCGTGTATAGTGACACCATGTCGAGTGATACGCTCGGTTTTCTGTCTTCCAGTGTCTGCCTGAAGTCCTCCATCGTCAAGGATCGCGGTTTAGCCTGCTTGTTGCTTGCTTGGCCTGTTTCGAAGAATTCGCCTATCAGCTTGAGCTGTGCCGATTGGGCGACGTCTCTTATGTCGCTCCCTGAGAATCCTTCAGATATTCTTGCAAGCTCGTGCAGGTCAACGTCGGCAGCTAGAAACAGATTATTCGTGTAGAGCTTGAACATCATCAGTCTTGTGTGGTGATCGGGAAGGGGTACGAGGATTCTCTTCTGGAATCTTCTTATGAATCCCCAGTCAAGGTCCCACGGTTTGTTCGTTGCTCCGATGACATAGACGTGGAGGTTTTTGCCCTTGTCCACTATGCCGTCCATTTCCTTGAGGAACTGGTTTCTGACGCGAA
This sequence comes from Bathyarchaeia archaeon, assembly GCA_041481365.1. Lineage (GTDB taxonomy): Archaea > Thermoproteota > Bathyarchaeia > Bathyarchaeales > Bathycorpusculaceae > DASPTR01. The sequence continues at coordinate 12,358 of JBGPBS010000006.1, forward strand.
TTTCTCCACCAACCTCGTTTGCATGTTGTCCCATCAGTGAGTCGAGCTCGTCGATGAATACTATGGAGGGTTTTCCTTCTATTGCTGACTTTCTGACTGATCCGAAGAGTTTTGCCACGTTCTGTTCACCTTCGCCCAGCCACTTGGACATGATCGATGCAGCATCGATTGAAACGAATGTGGCGTCGATTTCAGTGGCTACTGCCGCGGCGATCAATGTTTTTCCGCAGCCTGGCGGTCCGAATAGCAGTATTCCTCTGGGCCATCCCAGCGGGAACAGGTCTGGTCTCTGAACTGGGTACACGATGGCCTCCTTTACTGCCTTCTTGGCCGGGTCCAGTCCGACGACTTCTTCCCATCTGACGTTTGGTTTTTCCATCATTATTAGTTCTTCGTAGCTTGATTTGCCACCTTCTGTGGTCTTTCCGTTTCCTTCGCCGTCGCCGCCTTCAGTCGGCTTCGATTCTAGATGCATCACGGCTCCCTGGAGGGCTTTTATACGCTCTTGGTATGCGATGGCCCTTTGTATGTAGACTTTGTTCAGTCCATATTCTGGGTAGAGCTGCGTGAGCTGAAGAAGGCTTTCTATGGCTTTTTGATACATGGTTATGGCCATGCCTTTGGATCCTCGCTTGTCAAGCCTGACGGCTTCCAACGCGTTGTTGGTCGCGTTTTTTTCAAGTTCCTGTGAGGCACTCATACTTTTTCACTCCTACTCCTCTGTTTTTAATTCAATTTTGATCTTACCCTTCGTTCCTAGGGTTTCGAGCGTCTTTTCAATCTCCTCGTTGGAGATTTTCAAATCGTCTGAGCATCTTATCAGATCGATTTCTCCATGACTCTTCTTCACGTAATCAAGGAGTACGTCTTCCAATGATGGTTTTTCAACCGTGAGCGAAATTTCTTTAAACTCGGCCTTTTTATAAGAAAAGAGAGTTTGGGAAGAATCTGCTCCGGAGTCATCTTCAGCTTCTCTGCCCATCATCTTAGAACAGCTAGCCGTCAGGGCGACCATTTCTTTCACCGTGGTCTGTTGAGTCTCTGTGATCTTGGGAGTAGCGGGAGGCTCTGGCAGTTTCTTGGCAAGTTCTCGCTGCAGAAGCCCTGAAACTTCGTTGAGTATTTCTTCTCCTCCTGGTGTTTTTCTGTCTACTGGTATTACTGTTTCATCTGTCGTCAGCCTTGTTTCGCAGAGTGTTTCGGTTATGGTTTCGTTGACTTTGGTCAGTTCCGAGGAAACGTCTGGCAGGACGTTGAACAGTTCTTGTGAGACGTTTTGAAGTAGCTTCAATGCTGGTTTGAGGTCGCCTACTACGTCGCTCAATTCCTTTATCGTCTCAAGCCTGAGTATGACGCGTTCGATTGCGAGTTCGACGTTGTAGAAGAATTGTATCAGCTTTCGCACTTCAGCGACTTCGTTTGCGCAGATTGCAGCTCTTTCTTTGTTTTTGTTGTTCAAGGCGTTTATGCACGTTTGGAAGAGTTGTTTGTCTCTTTCCCTCAGCCTGTAACTTGCTTGTTGAAGCTTGTTTCTTTGAACTTTGAGTGTTTGAACTGACGTTGTGATGGTTTCACAAAGCGGTGGAGGTTCAGAGTGGAAGAATCCTTTGATGTTTTTTCCCTCCGCCCGCTACCCTTTTCCTTGCGTTGGCTAGATGCCCGTCTTTCCGATTTCTTTCACGTACACGAGTACTGGGGGTTCAGGCAGCTCAGGTGACGCGTAGACTGGGCTAGAAGTTCTTGAGGTTGTTTCTGTTGTCTTGCTCGTGGTTTTTTCGGGCATTGCTGGTTTGTCTCCCAGTAGAGTGTTTGAAAGCTTGTTCTTGGTGACTTCCAAGTCGCTCTTCTCAATGTTAATCTTCTTAAGGTTGTCCTGAATCATGCTGAAGGCTGTTCCATATGATTGGTCGTCCATTTTCCCTATCTCATGCTCTATCTCGATGTGCACTAGAGCGTAGTTCAAAGCTTTGATTTCTTCTAGACATCGGGCGATCTCTTTGTCCGTTTCCTCTTGAAGAGCTCGGGCTTCACTCTTGAGTTGCGTGAGGGCTCCATCGAAGGCCGCGTGCAGTTGGTTATAGAATTCGGGTTCGATCTTCTTTTTCGCACGTAGATCGCCAAGCGCCTGATCCTTCCGCCATAATAGTGGAATGTGCTCACAGATAATGCATGCGTCAGATTGTATCTCTGAGAGAAGTATTATTTCTGAGCCGACAACTTTGAGGTAGTCGACAGAGTGTTTTGAGAATTTTCCGTCGCCGCGTTCGACAAAGACATCGTCGAACTTTCCTCTGGGGGTCACGACGAAAGATGCTATCTTCCCTATTACTCTACCGTACTCGTCTTTTACTTGCTTTCCGACAGAAAGAAAAAGGTTGGGGGTTTGTGACATGTTTGTCCTCCTTTACGCTTAGGAAGTCTCTGTGGACGATTTCTCGCCCATTGGACCCGCGGGAATTCCTGGCATTCCTGGTGGCAGTTCTGGGAACTTATCTTTGATTCTTTGCTCTGCTACTGTTGCGGCTTCGTTGAGGATTTTTCCGGCGTCCTCGTTCACGTTGTCGAAGTTCAGGGTCATTCCTGAGCCTGAGCCTGCTTCCATCATTATTCCGCTTAGCATGTTCCCTATTTCGCCTAGTTCGCTTTCTGCTTCGGGGAACACGCTTACTAGCCCCGCTTTGACTGATCTTAGCACTCCTACGGCTGGTCCTAGTGTAGATACTACGTCTCCAAGTTCTGATACGGTTCGTAATCTTAACACGATCTGCTCCAGTGCGAGTCTAGCGTTTATTATGAGTCTTTCCATCTTGCGGATTTCTGCAAGTTCGTTGGCGAAGACGTTTGCGCGTGAAGAGTCATGCTTGGTGTAGGCGTCGACTATTCTTGCGAATATTGTCTTGTCTCTTTGGCCGAACCTGTCAGTGGCCTGGTCAAGCTTCTGAATTTGCAGTTCGATGCGTCTGACGGCAAAGTCAAGTCGCGGCTTTAATGGACCCGGCGTCTTGACAGCATCCCTGATGCGGTTTCCGAACGGTGCGTCATCTCTTTTGGTTTCCCATTTTTTCGAAAATCTTTCTGACAAATTTGATTACCTCCAAAAAATACAGAGCACATAAAAATGTCTTAACCATTGCTAACATGACAGAGATATGTACGGATATACGTAGAGCTATACACTCAAACAAAAAGGGCTTTGGGCTTTAATTTATCGATTAAAAGACCAGCTTGCTCATTCTTAAGTTATAGACAAAAACGTGTAAGTTAGACTAAAAAGAAGCTTAGAACGGAATGCTAACCAAAGGTGAATTCAAGTGGGTGAAAGAATAAAGATTTTCCTGATAGTAGCGCTCTTAGGATTCGCGGCCGGAATAATAGCGCAACTCGCGGCTGACTATGCAATTCCATGGCTCATGGCAGTAATGCCACAACTGGTTCAAATAAGATTCCTAGTCTCAGGGTTCGCAGGAGCCTGCCTAACTTTAGTCCTAATCGGCGTATGGGCATACATAGCAGGACCACCAGAACGCTAACTTTCTTCTCCACTTCCCCTTTCTTTATCCAAGACACGCTAGACCACATATGTTCCTTTTGCATGCAGCAGAACTCCTCATGATAATGACCTGATAATCCATTCTTGCCTAGGCCTGAAATGTACGAATTTTCTTGGACTCAGCAGCGGAAAAAGAGGTCATCCGCATAGCGTACCCGTACCTCGATGTCTTCATAGTCCACTTGAGAGGCTGTCAGCGTGGAATTTCAATCTTTTGGTTCTCAGGGACGGTTAGCGCGCGCTACGCCTTTGCATTTCTTGCGCCATTTCAGTATTTCTTCTCTTAGCAACGTGGCGAGGCGCAGGGTTCAGATCTCACATTTTGAAAAGAAAAAAGGGGGATTGCGCGGGAGAAATTAGGTGGAGTGAGTAGATTTCCTCATCGTCCAAGTTTTGTGTATCAACCAAACTATTTATGTCTTGAATGCTATTCTGCTCGATGTTGTCAGATGATCTAGATGTGCGGCATATTTGGATTTGCACTCAAGAAGCCCATTCCGACTGTTCAAGCTTTGAAGGTTCTTGAAGAGTTAGAGGTTCACAAGTATGCGAGTGAACCCACTCCTGTTGGCGGATATGGTGCAGGCGTAGCCGTTCTTGATAAGGATGGAGGCGTCGTTCATTGGAAGGTTGGCAAAGTTGGCGGGGCTTCACCCGCGAAGCAGTTGGCCAGCATCGTTGACGCCGGTGAGGCTTCAGTATTGATTGGACACGTGAGGATGCCGAGTCCCGAGTTTATGGCTACCGAAGTTCAAAGAGGCCGCCCAACCCTACGTGGTTCAACGTGACCCAATGTTGACGGTTGCCTCGGTCCACAACGGCAAGGTGCAGAACTATGAGGAACTGCGAGCAAAGATGGGCAAAGCACACCTGTTTGAATCCGAGAAGCTCAAGCTTATCGATTCGGAAGTTATCCCCCACTTTTTCGAAGAACTGCTTAGCGAGAAGGAAGAAACTGATGAGGCGCTGTATTCGCTTTTCTGCACTCTGCAAGGTTCAAATGCAATTGCTCTCCTGCATGCAGGCGAAGAAAACGCGTTCATACATTTAATCCACAAGGGAAAAACGAGAGGCCTGAAGGTCTGGACGAACGATCGAAATGAGATGGTTTTCTGCAGCAGAAGGGAACCATTGACCAAAGAGTTTGGTGACATCCTATCTAAAGGAGAGTTCAAAGAGAAAGTCTCAATTTCGCACCACGAAGACGCAGGGCTAAAGCTTTCCTTCCAGATCGCAGCAAGCTAAAAGGATAAACCCCGCATCCGCCGATTATTCTTCGGAATCCTCCAATGCCAAAGGCCTCAGACTCCAACGCCTTCAATCTGCTTGCAAAGCCCGTGCGCGAAGCGCTGGACGCGCTGGGTTTTTCTGAACCAACCTTACCGCAGGTTCTGGCTTTTCCATCGATTCTAGCAGGGCGGAACGTGCTGCTGATTGCACCTACCGGATCTGGAAAGACTGAGGCCGTCCTTCTTCCCATTTTCTCCAATTTCATCCTACAAAGAGAGGAGAAGGGCATAGCAGTAATCTACATCACGCCTTTGAGGGCCTTGAACCGCGACATGCTGAAACGCTTGAGTTTCTGGGCTTCAAAACTTGACATCTCAATCGAGGTTAGGCACGGCGACACGGAAACGAAGCTCCGCAGGAGGCAGGCCATCTCGCCCCCGAACATGCTCGTCACGACACCTGAGACCCTTCAAGCTATTCTGCCAGGCCTGAGGATGAAACAGCACCTTAGCCACGTCAAATGCGTGATCGTCGACGAAGTGCACGAGCTGGCTTCGAGCAAACGCGGGGTCCAGCTTGCCGTGGCCCTAGAACGACTGTTCGAGGTAACCGGAAAAGAGTTTCAGAGAATAGGGCTATCAGCTACGGTTGGCAACCCAGATGATGTTGCGAAGTTTGTGGTCGGTACGGGTAGAGACGTGCAGGTGGTTCAGGCGATGTTGCCGAAGGGTTACAAATACACTGTAGAGAACCCAAGTCCGACTGATGCAGATTATGATTTGGCCGGCAGGCTGCGAACTTCGCCCGAAGCCGCGGCTAGGATCAGGCGAATAGTTGAGCTCGTTGACTCTCACCAGTCAACTTTGATTTTTGTAAACAGTAGGCAGAATGCTGAGATGCTGGGCTACAAATTCAATCAACTCGGCAGGGCTGACATAGCGGTCCATCACGGTTCGCTGTCAAGAGAGGAACGCACTCAGGTCGAGGACGAGTTCAAGGCCGGCGTCCTGAAAGCCCTCGTGTGCACGAGCACCCTAGAGTTGGGCATCGACATCGGCTCCGTAGACCTTGTTGTTCAGTATCTTTCACCCAGACAGGTCAGCAGCTTGATCCAAAGAGTCGGTCGAAGTGGTCACCGCCTAGACATGCTTTCGGAAGGCATCATTGTCACAGCCTTTCCAGACGACACGCTTGAATCAGTCGCCGCTGTCAAAAACGCCAAAGAGAGTAAACTTGAGCCCGTGCTGATTCATGAAGAAGCCTTGGATGTTTTGGCTCACCAGATCGTCGGCCTGCTTATCGACAAGGGAACCATGAAAATCGACGAATTGTTGGCCGTCCTCTGCAGGGCTTATCCTTACCGAAACCTTTCGATAGAGACTCTTTCTGACGTGATGTATTTTTTAGACAGCTTGAACGAGGTAAGGTTTGACGAAGAAGGAAGAGTCTTGAGGAAGGCACGGCGAACCAGGAAGTACTACTACGAGAATTTGAGCATGATCCCCGACGAGAGGCGCTATCCAATCGTGAACGTGATCTCGGACCGTAAAATCGGGATCTTGGGCGACGAGTTCATGGCTTTGCACGCCCGCGTCGGCCTAAACATGATCGTCAAGGGCAAGGTATGGCGGATCGTGCAGATTGAAGAGGAGACAGGCACAGTTTACGTGGTGCCTTCGGAAGATCCGCTTGCGGCGATCCCCGGTTGGGACGGGGAGATGATTCCCTTGCCCTTTGATTTGGCGCAGCAGACGGGATTGATGAGGGAAAGACTCTGGCAACTATTGAAGGAGACAGGCGACATCGAGGTTGCTGCCGAAAAAGCTGGAAGGGAGCTTGCCACGGGCAAGAAGGATCTGCTTCAAGCCGCGAAAGAGGTTGAGGAACAAGTTAAGCAGGGAGCGCCTTTGCCTACGCACAGGCATATCGTGGTTGAGGCTTTTGACAAGTATCTTATTGTTCATGCTTCTTTCGGAGAGATCGTGAACCGCACCTTGGGCGGCGTGTTTGACACCGTGCTCTCTGATCGAGAGGTGATCGTCGGCTGGTGGAACGACGGTTACCGCATTCTGATCGAGGCTAGGCATAGGTTGACTCCGCAGGAATTGGAGAGCCTGAGCAAGGCCATGTTCAGCTTGTCAGATGAGGAAATAGCGAAAGCTTTCAACGAATATCTGGAAGCAAAGTTCCCGTTTTCCTACAAGATGAGGTTCGTCGCCCAAAGGTTCGGGGCCTTGCCTCGTGGAAAGACCATGGGTCCTGAGAGGGAAGGTCAGTTGGTTCATCAATTTGGGGACACGCCCATCTATGATGAGACCCTGCGTGAAGCCTTGGTTGAGAAGGTCGATGTTTCGAAGACCAAGGAGATCATGAACGATATTAAGAATGGAAAAACCAAGGTTAGCACGATCTATCGCGCGGAGAAGCCTACACCCTTGGCTTATCACATTCTAGAAAAGTTTTCGGATGTTTCGGAGCTGATGGCCCCCGAACAGGTCTTGCTGAGTAACATTGAGAAGATGAAGAGGGCCATTGAAGCCAGGATCGCATCACTGGTATGCATGCAGTGCGGTGAATGGGACGGTCAGACTAGGATTAGGAGCCTGCCAGAACTGCCTGAATGCGGAAAATGCAGGTCAAGGCTCTTGGCTCCGCTGTACCCTAGCCAGGATTCAATTCGCGTTCGTGAGCTCTTGAAGAAAAGACGCGAAGGCGGGGAATTGTCGAAAGACCAGCTTAGGGAACTGACTCATGCGAGGCGGAGCGCCGACTTGGTTTTGAGTTATGGAAAAAAGGCAATAACCGCGCTAGAGGTCAAGGGTGTTGGTCCTGAAACGGCCTCCAGGATTCTTGGGAAAATGCATGCGAAGGAGGATGAGTTTTACATGGACCTTCTGAAGGCGAAAATACAGTATTTGCGGACAAGGGAATACTGGGATGACAAGGAACGCCAGAGAAAGCCCTGAGTCAACCACTCTCTAAGATGGGGGATGAGTCGCCCGTAGTCAGTACGAACCTTGAACGCTCGAACGCTAGCGTTTCTTCTTGATTTTCTTATTGTCCAGTTTCTTGGCTCGTTTTTTCTTGAAGAACCAAGGGTATCGCTGAACATCCTCGTATACAGGTCTAGGCATGCGCCCCGTGTAGACGTCTGGATGCCCCTCAGGCGGGACTATTGGATACTTCAGTTTGGTGTTCCTGATCGTCATCCGATAGACCATGTAGATGGAAACCGCAAAAGCAGCAAGTGTGAACAGCAAGTAAGAGAAGACTCGAGCGAATGCAAAGCCTGCAATTGACAGAGCATATAGGAGCGTGACGAAGAGTAGGCCAAACAAGAATCTCCTTTTCCTGTTCAACTTTTTCCCTAAATGGATAAATGGACAAATCATGCATATACGGTTTACCCATTGGTTGAAGATGACTTCCGCAAATGATAAGGAGTCCCAAGCAGAATACAGATGGCTGATTGGGTCTGAAAGAGGATTCATCCATGAAACTGGCTCGCTATCTCTGCAAAAGAAGTGCGCATGGAAATAGGGAATGCTACGGGTTCTTGCTGGCGGACAAGGCAGTATGCTTGCACCGCTTGGCTAAAATCTCCGACATAAGATTTCCACCTTTGCTTAAGGACTTCATAGTTCTGGGATCGAGTGCCTTGGAAAAAGCTGAGCACCTGCTTGAAAAGGCTTCCGAAAGGAATATCGAAGATGCATCTTTACTCGCCGATCAGGTTAGGCTTCTCGCACCAATTCCTTTTCCTCCCAAAATCATCTGTCTCGGCTTGAACTACCGGGATCATGTTTCGGAAACAGGAGGGGCAATCCCTGATGAGCCGATAATTTTCATGAAGCCACACACGGCAATTATCGGTCCCAACGAAAAAATCGTGAAGCCGAGTTTTGTCAGGAAGCTCGATTATGAGGCTGAGTTAGCCGTGGTCATAGGAAAACGGGCTAAGAATGTCTCAGTTTCAGAGGCTGGGTCATGCATCTTTGGATACACCATTCTGAATGATGTCTCAGCCCGGGACATCCAGTTCAAGGATAAACAGTGGACAAGAGGGAAGGGCTTTGACACCTTCGCCCCGACTGGGCCATGCATAGTCACAGCGAGTCAGCTTCAAGACGTTTCTGACCTTTCCATTCGCACATGGGTCAACGGTGAGCTTCGACAGAACTCAACGACAAGGAACATGGTCTTTAATGTTTATGAATTAGTGCATCACCTGAGCCGCGTGATGACTCTGGAATCATGTGACATCATTGCAACAGGTACCCCTTCTGGCGTGGGTTTTGCAATGAAACCGCGCCCAAAGTTCCTCCACCCCGGTGACAGCGTGCGGATTGAAATCGAGAAGATCGGCGTCCTCGAAAACAAGGTCGTTGAATCAAGGCAGGATTAGCATTCTGCCATAGATTTTTTTCTAGCTTCCTGAACAACCAACATCCGTCTTTGCTGATGGCACACAATCATGCTTATAATGAGAAAGCACAGATTAAGTCATGGAGCGAATGATATGGGTGAGTACGAAGAGACTTTGAAAGACATCGAGAAGACGTTGGGAATTGTCCCAGGCTTCATGAAAGCCATTCCCAAAGACGTGTTGACGAAAGACTGGCCGCTGATGAAGAAATACCAAATGGGAGAATCGGAGATTCCGGCAAAATACAGAGAATTCATGGGGCTTGCAGTAGCCGCAAACATCAAGTGCCCCTACTGCACGCTGATGCATACGGCAATGGCAACGGGTTACGGGGCCAAAGACAAGGAACTGTCAGAGGTAGCCTTTCTCGCCAGCCTAACCGCCAGATGGAGTGCAATGCTCCACGCCCTGCAATACAACTATGACACGTTTGAGAAAGAAGTACACCAGATCGGCGAGTACGCAAAGAAAAACGCCAAAAGATGATCCTACACTCTTTCCTTCCCGTTTTCTATTGATACGCTAGCATCGGCCATGATCATGGTTCGAGCAGACGATTCGTTCGGGTCGTCATACGCCGCGTGAGAAATCCCGAGTAAAATGAGAAAAAGGCCAAATGCTTTACGCCAAGAACGTTTATCAGTTTGAGAGTGGTTTCTGACCGACTATGAGTGACAGTGAATTAGAGGCGATTAGGCGAAAAAGACACTTGGAGTTCCAGAAAAAGATTGCTACGAAACAAAGCAAGACCGAGAAGACGGATGCTAATGAAGTCTTAAACAGCGTTTTAAAAGGCAGAGCTTGGGAGGTTTTTAACGCCGCAAGTTACCAATTCCCGCAGATCATGAGCAGGGTAAAGCAGTTGCTGGTGAAGCTTGCTTCATCAGGTGAGATAAAAGAAGTGTCTGGAGAGGAGCTTTATCTCTTTTTGGTAGATCTCGGGCTGAAAGTCAAACTTGAGACGAAGATCGAGTATGCGAGTCATGGAGAAGTCAAGTCACTTCAGGATAGATTAAAAGAAGAGCTGCGCAAAACATGAAGAGAATAATATGGAGTCCCGAAGACTGCTCTCCCTCCTCAAGTCGTTGACCTATCTGGAAGAAATGCGGGAAACAATCTCACGGTTTTGCCTTCTTTTCCTCACCAGATAGTATACGGAACTAGCGATTATTATTGCTGCTGTGGCAATCCAAGATACCTCTGGGAGTGAGAACATGAGGATGACGCAACTGACCAGACCAAGGGACGGTATCAATGGGAAGAACGGTACCTTGAACGTTTTCAGATTGGGAATTTTCCTTCGAAGTCTTATTGCTGAAGTGTGCAAGATTATATGGGTGCATAGCATTGCAAAGCTTGTTATTGCTACGCTTTTCCTCAGGTCTAGAACCAATGCTAGAATTGCCATCATAGCTCCTGTGATGATGATCGAAACATAAGGTGTCCCAAATTTCGAGTGGATTTTTGCCAGGATCTTCGGGAACTGCTCATTTCTCGCGATAGCAAATGAGACTCTTGACAAGCCAAGTAGGTTTGTCAGAAGGACGCTCACGGTGGCAACCAGGGCTCCGAAGGAGACAGCTGCGAATAACGCGAAGTTTCCAGTTGACTTTGCAGCGTCAGCAATCGGAGAACCTGATCCTGCAAGGTTCGTGTATGGTATGAGACCCGTCGTTATGACCCCCGTTACCACGTAGAGAATTGCAGAGCCTGCCAATGCAAGCAGGATCGACAGGGGCAACGTTTTCTCTGGGTTCTTGACTTCTTCGCCTAGCGCTGCGATCCTTCCAAAACCTAGATACGCAAAGAATATGAAGCCGGCTCCCTGAAAGATTCCCCAGATGTTTGGGGCAAATGGAGAATAGTTCTGCGGGTGAACCTGAAAAGCTCCAACTGTGACGAATATGCACAGGATGGCGATTTTTGTCACGACTAGAATGTTATTGACTATGGCTGAATATTTCATTCCCACGAGGTTAAGAACCGTCAAGATCAGTGCTGCTGAAACCGCGACGATTTTCAACTCTCCTTCTAACGCCGGAAAAACCGCTACAAAATAGCTTGCCAATCCCAGGCTTATTGCTGTCCCGGCCACAGTTTGTGCGGACAGCCATAAACACCCCGATATGAACCCGAAATACGGGTGGACCATCTCGTAGGCGAACTGGTACGTTCCTCCTTCTTTGGGGATTGCTGAGCTGAGTTCGGCGAAGCTGAGCGCGGTGAACAGGGCAACGGTTCCTGCAATGAGCATCGAAATAATGACTGCTGGTCCCGCGTAACCTACCGCGATACCTAACACGACGAAGATTCCTGCACCGATTATTGCTCCGATACCGATTGCAGTTGCATCGAAAAGGTTGAGAGTTCTCTTTAACTCCATTTTTCCCAACGGCGGATATTTCAGTGACACTGCTTATAATAGATTCTGTGGTATGGTTTTGCCGCCATTCCCAAGACCAGAGGCTTTCCCAAATATGGAAATGCGCATGAATTGCTCGCTTGTTGCGCGCCAGCGCCTATCCTGTCTTATCTCTGCAGACTTCTCTACACTGCCTTATCAAAGAAACATCTCGACCCGTCTGACTTCTATGGTTGTCTAGAACGGCCAAGTCCAGAAACCGAAAATTTTTTGTTCAGAACGCGCAATGTATAATGAGGAAGCATGTACTGTGAAGGCGAGAACCGAGAGAAGCGAATGGGTGGGCCCCATAAAGTGTGAACGTGGGCGAAGGGGGCGCCAAGACATTATCATGGACATTCTTACTGTTGCCAAATATGGAAGCAAGAAGACCAACTTGATTGATAAGGTGAAGTTGAGTTCGGCCCAATGCACAAAGTATCTTGAGGCTCTGAAAGAAGCAGACTACATTTCGGTAGCAGGTAGAGTTTGGACAACAACGGAAAAAGGGCTCCAAGTCATTAACGCCTGCCAAATGTGCCATAGCCTCATGAACATAAAATAATGATTCGACTTCTTCAGTCCAAAGATAACGTTAAGAAGTTCAATTTGAATTGTGTGCTTTTCTGTAGGCTTGTGCGCGGTCGATTCTTTTCTTCCCTGACGGGTGGTCGTAGAAGAGGAATTCTGTTATCGAGTTCGGATAGGCGTATCTTAGGTTTTGGTCACAAAGCTTTGTCATGGCAGATATGTAAGCATCTGGGTTTTCCACCAAATCCAGCTCATATTGGTCACATTGGCCTTCTGCCCTGCGACTTAACGTGTTCATCAAAGGCGTCAAGCAAGTGAATAAGAGACCCAGCGTCAAAGCCAGCAGGGGAAGAGAAACTGCAGAGTCAATGTGCTGTATTCCAAAGAATCCAGAACCCACTTGCAGTATTTGACTTAATGTGAAAAGCATGAGCAGGAAAGCTCCGGCGAGTAGTGCGGTCAATTTCCAAATGTGCCCATAGATGTGGTGTCCGATCTCGTGTCCCATGACGCTCTCGGTCTCCTCTTTCGTGAACTTCGAGAGGAACGTATCGCTTAGAAGCATTCTGCGTGTTCTTCCTACTCCCGTCAAAGCAGCAGTAGCTTTCTTCGTTCTTGCTCCGGCCTTCATTTCGAAGACGCCTATGACCTTAATTCCCGCCTTGTCAGCAAGCCTTGTCAGACTATTCAGCAACTCTTCGTCTCTCAGCCTCGGAAACTTGTAAAAAAGCGGCATTATCAACACCGGCGCGACATACATGAAAACAGCAATGAAGAAGGCCGAAGCAAGCCAAGTGAAAACCCACCAGTACGCGAAATTGAGCCACATGAAATTGTAGACTCCGTACACGAAGACAAGAACGACGAGCAATGACAGCCCTGAGGCCTTGACGTTGTCTAGGAACCAACCGCGTGAGCTTTCAGTCGACAACTCGAACCTATGTTCCAAGACGTATCCCTTGTAGAAATCAAAAGGAAGCGAAACGAGCCAGAAAGCGATGTAGCCGATCAAGGCAAACAAGATAACTGTCAACGACTGGTCAGGAACGTAAGTTTGAATCGAATCTTGCAAAGCAACAGGAAGCCTTAGGCCCAGCACCAGAAACCCTAGAACAATCAAAACTAAGCCTTTCCACAGAGACGCACGCAGCTCACTGTATAGGTAATCCTTGGCTTTGTGTTGAGTTTGTGGATCAAAACCGTACGAGGACTCAGACAGCCACAACACTCTCCAAACGTGCACATGCCGTGCACCTATTCTCTGGGCACCCTAGTTAACGTTTTCCAGCACGGGTCTTCAGAACATTCGAAGACTGGAAAACATCAGCTAGATTTTTCTCAGGTCCCTCGCAGACTACAAGATTAGGCTAAGTGAGAATCCATGGAAGATAGGCAGTTAGCCATTAGACTCTCGCAGTCTGCAAGCTTTTTGCGTGCTTGTCCTTTCGGCTTGCTGATTTGGCAATAGCGACTGCAGCCAGGGTGGCAACCAGCATCATTGCTATTGGGTATTGGAATTCAGGGGTTATTGGGTTCGCGTCTCCGGTCACCGTGCCTGATATTCTTCCAGATTGAGCCGGCGGAATTGCTTGCAGATGGAAGTCTTGGCGTGTGATCTGGCTTACGAAAACTTGTACGCCGGTGAAGTTCTGATCTTGGTACCCGCTAGCGGATGCAGTCACCGTATATGTGTCGTCCGTCAAGCCCTGTGAGATCGTGTAATTGCCATTATTGTCCGCGGTTGCGCTTCCAGAGTCGAAATTGGTCTCTCCGATCGCTGTGACCGAAGCATAAGGTATGGGATGGTTGTTGGTATCCATGACCGTTCCCATGATTATTCCTGACGGTGCTGGAGGAGTGATCGTTAGCTCCATGTCGACATTAGGAGTCTCATTAGGAGCAGTGACGAGGGCGGTAGTCTGGTTAAATGCGAACCCTCCGGACGTCGAAGACACCATCACAGTGTAGTTACCGCTTGCCAGCCCACTTGCAATCCTATAATGGCCAGTAACGTCTGTTTGATTGCTCCCGTAACTGCCACTCGTAGAATTAGAGGCAATGACGGTCAAGTTTGCCAGCGCTTGTCCGCCTGGCGTGGTTATTCTGCCTGAGATGATCCCAGAGCGTTGAAGGGAGAGGTTGATTCCTGTCGTCTTTGATCCTGCTGTGACAGAGACTGGTCCCATGGTTGTTCCAATGTATCCTGTTGGATAGAGGATGCTGACGTTGTAGGTTCCTGATCCGAGGTTCGTGTAAATCCCGTAGTTTCCAAGCGTATCAGTGGTGCCTGATCCGAAGAGAGTTCCGCTCCCGTTGGAAAGCGTCGCAAAGACGAAGGTGTTCGGTATGCCTAGACTGGTACCGCTGTCAGTGACTCTTCCGAAGATTCCACCAGATAGGCTCAAATCGAAAATCAGGCCTGAAGTCTCAGACCCCGCCGTAACCATTATGTCGTCATTTTCAGCGTCAAGATAACCCTGTTTATACGTCGATACCGTGTAATTTCCTGACTGCAAACCATCAGTAATATTGAAATGGCCGTTGTTATCTGTGATCGTGTATCCGCTACCATTATTGCTATAAGCCGAGACGACGACTCCAGACAAGGGCACTCCCGAACTTGCATAGACTCTTCCAAAGGAATTCTTCTTGGATAAAACTGAAAAGCCAAACATGGAAATCTGAAGAGCGAAACTCATCAGAGCTGAAAAAACCAGAATACTCACGATGATCCTTCTTTGAAACATAAGCGCACCTTCATCTTCATATAATCAGTTCCTTGCCGTTGACTGAGTATTAAAGATTTGCGGAGTGTGGGCCGAGATCGACTGGGCAGGGTGCTTCTCACAACCATTTTCGTCTGCCAAACCGTAGGTCAATTCATTAGATTCGCAGATGGGTTCGCCAGTGTCTGGGCAGCATGTGGAGAATCGGATAGGGCAGCCGGAGGGCTTAGGCGGCTATTGTTGTTTTCTTTTGAGCATGTTGTCCAGGATCGGCTTCATCTTCGTGTTTTCAGCCTTGATTTTCTCCTTGCCTAGAGCCTGCATCTGAGATGTCATATCTCTGATTACTTCTGCGAATTTTATGCCTTCGGCTGCCGAAACGTATTCTACTCTGAATCTCTCTGGGCTCATGCCGAGTTTCTGCAGCATCGGCGCCAATGCGTCCATCCTGGCCTTCATCTTGTAATTCCCGCTTATGTAGTGGCAGTCGTATGGCAAGTGGCAGGCTCCAACCAGGACCATGCCTGCGCCGAGTCTGAAGGCTTCTAGCACGAAGTCGCGGTCAACTCTGCCGGAACACATTACACGGATGGGCCTGATCGTCGGCGGATACTCAAACCTGCTTGTGCCCGCTAGGTCTGCCCCAGCGTAGCTGCACCAGTTACATAAAAAGCCGAGAATCTTCTCCTCGGGGTTCGCTTCCAATGCCGTTCTAATCTGTGCCATGATCTGTGCATCAGTAAAATGCCTCTGCGTGATCGCATCGGCTGGACATTCTGCAACGCATGTTCCGCAACCGTGGCACATGGCCGTGAAGACCTCTGCAACCTGTCCTTCTGGAGCTCTGACTGCACCGTACGGGCAAGCTTTGGCGCATAATCCGCATTTTGCTTTCGTGTTGCGGCATTTTGACGGATCAACTTGAGCAACGATGGGTTGTATCTTCCACTTCGGCTGTGAGAGGATCGTGGCTGCTCGGGAGGCTGCGCCCATCCCTTGAGAGACACTGTATGGCACGTCTTTGGGACCTTGGCAGCCGCCTGCTACGAAGACCCCGTCCGCTGGCGTGTCTATAGGCTTAAGCTTTGGGTGACTTTCCATGAAGAAGCCATCACTTCCTCGACTGATGTTGAACACTCTGGCCACTTCGTCTGAACCCTGGGCTGCGGTTGCTGCTGTGGCCAAAATGACCATGTCGGCCTTGACTTCGACTGGTTCGCCGTTCTCTTTTTCAGCCTGTACGATCAGTTTTCCTGAGCCTGGGTTTTCTGTGACCGTTCTGCCTGCAAGCTTTGTGCGGATGAAGTTTACGCCGAGGTTTTGGGCTTTTCTGTACAGTTCCTCGTAACCTTTTTTGTTAGCTCGCATGTCGGTGAAGATGACGTTGATGTCCAGTTTGTCGCCGTATTTTTCTTTGAGGAAGACGGCGCTTTTCAGCGTGAGCATGCAGCAGAAGCCTGAGCAGTACTCGTATTTTTTGGTGTCGCGTGAGCCCACGCATTGAATGTACGTGAGGCTTTCAGGCATTTTTCCGTCTGATGGCTTCCAAAGCGTTCCGAGCACTTGTGTTCCAGAGTCGACGATGCGCTCGAGCTGCAGGGCTGTGATAACGTTCTTGTACTTGCCGAAGCCGTATTCGGGCAGGTCGTATGGCTCGTAGATGTCGTAGCCCGTTGCCACGACGATGCAGCCGACCTCAATTGCCTGCTGACTAGGCTGCTGTTCATAGTTGACTGCTCCGACTGGGCAGATTTCTTGACATTTACCGCAGCTTCCATCTTTGAAGTGCAGGCACGTGTCTCTGTCGATCGCGTACGTGTTCGGCGTCGCGTTCGCAAAAGACGTGTAGATGGCTTTTCGTTTTCGCGTGCCCGCGTCAAACTTGCTCGGCACTTCTACGGGGCAAACCTCGGAGCATTTGCCGCAGCTTATACACTTGCTCTCATCGACGTACCTGGGTCCTGTTTGCACTTCAGCCTTGTAGCTGCCGATGACGCCCTCGACTTTCTTCACCTCGGAATTGGTGAGAAGCTTGATGTTCGGGTGAACGGCAACGGCACCTATGCGCGTTGCAACACATGAAAACCTTTGACAGTGAATCTGCTGGGGGCAGTTGGAACATTCGAAAACTGGAAAAGTCTTGCCCAACTGTGCCATGTGGCCGCCAATGATTTCGGCCTTGTCAACAAGATAAGTTTGATAACCCATCTCGGCGATGTCTAATGCTGCGCTTGCGCCGGCTACTCCAGCGCCGACGACCAACGCATTGTGTGTGACCGGAACTTCAAAAACGTCCAAGGGTTCAAGCAATCGCACCTTCGCAACAGCCATCTTTACAAGCTCTTTAGCCTTTTCCGTCGCTTCCTTAGGCGTGCCTTGGTGACACCAAGAAGAGAATTCGCGAATGTTCGCCATCTCGAACAGGAACTGGTTCATTCCTGCTTCGGAAACCGTTCGCCGAAAAGTGGGCTCATGCATTCTCGGAGAGCATGCCGCCACGACGACGCGGTTCAGTTTGTGTTCTCTTATTCCCTTCCTGATTTCTTCTTGGCCGGGATCAGCGCACGTGTAGCGATTGGTCTTGACGTAGACCACGTCGGGCAGGGTTCGAGCATAGTTTGCAACGTCTTCCACGTCAACGGTGCCGGCGATATTGAGGCCACAGTAGCAAATGTAGACTCCTATTCGTAGCTCTTCAGGCTTAGCGTCTGGTTGCTGGCTCATGTCTTAGCCTCCTTCTTCATTGCAGCCCCTATCTGAGCGGTGATCTGCTTGTCGGAGTAGTTCGGCATCTTTACAATATCCATCGGACAGGCTGAGCTGCATATGCCGCATCCCCGGCAGAGACCTTCGTCGACTTTTGCCAGTTCCCTGTCGCCGACTTTCTGAACTTTAATCGCGTTATAACTGCATGTGGATTCGCAGACTCTGCAGCCGCTACACAAGTCTTCATTTACGTTTGCGACGATGGGTTCCACAAGCCATGAATCTTTTCTCAGCACGCTTGCAGCTTGGGCTGCCGCTGCGCTGCCTTGAGCGACGCTGTATGGTATGTCTTTCAGACCTTGACAGGCGCCTGAAAGGAATATTCCTGGGACATCCGTGTCCGTGGGCCTTATTTTCGGTTGACATTCAACGAAGAAGCCGTCTTTATTGAGGGGTAAATTGAGGATTTTTGCCAGTTCTGGCGCCGTGCTGGCGGATATAGCAGCGTTTGCCAAGACTACCATTTCGACGTTGGCTAGGACGGGTTTGCCGTCTTCTGTTTCGGCGTAGACTGTCAGGTTTTTGGTTTCTGGGTCTTCTGTTATTCGGCGGTTTTCCAGCTTGGTTCTGATGAATTTTACGCCGGATTTCTGTGCTCGGTTGTAGAATTCCTCGTAGCCCTTGAAGTTGCTTCGCATGTCGTTGAAGAAAACGTAAACGCCGATAGCATCCTTGTATTTCTCTTTGAGCATGACCGAATGCTTCAGCGTGTACATGCAGCAGAAGCTTGAGCAATATTCGTATCTGTTTATGTCACGGGAGCCTACGCATTGAATGAAAGCGATAGAATGTGGTTTTTGCCCATCTGAAGCTCGGACCACTTTGCCACCTGTGGGTCCGGCTGCCAGGATCAACCTTTCGAACTCTAGGGCTGTGAAGACATTATAGTATTTGCCGTACCCTGTCCACTCCATGCCCTCGGGGTTGTACATGTCATAACCTATGGAGACTATTATGGCTCCAACGTTGACCTCTATTTCTTCGGGTTTCTGGTCGAAGTTGATTGCTTCGCGGGCTCCGCAGGCGTCAACGCACTTGAAGCATTCGATGCAGTAGTCGCGGTTTATCGTATAGATAAGCGGGACCGCTTGACCATACGGAACGGAAATGGCTTTTCTCACGCCTAAGTACATGTCTGCATAATTCGGATATTCTATCGGGCAAGCATCTTTGCATTCACCGCAGCCCGTGCAGTTCCCAGCTATTACGTATCTTGGGTTCTTCCTTATTTTGACTTTGAAGTTGCCAACGTGTCCGTCAACCTTCAAGACATCGGCGAATGAGATTATCTCTATGTTCGGATGCCTTCCAACGTCCACCATTTTTGGGCCTTCGATGCAGATGCTGCAGTCAAGGGTTGGGAATGTCTTGTCCAGAAGTGCCATGTAGCCGCCGATGGTTTCGGTTTTTTCAACCATGTAAACCTTGAAGCCCATGTCGGCAAGGTCCAAGGCCGCGTTTATGCCTGATATACCTCCGCCGATGATCATGACCTCCTTTGTCATGGGCAACTCGATGGGCTGCAGTGGCTCGAGAACTCTTGCTTTGGCAACGGCCATTCTGACTATGTCCTTAGCTTTCTCATTGGTCTCTTTCGGTGAGGCCTGATGACAATAAGAATTAAATTCGCGAATGTTCGCCATCTCAAAAAGCCAAGGGTTCAGATTCGCTTGCGATACACATCTTTGGAAGGTTGGCTCATAGAGTCTAGGTGAGCAACCTGCGACAACTACACGCTCAAGCCTGTTTTTCTTTATTGCCGTCTTGATTTCTTCTTGGCCTTGCTGGCTGCAGGGATAGTTCATGTTTTCAGCATAAACGACGTTTGGAAGGGTCTCAGCATATTTCGTCAAGTCCTCAACATTGATGACTGACGATATGGCGGAACCACACTGGCAGACGAAAACTCCGATTCGTGGCCGCTTCTGGACTTTCTTCTGCTCATGATTTTTCTCTTTCGTGGTTCCAATCTCATTTGGTGGAGCTCTCCGGGGCATACTAGTCCTCCTTCAGTCCCACTCTCTTTTTCACGGATTCCTTTGCCTTCGAGGAACGCTTAGACTTCAGTTCCTTGGCAACGTCAACTGGCGAAGCCAACCTTTCTAGAGCCTTGTTCCAAGCGCCTGAGCGTATCGGAGTATGGTTTAGGCTCGTTCGTTTGAGTTCCAATGCTTGGTCTACTGGGCAGACGATCTTGCATGCTCCGCAGTAGACGCAGAAGGTCTCGTTCGAGCGCACTTTCTTGTCTGATTCAGACAGGTATAGCGCTCCTGTGACTGGGCAGACGTCTAGGCAGTCTGTGCAGTCTTCCGGGCATCTTTCAGTGTGAATGTCTATTTTTCCATTGAGGATTTTTCTTACGCGAATCAGGCCTTCTGAGCATTTGAATTCGCATATTCTGCAGCATGGGCAGTGTTCCTTGTCAATTTCAACTTGGACGTGGACCCCCCGTCTTTCTCCTGCGGTGAGCATTGACAGGTTCTCCACAGTTTTTCCATCAGCAGTCAGCCACTTTGTCTTTATCAGATCTAACGGGCATGCATCTTCGCATTCCGTCACGTTTCCCTTAAGCTTCGTCTGATCCACTTGAATGTCGCGAACAAGTTGCGGAAAGCTTTCGTTTTCCACGACGGAAAGAACGTGTTTGCCATCCACCGTCAATTTCATCGCTCCATATGGGCAGATCACGTCGCATATGCCGCAGAAGTTGCATTTTGCCAAGTCCACGTCGATCTTGGCCTTTTCAGCCTTCCTCCCAGCGATTTTGGGTCGTTTCTCGACTTTGATTGCTTCTTTTGGGCATGCCAAGCTACAGATCTGGCAGCCTACGCAGTAGTTCCTGTCATTAGTCAGCTTGTAGTTTTTGACGTGCAAAACCCACTCTAACGACAGAGCTTCAGCCGTTTCCTTCTTAATGGTTCTCAACGGCATTGACTGCCCACCAAACTTGTGTTATCCTGAATGGAAAGCCACATTTTAGATAGCCTTGCAATTTCTTTAATAAATAGTTTGGTTTGAACATCGGACGATCTAATGATGCATCTTCGTGCATATTGCCACGTAGCATTTCAAGTCTTCTTCATCCTCAAAAGCTGCAACGTGCAATCTGGCCTTGCGGAGTAGATCCGTGAAATCCTCTCGCGAAAAGATCCTCTTCAATCCTGTGACGACAATTACGGCTTCACCTTTTGAAGCCCGCTTAACCTCCTCCAGCGTGCGAACTGGTCTGGGCGAATTCTGCACGAGAGTGATGGCAAACACGTGGTCACAGGTCCCTTCTTGCAGGGGAATAAAGTCAGCGTCAGCGCAGACTATTCCAACGTTAGAGAGATTTCTTGCCCTTTCCCTTGCCTTGAGCAACGTCTTCCTAGAGATATCCACTCCGACAATTCTTTTTGATGCCCGGTTTATGTGAGGGAAAAGTAGCCCTGTTCCGCAACCAACGTCTAGGACGATTCCCAACTCTTGCTTCTGCAGGCTTTCTAGAGCTGTAACATATTTTGAGGTTTGTTCCTGTTCGTAACGAAGGTCATACATGTGCGCTGTTGCATCGTATCTTCGCATTATGTCGCGTTTCTTCTTCCACTCTGCCATTGGGGATCTTCAGAAGTCTTATTTGCATACCAGCCTTCATAAACCATTGGCGAGGATAAGTGGCAAGTTCAAAGCCTTTCACGATTCTGGTTAATCCCAGCGTTGATGAAGCAGAAAAGACGGCTCGGGAGGCTATTTCTCAACATAGAATGCTTCTTGTCGTTGGAAAGTGTTGGGTCAATTATGCGGGAAGGGCAAAGTCAAAGCTTGAGCCCGGCGAACGCGTCTTAATCATAAAAGAGGATGGCTCTTTGCTAGTTCACCGGTCAGTCGGATATGAGCCAGTAAACTGGCAGCCACCAGGATGCATTTTTCACACTCAAGCCAAGAAAGGTTTGCTGGAAATTCACGCCTTAAGACAGAAGCCACACGAGTCTGTCAAGGTGTTTTTTGACAGAATCGACCTAGTTGCCGGTCTAGAACTTGTTGACACTGGAGAGTTCTCGCTCTACGCGAGTGAGGAGGACATGCATAAAGCGATATTGCTCAAGCCTTCACTCTTGGAAGAGGGCTTTAACCTGATAAGTTACGAGAAGAAGGTTGAACCTGGCTTCGTGGACGTCTATGGCGAGGATAAGAATGGGAGACTTGTCGTCGTTGAGGTAAAACGAAAGACTGCGGGTAAACAGGCCGCAATCCAGCTCGCGAAGTATGTTGATGCAATAAAGCGCAGAGCAGATCGCCAGGTGCGTGGAATTCTTGCGGCACCAGACGTTGCAAAGGGTGTTCAGAAACTACTTGAAAACTTGAGCATTGAATTCAAACGGTTGGATCCAAAAGAGTGTGCAGAAACTATTCAGCGCGCGGAGACAAGAAAACTGATCGAGTTTTTTAAACAAGCCTAGCTCGGCAGTGCTAAGCTCTAGGTTAGGGTCTGGCGATTATTACGTAGTGATAGAGCCCAGAGGTGTTCACGGTCTCTATCTTCAAGCCTGCCTTCTCGATCAGGTTAGCCGCTTCCTCTTCGCTAAATCTTATGCGAAGCGGCGGACCCAAGTTCATTGGTTCTTTCTTCCAGTCCAAATCAACCAGTCGCCCATCGGGTTTCAGCATCTTCTTGGCATTGGACAGAACCTTCGGAGCGGAATCGAAATCATGAAGGACAATACCAAAGAAAACGATGTCGGCACAGCCCTTGCAGAGAACCGTCTTTTCAGCTTCTCCAACCTTTAGATTCAAATTCAACAGGCCTTCAACCCGGGCTCTCTCACAAAGTTGGTCTATTGCTTCTTCATCGCTGTCTAGTCCGTAGACCACCCCTTTCTCACCGACAATCCTCGCGGCAGGAATGGCGAAAAAACCATCACCACAACCGATATCCAGAAACGTGAAACCAGGCTTCAGTCCGATGCTGACCAGAATGGCATCAGGATTCTGCCAATTTCTCCTCTCCTCTTCATCCTCAAAACACCGATGATGATTCAAGCAAAATCCCCGAACCATTTTTGAAACTCTATCCAAATGCTAACTAATAAAGCAATACCTGCACGATAACTCGCTAGAGAAGAAAGAGTGTAGCCTCTTCTAGAGCATTACTTCTCCTCTGGGGAAAAAGGCAGCATCTCCAAGTCTAGCCCAGACTAAGCACCTGAATAGAATTCCTCAGGAATATGCGTATTTTTCTTTGATCT
This sequence comes from Bathyarchaeia archaeon, assembly GCA_041481365.1. Lineage (GTDB taxonomy): Archaea > Thermoproteota > Bathyarchaeia > Bathyarchaeales > Bathycorpusculaceae > DASPTR01. The sequence continues at coordinate 35,213 of JBGPBS010000006.1, forward strand.
AGTAGTATTCAGCGAGATTTAAATCTCTGACTTCACGACGTTATGCCATGGCAAAGAAGTTGACTAGATGCTGGAAAACCGATAGTCCGCTTTATGTCAGGTATCACGATGAAGAGTGGGGCACTCCTGTTCATGATGACAGGACGCTGTTTGAGTTTCTGACGCTTGAGGGTTTCCAAGCGGGTTTGACCTGGGAGCTCATACTGAAGAGAAGAGATGATCTCAGAGAAGCTTTCGACAATTTCTCCCCTGAGAAAATTGCCGAGTACGCTGACAAAGACGTTGAGCGCTTGATGAACAATCC